>JAGCWQ010000158.1 GCA_017961765.1 Paludibacteraceae bacterium | reverse complement strand
GTCCCTAAAATGACAAAAAAACAATCTTTCAAAAAAATCTAACTAACTGAAATACAATAAGCAAAATCAAGCTCAATTCTCTACGTTTTGGGTAGGGGTATTTATGTGCATTACTGTTGGCTTAAATGAAACCGCCGTGGTGCTGCACCCTTAATATTCCAGTTTGCCTAGCACATTTTCGTTTTTCCTCTTAGCACTCCGCTTCTCTACTTAGTATAACTCTGCAAAAGCTTCTCGAAAAAACGTATTTGGTCGTCGAAATAGACACTCTTTTCGGGATATTTCAGTCTCAACCGACGGAAAATATTTATCGCCTTCTCAAACTTGTGCTGCTTGATATAAATTTTTGCCAAAGTCTCCGTGAAGCACTCCTCCACCTCTTGCTTGCTCCGATCCTGCCTAGATGTATCGGGTTCCTCCTCCGTTTTAGAGACCTTCACATAGATATCGTTCTTGCTGCTTGCCTCCAAAAACTTGTCTATAACCGACTGGTTTTTCATCGGAACGCTCTCTTTCTTTGTGTTGATGGAGCGTGCCAACGAAGACAAATCCACCTCCTCAGGTCCTGGTTTATCCCTAAGATAAGTCTCTATATCGACAATCGGTGCGACAGGCTTCTTCTCCTCCTCAATCAACTCATCCGCATGCGTCTCCGACACCATACGGGAGATCTCCTTCTTTTCCACCTTCGGCTCCACTTTCTTAGATAAAAGTTGGAAGAGCAGATGACGTTCAGAAACATAGAAAGCCGTTGACTTCAGTTCGTTGGCATAGCGTACATCCTGGATGTTGTGCAACCCCACGATATAGAGCATTCGGAAAAGGGAGGAATAAGGATACTCCTTCACGAACTCCTGCAAATCAGGCATTTCCGTTTTCCCTATTCTCAAAGGAGAATCAACGATCGACAACAATTCTTGTTTTGTCATCTTACCAATTGGCTACAGTACGATTAAATATCTGGTTTACAATATCCTCGATAATCAACTTGTTCAACTCATCCTGCACTTGATTGATCGTATTCGTGTTGGAGAAAACTTGCGAAGCAGAAAAACGTTCCTCAAAATTTTCGGAAGGATTGACACGGTTCGTAAACTTAACATTTACGCTCATCTGCAATTTGGTATCCATAGACTGACCCGATGTACCCACCGACATGGAGATGACTGCATAATCGACAATCGCCCCTTCAATCTGCAAATCACCGTTACGGTTGACAAAGCTCAAGCGAGTCTTTTGAGAGAACTCGTCATTCAAGGCCTCCGTAAACTCAGAAGCCAAAGAAGGATAGACCAAAGCAGCCTGGTTAGGGAACTCCACTATGGTAATCGTCTTTATCTTGGTATAATCGATAGACGACCCATTAAATTTATAGGAAACGAGGCAAGAGGTCAAGCCTGCCATCAACACTACCATCAAAAAGCATATAATTCTTTTCATCTCTTATAAGTTTTTCTTTCCAACGAATCCCGCCATTTTCACGTGGACCTTGCGATTAGTCCAAGCCATACTCCTTTATCTTCCTATAGAGGGTTCGCTCCGAAATTTTCAAATCTTGGGCTGCCAACTTTCTTCTATTGTTATGGCGTTCAAGAGCCTTCTTTATCATCTCTTTCTCCACATCTCCCAAAGAGAAGATTTCCTCCACATACTCCTCCGTATCCTCTATATCCTTCGTATTATTCTTAATCGGAGAAGAGACAGTCTGCTGAGGACGAATAACAGAAGAGACATCCGTATCCTTGAATAAATTGGAGACGTTGGACAAATCCATTTGGGAAACATCTCCTTTCGCTATAATACTATGAACCAACTTCTTCAAGTCGTTCATATCCTTCTTCATATCAAAGAGAACTTGATAGAGGATTTCTCGGTCCGACTCAAACGACTTCTCATTTGCATGGGAGTGTCCGCCAGGGAAAGCAGGCAAGAAATCGGACGAAGGAGCAACTGGTGGCAAGAAACTCTGCAAAGTCTCCGCCGAGATTTCCCTCTTTTCTGACAAGATGGAGAGTTGCTCCGCAATATTTTTCAACTGACGCACGTTGCCTGGCCAAGGATAATGTTGCAAGACGACCTCCGCCTCCGGGGAAAGTCGAATGGACTCCATCCTATACTTATCGGCAAAATCAACGGCGAACTTACGAAAAAGAAGCACGACATCCGCACCCCTATCACGCAATGGAGGGACTGAGATCGGAACTGAACTCAAACGATAAAACAAATCTTCCCTAAACCGTCCTTCGGAGATGGCTTTGCTCATATCCAGATTCGTGGCAGCCACGACCCGGACATTCGTCTTCTGGATTTTGGAAGAGCCCACCTTAATGAACTCACCGACCTCCAACACACGGAGAAGGCGCACTTGGGTAGTGAGAGGCAACTCACCCACCTCATCCAAGAAGATGGTTCCGCCGTCCGCCACTTCAAAATAGCCTTTCCTTTCCGATACAGCACCTGTAAAAGCGCCTTTCTCATGGCCAAACAATTCAGAGTCGATAGTTCCTTCCGGAATGGCTCCACAGTTGACTGCAATATAAGGGCCATGCTTTCTCGCACTATTTTGATGGATAATCTGAGGGAAACGCTCCTTTCCCACTCCACTCTCACCTGTCACCAATACAGAGAGGTCAGTACTCGCGACCTGCACAGCCACATCAATTGCATGGTCCAAAGCCGAATTAGAACCAATGATTCCAAACCGCTGTTTTACCTGCTGAAGTTCCTCCCTAGTCATATCCGCCTCCTATTTTTTCAAGAAACCAATCATTCCACAACTCCGCTAATCTCCACATCTTGCTTACGCAATGGATTAGCCGTCATCTTCGCATAATTTTTTCTGGAATTGAATATATCACAAGCCAAATATAAAGCCGCACGGAACGAATCTTCCGAAGCCTTGCCTATTCCAGCCTTATCATAAGCAGTACCATGGGCAGGAGAAGTCCTGATAATCGGCAATCCAGCCGTATAGTTAACGCCACTCTCCATAGCCACGCACTTGAACGGAGCCAAACCTTGGTCATGGTACATCGCCAACACCGCATCGAAATTCTTGAAGCTACCAGCTCCGAAGAAGCCATCGGCAGCGTATGGGCCAAAACACATGATACCCTTGTCGTTAGCCTTTGAAATAGCAGGGATAATTACATCCTCCTCTTCCTGACCGATCAAACCTCTGTCTCCTGCATGAGGATTCAACCCCAAGACGGCTATACGAGGACGGACAATGCTGAAATCACGAATCAACGTCTGATTCAGTTTCTCCAACTTATCCAATATAGTCGGAATCGTAATGTAAGAAGAGACCTGTTTCAACGGAACATGACCAGTGACCACAGCCACCTTCAAAACATCGTTCACCATCAAGACCAATCCCTTCTGACCATTACCGAAACGCTCTTCCAAATACTCCGTATGGCCAGTGAAATGGAACTTGTCTGAATAGATATTCTTCTTATTGATCGGAGCCGTCACCAAAACATCGATCAAGCCCTCGCGCAAATCCTGCGTAGCCCGTTCAAGAGCCAAGAATGCAGCTTCACCAGCCTCCTCTGTTGACTTGGCAAGTTCCACCTTCACGTCGTCGCTCACGCAATTGATGACGTTCGAACGTTTCGGATTCGCACTTGAAGCATCTGCAATCACATTCAGATTAAAATTGTCGATGTTCAACGCCTTTCGGTGATAGGCGGCTATTTTTGAGGAACCATAGACAATTGGGACACAAAAATCATTGATTCGAGGATCCATCAATGTCTTTATAATCACCTCATAACCAATACCATTAATATCACCTTGTGTAATACCGACTCTTATCTTATTTTCTTCCATAATATATTTCAAAATTACCTACTATGCAAAATTAGCATTTTATCGGGAAAAAGAGGACTTTTTGTCACCTTTTAGAAATCAATCTTCCCGGCATAGTCCGTTAATCCAAATCAAGGGTACGAATTATCGTCTCCAACTGCCTCATCGTATTACGTTTTTTTTGGAAAGGACCATAGAGATAAGCCTCCACCGTCACGATTCGGCCAAGAGCAGCATCCAGATAAGACCGACTGACAAAAGGGCCGCCCATGATGTCGCCTTCCACTCGCCACAAGCCTCTCACTTCCACCAAATAACGTTCATTTTCATCAATTAGTTCCTTGTAGGTCGGTTCGCAACGATATTCAGTCGTCATATAAGAGCCCTCCGCAGGACCAGCAATGTACAACTTCATCACCGAATCACGCTTATGCAACAATTTTTCCAACTGGAAATCCGATTTGTCGTAGTAAGGATAGGAATAGACAACGATATTCTGCGTCATATTCAAATTGCCGTTCGTCATCCAAATAAAATCCTTCTCGATTCGACAACGGTCCATATGATTAGGCACCTTCATCTTCACATTGACAGCGTTCTTTACCTTTTGAGCCATCTCCGGACTACAATATTTGGAATAGAAAGACAAGGTCCTTTTCCGCTCGGCATCCACCAAATAGGAGATGACCTCTTCCCCCTTATCCTGCAACAACTGCAAGAACGACTCCTTATCAGGCGCAGCAAGCTTGACTAACGCTTGTGGCGAGGACCATTTATCCTTCAGGTAGGTCACCTTACCTTGGGTATAGCGATCGGATATATCAAAAAGGACAATGTTGCGCACAGGTCTTAGAATGCCTGTAAAATCCCTTTCCCTAATGAACGAAATATTGAACATCGGCTCCGATTGAGGAAAGCAAGGCATATCCGTATTCAGAAGATCGAACAAAGCTCGACCGACCGTGTCTCGCCACAATTTTTCTTCACCGACAACCAAAACATCAAAAGCCGCCCCCGTAATTCCCGGTAACAAGGCGGACGCTCCCCCTTTCTTCGAGTTTCCACCACAAGAAGAGAGCAAGCACATGGAAGCGATAATCAATAAAACATACTTAATCTTACTCATTGTCATGAATTTATTTGAAGTTCACCATGTCCACAAATGTGACACAACTTTGAATTTTCAGTTTGTCTCTCAGTTCTCCTTTGCCATCTCATTCAATTTGCCCGTATGATTGCTGGAAAGAAGTCCACAAGCAGCGAAGATATCCTCACCACGCGATTTTCTGATCGTAGTCATAATGCCCCGATGAATCAACTCATCCCGGAACTTTTCCATGGTCTCCATCGACGAGCCCTCCAACGGCACGCCAGGAACAGCATGGAACCGAATCAAGTTGACACGGCATTCCAGACCAGAGAGCAAAGAGACCAACGCTTTCACGTGGGCTGGACGATCGTTTACGCCACTAAACATAGTGTACTCAAACGAGACTCGACGCTGATGACTAAAATCATACTTTTTTATCTCCTCAATCACCTTCGCAATAGGATAGGCCTTTTGGATAGGCATCAAAGAATAACGCTCCTCCGGAATTGGATTATGCAAGCTAACAGCCAAGTGACAAGAACTCAATTCCAAGAAACGCTTCATACCAGGGACAAGTCCGACAGTGGAAACCGTAATCCGCTTTGGACTCCAAGCATATCCCCAATCCGAAGTCATGATCTCCAAGGTCTTCAAGACCTCCTCCACATTGTCCATCGGCTCGCCCATTCCCATAAAGACCACATTGGTCAACAAATCCGCCTCCGGGATAGACTGCATCTGATTCAAGATGTCGGCCGCAGTAAGATGACCAGAAAAGCCTTGTTTCCCCGTCATGCAGAAGAGACAATTCATTTTGCATCCCACCTGCGAAGAGACACACAAGGTCGCCCTATCCTCTTCAGGAATATAGACCGTCTCCACAAGGCCATGAAGAGTTCGAAACAAATATTTTCGGGTTCCATCGACAGAAGCATCGACCCGCTCGGGTGAAACCAAGCCGACCTCATATTTGGCAGACAATTTCTCCCGATTGACCAAAGAGAGATTCGTCATTTTTTCTATGGAGTCAACCTTCTTCTTATACAACCAATCACATATTTGCTTGGCAGAAAAAGAGGGAAGCCCCAACTCTTGCACAAGAGCTTTCAGTTCGGGCAACGTCTTTCCCAACAATCGTTCCTTATCCATGCTTACCATAAATGAAAAAGAAGTTCACGAAGAGATTCAGGAAATCCTTCTTCGTGAACTTCAGGATACTATCACCCGGCGAACCGGATTTATTGATTATCAATAGAACTCGTATCTTGTATCAGTTACATTAGAAATTTCCTTCAATGAGCCGAACAAATTTCTATACATAACCGTTTGCACATTGCCTATTTGCGCACGGTGAATTTGATCTACCACTGCATCTGGAGCTACAGGTCTCTTGTCAAGAACTTTCACCATATAGACACCGTTGACACCCTTAATCGGAGAAGAGATCTGTGTTGGCTCCAACTTAGACAAAGAACCCAAGACAGCTTGTTCAGCACCGAAACGGCCCAAAGAGGAACTACCCAATTTAACGGCCTTAAGCGTATCAGATGAAAGCGTTGCAAAGAGATCTGCGTTGGTCATCTCTGCCATCAACTTTTCAGCCTTCTTGTCATTACGAGCTTGATCTTGCAACTCAGACTTAGCGTAAGCAAATGGAACATAGTCATCATCAACAGCCTCAGACAAAGCAGCGACTACATATTGGTTTTGCAACTCAAATACCTTGTCAGAAACCTCACCTACCTTATGATCCCATGCCCAACGGATAATATCTCTAGCTTGAGGGAGCATATAGTTTTGATTTTGGTTTCTACCCAAACGAGACATTGTTCTAACATCATAGCCGTTCTCCTTAGCAGCAGCCTCGAAAGAAGCCAACGTTCTGTTCTCAGAGATGAAGACTCTTGCCAACTCGTAAGTCTTTCTGTAAGTCTCCGTACCAGCATCTACCTTGTTGACAATCTCAGCCATCTTAACCTTCTTAACAGGTTTTGTCTTGTCTGTAACACGAACCAACATAACTGCCTGTTGAACAGGAAATGTAAAACAATCACCTACATTAGCCGTGAAGACTGCATCGTCGAATCCCTCAACACCGAGGAGACCCTCCATAAGCCAATCCATATCACCGTCCTTGTCAAGAATAGCCTTGCCATCTTTAGAGAATGCCTTAACCAACTCTGCGAAGTTTGCGCCCTTCTTCAATTCGGCCATCAAACTATCTGCCAACTTTTGAGACTCCTCCTGATTGTTTCTGAAGACTACGATACGGCTTGCACGGACTGAGTCTGGACGATTTTGCACATCCGACATAACCCTTGCCACCTTATAGTAAGAACCATCACGCTTCACCTCAGAAACAGCACCCTTCTTAGAATAGAAAGCGAAGTCTGCAAATAGAGGATCGACTTGACGCTCGGACATATATGCTGGATTGTAAGAGAACTCTCTATCTGAGTTTTGAGAAACAAACAAAGGAACCATATCATCAGCCAATGAATCCAATGCAGACTTAGCCTCCTTGATGCTGTTTTCCATTTCATCATAATCCTCTTTTGAAGGAGCCACGTCAAACACGATGACCTTTGCCGTACGATAAGGCTCAGTCTTGAATGAAGCTCTTCTCTTATCATACAAAGCCTTCAAATCTGAGTCTGACACTGTAACCGTAGAATCAGGCACTTCATAATAAGCCTTACGGATAACAGCCAAATCATATTCGTTCATATCCAAAGAAGCCAAATTCTCGGCAACCTTTTTTGTCGGAGTCATGGCAGTAGAAATCAAACGTTGGTATTTGCCCAACAAGATTTGATTTTTCAACTCTTCTTCCCAATATTTCCAAGCTCTGTAATAAGACTCTATTTGTGGATTCTCCTTGTTTTGAAGGATTTGTTTCAAAATACGTGAATCATAACGGCCATTCTCGCCACGAAGGAAAGGAACTTGGTTCAACATTGGATGTGGTTGTACACCAAAAAGAGCATCTTGGAACTCTTCGTCTGACACAGACAGACCGATCTTATCACACTCGCTTGCCAACAAAGATGAGTAAACGAACTTATCCCATACGTTGTCTCTCAATTGGCCATCCGTCATATTAGGCTGACCGCCCATCTCGGCTATTTCCTTAAACTGCTGAATATCTGCAGAGTATTGTTGCATTGTCAATGAGTGGCCCTCCACATTTCCAACCTTCTGCTTAATCAAATTCACATAAGAAGAACTTGATGTGATAAAATCACCAATAATAAAAGCGAATAAGGCGAAACCGACAACTCCTATCAGCATTCCGGCCTTGTTTCTAATTTTCTCTAATGCTGCCATTACCTTTTTGTATTACTACTTTTTATTTATTTTACTTTATTCTAAACAAATGTACTTTTTGAGGTGCGAATATACAAAAAAATATAAAAGGAATCACAAAAGACTCCCGATATTTAGCAAAATAGGATAAAATCACGATTTGACAGTCAACCTCACCAACTCTATACGCGTCGAGACAACTCTGACTATGGAGAATTCGTAGTTCTCAATGGTCACGCGCTCCTTAGGTTGCGGCAACATACAGTTTTTATATAGGATCAGACCTGCCAAGGTGATGTACTCATTCGACAATGGAAGATGAAGGCCGTACCGCTCGTTCACCGCTTCGACCTCCAAACGACCAGACAAGACATATTCCCCGTTTCCAAGGCTCTTTGCGACCAAACCGTCGCCATCGTCATCATGTTCATCCTCTATCTCGCCAAAAATCTCCTCCATAATATCCTCCAACGTGACAATACCAGCCGTACCACCAAACTCATCAACCACCAAAGCCATTCCCTTATGCTGTTGCAGGAAAATCCGCAACATACGGTTGGCCGACATACTCTCTGGCACGACAGGCAAAGGATTCAACATATCTTTGATTGCAGAGGGTCTGTCAAACAAATCCGAAGAATGGACATACCCCAAGATATTGTCAATGTTGTCTTTATAGACCAAGATACGGGAGTAGTGCAAGGAGACAAAAAGTTCCGTCAATTTCTCGACTGGCGAATTAACATCAATAGCCACAATCTCCGTGCGGGGAACAATACAATTAGTCAACGTGACATTGGAAAAGTCGAGGGCGTTTTGGAACATCCTCACCTCATCGTCCACGTCGTCCGTCGAATCAGCACCCTCAGTCACAAATTCATCCGTACTATCCTTATCGTTGCTAACCACATTGATACTAAACGGAGAGAACTCATCCAAGTCAATTTTGAACATCCGTGCCAAAGAAAAAAGCATCGAGACAAACGGATAAGAGACAAAGACAAGCAACGTCAAAAAGAGAGAAAAAAAGCGGAATGTAGAAGTCGGATTACAAACAGAGACCAAGGACAAAGCCAAATTGACCGACAAAAAAAGGAGAAGTAGCACAAGCGGGATGCCCAACAAAAGCATGCCCCACTCTGAAGAGGCGACAAACTGCGTAAAGTAAGAGAAAAGGGCAAGCATCAAAAAAACGAAAGAGACCCTTGCCCACAAAAATAGGGAAGCGAACAATTGCGGCTGGTGTTCAAATAGATACTTCAACGAACGATCCGTCCAATGCTCCGAATTCGATTCCAATTCCAGACGCAACCGGTTGGAGGATATATAAGCCACCTCCATTCCATAAAAGAAGGAGTAGGACAGCAAGAGAAATACAATCGAAACCAGCAACATAACCACTCACTCAGAGACAGGGAAAACACCCATCACATTACGAATCTCATATTTAGTCAGGGCTTGGTTAGATTTGAAACCCTTTCCCACAATTGTCTTGTTAGCCTGTTTGATCGTAATCGTATCATCGGAATAGACCAATTCCTTCGTCTCGTCCCAGAAGAGACTCTTACACTCAAACTGCTCACCGTTCAAATTTTTCGCATGGACACTGTCATGCAGTTCCCAAAACTTCTTACGCTCGTAATAGATGGCGTACTTGCTCCTCAATTCCGCATCAATTTCCAATTGAGGAGTGAATTTCTCCAAATAGATTCCCTGAGGGAAATCCCAATAAGGTTCTTCCGCCCTGTCGTAAACCAGCCATTCACCTGCGTTCATTCGGTAACGGGTCACGCCCGAGTCTGAAATCACCGTATGGACATCCAACGCACGAAGCGAAGGAGTCTTTGCCCTATCCGTAACAGAATCAACCGTTTGGTTGCCGTCCGAGCAGGAAGCAAAAACACATACAGCAGCCACTCCAAGAGTAGCTGCCGCATGCCTATAATTTAATCTCGTAAGATTCACTGTTCGATTTTTTATTTAACCGTCGTAGTTTCACCGATCCAACCTGGAACCGTATAAGAAGAACCAGCCTTGATACCTCTCATGAACAACTCCGTTGAAGGTGGAAAGTAAGTCTTGTATTGAGAAATCAACTTATTACACTCAGCGGCACGAGAAGGATCAACTGACTTAGCGCGCTCCAACTTGTCCACAGCAGCCCAGAAAGCTGTCTTTTGGATAACTTGGTCATCACTGATGGAAGAGAAGTATTGAGCATACAACTTAGCGATATGGATATAAGCATCCGCATTAGCTCCATTCATGCTCAAAGCACTTTGTGCAGCCGATCTTGACTTCGTATAATTTCCTTGTGCCATATAAACCTTGGCGATATTCATATACAACTTAGACTTGTCGCCGTTGTTCGTCTCCAAAGAGATGGCATTATTGAAGTACTCGATAGCCTTACCATAATCCTTGTTCTTAATAGCCTGCGTAGCCAAGCCACGTGCAGCATCAGAACTTGGCTCAATCTTATACATGTAAGCAGCCGCCTTAAAGTAAACGCTAGACTCCTCACAATCTGCAATCTTGTAAAGTGCCAACACCGTCTTCAAGAAAGTCTTATCCGTTTGCTTACCATCGATTTGAGAAGCATAGATGCCATCCAAATCAGAACACTTGGCAGCACCAGACTTAGCGAACATCACGTCAACGATGGTCTTCATCTTAGAATATGCCGTATCCTTCATATCGCCAGACGCACCACGCTCAGAAAGCAACGGAGTCACCTTCAAATAGTCATTGATGTACTGTTGCTTGAATCCCTTTTGATCCTTCGCATACATGGCATCGGAAAGCATGAAGTATTGTTGGAAAACAAAGACCTCATTGTTAGTTCCGCCCAAATCGATAGCCTCAGCCAACCAATTGTAAGCCTGACGCTTGTCTGGATCCTTTGCAGGGTCAACGTAAGTCACATAATCAAGGGCTTTTCTACCCAATATATAGTGCTTGCCATATTTCTTCATGTTACCGAAATACTTCGCACGACTATCGTACATAGACATCAACTGATTGAAGACTTGAGCACGTTTAGCAGCATCCTTCTCTTGAGAGATTTGCCAACCCAAAATCTTTGGTCCATATTGGTACAATGAAACGTGAGAAGCTGGACATTCAGAATATACTTTGTTCCATGGTTCAACCGCACTTGCGAAATCCCCCTGCTTAGCTGCCTGCTGCATCAATGTCAAATTCTGCACACAAGCAATGCTATCCGCACCATGACCGAACTTAGTTCCGCTCTGCACTCCTGTTTGAGCATAGCCAGAAAGAACTACCATTCCGAATGCAGCAGCCGACAATATAACTTTTGTTTTCATTTCAGTATATATTAAATAATTTCTGTATCTTATTCAAATCTACGCTTAGCGAACCAACGCTCATTAATCGTTGCGCTCAACATAAGCTTACAGTATTGTTCACGCACCTTGTCATCAGCAGTCGAACCCATATTGCCATATTCGAACGACAAATTTATCACGGTCGGGTTCAACCCCTTCTTTAAAGGAAAGCCCAAACCAGCAGAAAGAGAGAACTCGTTCAACTGGTCACCACCCATCTTGATATACGAGTCGGAATAGTTGGCACCCAAGCGGTAATGGATACGCTCCAAATATCGTTTGGAATTCTTATTCGGCAAGAACTCCGCCCCCGCTGCTATTCGATTTCTGTCAGCGAAAGGTTTCTCACCAAAATACTTAACATCCGACCAGTTCTGACGTTTATAGTCCAAGCCTACTTGAAGGCGTTCCGAAAATCCATACATCACACCCAAGCCAAGCGTCATCGGGGTCTCGAAGCCGTCTTCATTATCAATATTCACCGTATCGATACCCGCGACATAGATGACTTGAGAGGCATTGGCGTTCATCTTTGCTTTCGGTTCAAAGACCAAACCCACAGTCAATTGCTTTTGGTCGCTCAAATCGAACTCGTACTGAACACCTGCCAACCAGTTAAAATCAGAGACGCTGATTTTTTTCGACTGGCACATGGAACGGAAGGCGGAAGTGGAGAAACTCACATCACTCGTATGCTCGATGTCTCCGAAATTATATTCGACGTTCACTCCGACAGAGAGATTTCGAACGGGAGAGAGGCCCAAACCAAAGTAGGCCTGTGTCAAACCGCCTTTGCCTTCGTAGTCATATTGAGAATTCAAAGAACCATTCGTCATCGAAGAAGGCTGCACATCCGTCTGATAGAAATCGTAGCCGACGAAAGAGTAAGGCAAGATGCCCGCACTCACACCCAACCAACGAGTAATCGGGAATTGGAGTGCCATATAGGACAAATTGGCGTCAAACGTCGTCTGGTTCGCATTTTTATCCGAATAGGTGGAGAGTTTTGCTTCCGCACCCAACTCGAAACGAAACGTCATCGAATCTATCGCCGTATAGGAAGCAGGGTTGCCTGAATTGATGAACCCCTTCGACCGAAGTCCGAAAGAGAGGCCACCCATTGATTTAGACAAGCCAGACCCAGCATCGACTAAGCTTCCGTAACCATATCTAGTATATGGAGAACTTGTATTCTGCGAATATGACGAGAATATAAATCCCATCACAAAAGATAATAGTAAGAAGCTTTTTTTCATCCCTATTCAACTTCTAAAAGTAAGTATCCTATTTAAGCCTATCAACAATAATTTATCATCTGCAAATATGGCATTTTTTAGTCTTCTTTCAAAGTAAAATGCGCTTCCGCCTGTTAAAAATACTGAAAGGTTCGGATAAACGGCTGAAAATGAATCGATGAAACCATCGATTTCCCCCACCAATCCGTAGAGTATGCCTGCCTGCAAAGCCGTTTCCGTCGTCGTCCCGCAGAACGGGATGTTCTCAGGGAAGTCCACTTTCGGCAATTTGCTCGTGTATGCGTTCAACGCCTTGGCCCGCATCTCCAAACCCAACGAGATATTTCCACCCACATATTGATTCCGGTCGTTCACGATGTCGTAGGTCACTGCCGTACCCGCGTCTATCACCAACAAATTCGTATTGGGTTTCAAGTAATTCGCCCCGACACAAACGGCCAAGCGATCCCGTCCCAACGTCTGTGGGGTCGCATAGAGGTTTTCGATGGGCAAAGGGGTATCGGCATCCAACAGTAGGAAGTTGGGCAATGCCTTTCGCAGATGGGAAAGAAAGGATTCGTCTTGTGCCACCACCGTGGAAAAAATCGAGGCATCGACCGAATAGCGCTCCGCAATCTGCGCCACCGCCTCCACCGAAAATTGAGGTAGTCTCTGACAAAGCACCAATTCATCTCCGTCAAAAACGCCCACCTTGGTCGAGGTATTGCCTTGATCTATCACCAAACTTTTCATTCCAAATCTTTCTCCATATATAATGATGGTGCAAAATTACGACGCAAAGAGATTTTAACCAAACTTTCTTTTCTTTTATGGATTATTTTTTCTACTTTTGTGCCATAATTCTTTCAAAACAAAACGAATGAGAGTATTCATCCATCATATCCATCATCATTATCAACGATAAAAATCGGTGAGCGGATGTGTTATGAACATAGATATAGAAAGAGGCTTGCCGATGCGGTGAGCCTCTTTTTCTTTCAGAAACAGCAGAATAGAAAACAAAACAACAAAAAATAGATATTATGTTACGAATTGCAGTTCAGGCCAAAGGCCGTCTTTATGACGAAACGATGACGATGCTTTCTGAGTCAAGCATCAAGATTGAATCCGGGAAAAGAACACTTCTCATTCCTGCGAAGAACTTCCCTGTGGAAATTCTCTTTTTGAGAGACGACGATATTCCGCAAGCCGTAGCGAGTGGCATTGCCGATGTAGGTATCGTGGGCGAGAACGAATACGCAGAGAAGAAGGAGGATGCAGTCATCGTCAAGCGTCTCGACTTCAGCAAATGCAGGCTTTCCCTTGCCATTCCTAAGGCAGCAGACTACAAAAGCCTAGATTGGTTCGAAGGCAAAAAGATTGCCACCTCCTACCCTCGCATTTTGGAGGAGTTCCTCAAAAAGAACAACATCCATTCTGAAATCCATGTCATCACGGGTTCGGTTGAGATCGCACCAGGCATCGGTTTGGCAGACTGCATCTTCGACATCGTAAGCTCCGGTAGCACCCTTGTCAGCAACAACTTGAAAGAGGTGGAGGTAGTTATGCGTTCAGAGGCTATCCTCATCGCCAACAAGTCATTGTCTTCCGACAAGAAACAAATCTTGGACGAGCTCTTGTTCCGTTTCGACTCCTACAAGAATGCGGAAGGAAAGAAATACATCATCCTCAACATTCCGAACGACAAGATCCAAGAAGTATGCAAGATCCTTCCTGGCATGAAGGCTCCTACGGTTACGCCGTTGGTTAAAGAGGGTTGGTCTTCCTTGCATTCAGTCATCGAGGAGAAAACGTTCTGGGACATCATCAGCCAATTGAAGGCCCTCGGCGCAGAAGGCATCTTGGTTGTCCCTATCGAGAAGATGATTTTGTAATTCAAAAAGAAAGATCATGCAATACATCAAATATCCGGCAAAGAGCGAATGGTCTTCGCTCCTAAGCCGTCCAACCATGGACAACAGCCACTTGTTTGATTTGGTTCGCAACGTCCTCAAGGATATCCGAGAGCGTGGCGACGAGGCCGTAAAAGAGTACGAGCTGAAATTCGACAAGGTGCAGCTAAACTCCCTCTTGGTTTCCGACGAGGAGATTCAAGAGGCCGAGAAAGTCGTTTCGGAAGATTTGAAAGAAGCCATCCTCTTGGCGAAAGAGAACATCACGAAATTCCATGCCGCACAAGACCAAGCGTTGCCTTGCGTCGAGACCATGCCTGGCGTGAAATGTTGGCAAAAAGCTGTTGCCATCGAACGGGTGGGACTCTACATTCCCGGAGGAACAGCCCCTCTATTCTCAACCGTGCTAATGTTGGCCATTCCTGCCAAGATCGCCGGTTGCAAAGAGATTACGCTCTGCACCCCCCCTAACAAGGAGGGCAAAGTCCATCCTGCCGTATTAGTGGCAGCCAAGGCAGCTGGAGTCAACCGCATCTTCAAAATCGGAGGTGTACAGGCCATCGGAGCCATGGCCTACGGTACGGAAAGCGTTCCAAAGGCCTACAAGATTTTCGGCCCCGGCAACCAATACGTAACAGCCGCCAAACAGTTGGTCAGCCTTCGCGATGTCGCTATCGACATGCCTGCAGGTCCTTCCGAGGTGGAGGTACTCGCCGACGAGACTGCCAATCCTGTATTTGTGGCTTCCGACCTTCTTTCGCAAGCGGAACATGGTGTGGACAGCCAAGCCATATTGGTAACGACAGACGAGCAGTTGGCCGAGAAAACGATAGCTGAGGTGGATCGCCAATTGGCACTTCTTCCTCGCAAGGAGATTGCCGAGAAATCCATCGAGCACAGCAAAATCATCTTGGTGAAGAACCGAGAAGAGATGGTCGAGATGAGCAACGAATATGCACCTGAGCATTTGATCATCTCCACTCGAAACTATGGTGAGATTGCAGAGCAAATCGTCAATGCTGGCTCCCTCTTCTTAGGCCATTATACGCCAGAGAGTGCAGGCGACTATGCTTCGGGTACCAACCACACATTGCCAACCAACGGATATGCAAAAGCCTACAACGGTGTCAACCTCGACAGCTTCCGCAAAAAAATCACCCTCCAAGAGATTTCTCAAGAGGGATTGAACAAAATAGGAAACGCCATCGAGATTATGGCCGAAAACGAGCAATTGTTCGCCCATAAAAACGCCGTCACGCTACGGTTGAAGGCATAAGTGGCTGACTAGCAAGTCCCATCGCACTCAACAAGAGACTAGACGGGAAGGTTTTTCTTATTATTTACACAAAAAAAGAGAAGACTATGTTTGACTTAAATAACATCATACGCCCAAACATCAAGGCATTGAAGCCCTACTCTTGCGCACGCGACGAGTTCAAGGGCGAAGCATCCGTCTTCCTCGATGCCAACGAGAACCCCTACAATGCGCCCTACAACCGCTACCCTGACCCATTGCAATGGTCGGTCAAAGAATGCATCTCGGAGATAAAAGGGGTTGCCAAGGAATCCATCTTCTTAGGCAACGGAAGCGACGAGCCCATCGACCTGATGTACCGTGCCTTCTGCGAACCAAGGGTGGACAACGTCGTGGCCATCAACCCGACCTACGGAATGTATGAGGTTTGTGCCGACATCAACGACGTGGAATATCGGAAAGTGAACCTTGACGAGAATTTCCAATTCAGTGCGGAGAAACTATTGGCAAAAGCCGACGAACATACCAAGGTCATGTGGCTCTGCTCGCCCAACAATCCGACAGGAAACCTCTTGGCAGAAAACGAGATAGAGAAACTTCTCCAATCCTTCAACGGGATTGTGGTAGTAGATGAAGCCTACATCGACTTTGCAGGAAGAGACTCTTTTGCAAAGAAATTGAGCCAACATTCCAACTTGGTTGTCCTCCAAACATTCTCCAAAGCATGGGGAAGCGCAGCCATCCGTCTGGGCATGGCCTTCGCATCCAAAGAGATTATCTGCGTGCTCAACAAGATAAAGTATCCTTACAACGTCAACATCCTCACGCAACGACAAGCGTTGGCATTGATGAAAGAAGCCGACAAAGTGGCAGATTGGGTAAAAACGTTGAAGGCCGAGCGCAGCCGATTAGTGGAGGAACTGCAAAAGCTAAGTCTAGTGGTCTGCACCTACCCTACCGACGCCAATTTCGTGCTTACCAAGGTAAAGGATGCACAAGCCACATACAATCATCTGGTTTCCAACGGAATCATCGTGCGCAACCGTAACAGTGTCACACTCTGTGGCAACTGCTTACGAATCACAGTAGGAACACCAGAAGAGAACAAGATTCTACTAAATGAATTACACAATTTAGAATAAGCAATCAGGGGGAGAACCTATTCTCCCCTTTATTTTTACCATTTATATTTTACTGAAAATGAAAAGATTAATTTCAGCAACGTTTCTACTTTTAAGCCTCTTTGTTTTTGCCGATGCGCAAGATATCATCATTACGAAAGATAGACTTAAGATTGAGGCCAAAGTCGTTCATGTCAACAGAAGCACTATCGACTACAAAGAGTTCGACAAGCCCGATGGCGAACTCAAGACCATGCTCAAATCAAACATTGCGAGCATCGCTTACGAGAATGGAATCGTGGAAGTCTATGACAACACCAATTCAGAAGGACAGACTTCTTCTGTAAGACCCCAGGCTAGACAAGCCCTCACTTGTGCAGACATGGACAACGTCACTTACAAAGGGGGCGAACTCTTCTATAACAACAGGGCCTTGAGCAACAAGGAGATCAAATATGCCATAAGAAATTGCAAACCTGAGCTCTACAAGCAATACCAAAGCGGACATCACCGTATGGTGGCAGGAATCGTAACCACTTGCGTCGGACTTGACTTTTTGGCTTCTGGATGTGTTTTTATCGCATTTTCATCCGTCTTCGACAACGACAATGACGATGACGACTATTTCGAAGAAGAAGAGGACGAAATTCACGATATCTGGTTTGGGCTCGGCGTAGGATTTGCCGCAGTAGGAGCTACCGCCACCGCCATAGGTGTTCCTCTTTGGGTATCAGGTGTAAACAAAAGGAACAGAACCATCCAACAATTCAAAGACGGTTTTTCCGACCGCACCAGCGGCTATTCGGAGCCTGTCCATATCGACCTTGTATCACACAAGAACAACATCGGATTAGCACTTAAATTTTAAGGTTTCCTCATAGAGGTGAGTCCATCGGGCTCACCCTACCATACAATTTAGAACTACAAAAACATATATTCACACATTTTAATTTCACATTTTCATGAAAAGACTAATTTCAACAACGCTTCTATTTTTAAGCCTCTTCGTTTTTGCCAATGCGCAAGATGTCATCATCACAAAAGACAAACTAAAGATCGAGGCGAAGGTTACCAAAGTCAACAAGAACTTCATTGAATACAAATATTTCGACAAGCCCGATGGAGAGACCAAGAAAATGCTAAAATCGGAAATCGTCTCCATCGCTTACGAAAATGGTATCGTAGAGGTTTATAACAACGAAAGCTCTGAGAATCAATATTCAGCCCCAAGGGTCACACAAAGAATTGGTTCAGACTGTTCCGAGATAGAGGAGATCACCTACAAAGGAAGCTCTCTCGTCTATAAAAACAGAGCCTTGAGCAACAAGGAAACAATCAACCTCATGAAGAACTGCAAGCCGGAATACTTCAAAGATTATAAAAGCGGACAACACAGAATGGTGTCAGGAATTGTAGTCACCAGCGTAGGTCTCGGCCTATGTGCTGTAGGTGGAATGTGTACGCTCATCTCCTACGCTTTTGAAAGCTACAACGAAGATACCGAAGATTGGGAATATGAGCGCGATGATGATACTTATCATGCAGGAATAGGCATTCTCTTAACAGGAGCAGTTATCACTACCGTTGGAGTCCCGCTATGGGTGTCAGGCGCAGGAAAGAAAAATCAAGCCATCCAAGAATTCAAAGAGAGTTTTTCCGAGCGCAAGAGCAGCTATTCAGAGCCTATCCATCTTGACCTTACGTCTCATAAAAACCAAATAGGTCTAGCTCTCAAATTCTAAAAAATTTTTCAACGATATGGCGGTGGGTTCGAAAGGGCTCACCGCTTTTGTTTATGTTTCCACCCCAAAGCAGAGGTCAAAGAGACGAGAAAAGAATGATTCCATTGCGAGAATTCCCCTATATCTCATAATAGAATCTAAGAATAGACTTCGAATTTCCTACATAGGGAGACTTTTTCATCATCCATCCGACACAAACAATATCTACGATGGTTGTCTCAATCCATGGACCTCACCCATGGCTAGATCACGTCGTCCATGGGTTTATACACGCCATCCATGGGTTTAAACCCATGGCTATATTGTGCCGTCCCTTTGGGACTCCAGACAACCGCACACACAAAAAAAAGTGAGGTTGCCCTTACAGACAACCTCACTTCATATACTATCTATTACTTAAATCCTTACTTAGCAAAACTTACAGAACGAGTCTCACGGATTACCGTAATCTTAACTTGACCAGGATAAGTCATCTCGTCCTGAATCTTCTTGGCGATTTCGTAAGACAATGTCTCCGTAGCCTTGTCATCGATCTTGTCGGCACCGACAATGACTCTCAACTCACGACCAGCTTGGATAGCATAAGTCTTAACAACGCCAGGATAAGAAAGCGCCAATTTCTCCAAATCATTCAGACGCTTGATGTAAGCCTCAACGATTTCGCGACGAGCACCTGGACGGGCTCCAGAGATCGCATCACAAGCTTGAACGATAGGTGAAAGCAAGCTTTCCATCTCCACCTCATCGTGGTGTGCACCGATGGCATTGCAAATCTCTGGCTTTTCCTTGTATTTCTCAGCCAATTTCATACCCAAGATTGCGTGTGGCAATTCTGGTTCGTCATCAGGCACTTTACCTATATCGTGCAAAAGTCCGGCACGCTTAGCCTTCTTAGGGTTGAGGCCCAACTCGGTAGCCATGATGGCGCACAAATTAGCTGTCTCACGAGCGTGTTGCAAAAGGTTCTGTCCGTAAGAAGAACGATACTTCATCTTACCGATCAAACGAACCAACTCAGGGTGCAATCCATGGATACCCAAATCGATTGTCGTACGTTTACCGGTCTCCACGATTTCATCCTCTACCTGCTTCTTCACCTTTGCCACAACCTCCTCAATGCGGGCAGGGTGAATACGTCCGTCCGTCACCAACTGGTGAAGGGCAAGACGAGCAATCTCACGACGGACAGGATCGAAAGCCGAGAGGACAATTGCCTCTGGCGTATCATCAACGATGATTTCCACACCCGTAGCAGCCTCCAAAGCTCGGATATTACGACCCTCACGACCGATGATACGGCCCTTTAGCTCATCTGAATCAATATTGAATACAGTCACTGAATTTTCGATTGCCGCCTCAGTAGCCACACGTTGAATCGTCTGCACGACGATACGCTTAGCCTCCTTGTTGGCCGTCATCTTGGCCTCTTCCATGATTTCGTTCACATAGGACATGGCATCCGTTTTGGCCTCCTCCTTCAAGGATTCGATCAACTTCTCCTTAGCCTCTTGAGCAGACAAGCCTGAAATCACTTCCAAACGCTCATTGGCTTGGTGGTACATTTTTTCCAAATCCTGTTTCTTCTGGTCCACAATCTGCAATTGGTTGTTAAGGTTACCCCTAATAGCTTCCACCTCTGACCTACCCTTTTGAAGTTCAGACTGCATTTGGTTCAATTGCATCTCGCGTTGTCTCAACTTGGACTCTGTCTGCTGAATCTTGGCATTCCTTTGGTTAACTTGAGTTTCGTACTCATTCTTCAAGTTCATATAAGTCTCTTTTGCTTCGAGAATCTTATTGTCCCTTTCTACTTTCGCATCCGCCTCAGCTTTGCGGATAATGCCTTCCGCCTGCGATTTCAGTACCGTTTTCATCGCAACCCACGCAACACCAGCACCAACCAACAAAGCGACAACTCCTACGATTATTGTTGTAATCATATCTGTTTGTTATTGATAATTAAATTGATAATATATAAAAAAACGCACCACCTTGGAATGAGGAATCCAAAGTAATGCGGGATTTTCTATTTAAATCAAAAGGGGAATCTTACGACCGCCTCATTTTCTTCTGTCAACCGGAACCTATTTAGTAGCCGCTTTTAACATCTCGTCCATCCGTTCCATTGCAGAGACGAGTTCCTTACGACTATTCTCGGACTTCATTAGTTCCACTGCCAATTCCAATGCCACCACCGAAAGAACCTGCGCCTCCGTAAATTTAGAGGCTTTATTCCTCCAATCGGCTATTTTGGCATTTATATGTTCTGTAGCCTTCCGATAATCACCCTCCTCTGATCGGTCCACCGTAGGAGAAAACCTATAGGGCCCTATCGTCAAATTAATTGTGAGTTTGTCACCGACTGCCATAGACTATGTTATTCATTCAACAGAGAAATGCATTTATCTATTTCCCGCACCAAATTTGACAACCGTCTCATTGCCCGTTCCCTCTCCGTATCCGTAACGGACATCACCTTAGCGAAACGCAAATTCTCATACTGAGATTTCAGCCTATCGCACTCGGCCTTACATTCGGAATAGAGTTTTTTTTGTCCGTCTAGTTCTTTTCTCAAGCGCTCACATTCCGACCGCAGTTGTGCATACGAATCCAAAAGAATTTGAGTCCTTCCTACTAAACGATTCATTAAATCACTCTCGTTCCTCGTCATAGTCTGTCAAAATTGCATACAAAGATAACACAGATAAATTAATATAAAAATTTTTGGATGGGAAAAGGGAACGTTTTTTCTATATTCTGTGCATTTCGTTTCAAAAAATTCCGTTCTACAAATTTCTTGTATAAACACAGCCCCACATGTAGAATAAAGAAACAACTCTTGTGAATGACTGACTTACGGCCTTAAAATTAACAGTCATAACAATGACATTTCCACATCGACAATTAGGATGGGAACGAAAACGGAAAGCCTCACTTTCTGCGTTTGAACTTATAATCTTTTTTGTGCAGTTTACACCAATTCAACACCTCTTCCAATTTCTTCTCGTCATATAGATTATATACTCGCTGCCTCTCTACAATTGAATCGAATTTTATACCTTTCTGCAATCCCGTAAGATCAGGGAACCCTTCTAACGTTTTTGAGAACATATCAAAAACGGAATAGGAGAAAGGTGTACATTCACCAGCACCATTCGAATCTTGGATTTCAAAAACATATTTCATAGGGTACTTAATCACCAAATAGAATAATTTGTCGTATAATTCCTTTTTCCTATACTTAACACCACCAATATTGTCAAGTAAAAAATGATCATTATTAGGATAGATTGCGTCAAGATAAAAATTCCTGCAATCACTTTCCCGTATAAGACTATCCAGCTCAATGAGATTACGTTCCATCCTTTCCAACAAGACATCAATCATCATATCATCGTTCATATTCAATAAGAGCCTTTCATACATCAGTTTCCGTCTGGTAGCTACAATACAATCCAAATGAGACCCTCTTTTATATTTGTCATAATAAGGGTCATCCTTCCGCATAAAATCCCGTTTGGACAATTCCAAATAATTCTCTCTGATGACGGCTCTTATCGAATCGTTCCAATTATTAGATATATAGACGTACGGTTCATACGGCGTTCCATCAAGGAAAGAGAAAATATCTTCAAACTCCTTATTCTCAACCAATATTTCCAAAATTCTCTTTTATTGATAGGGCGTCGGAGTTTCTAACAAATGGTTGGAATTCATTTCTTTCAAAAAGCAAGTGTGAGTTTGACAGATGGAATCCAGCAAGTAGTCCACAACCTCCACCTTGAAGCTTATGTCTTCACTCTTCTGATAGAGGACGAACAAGCTATCCGCTCTCTTGTCCACACTCATAGAACTGTCAAATTCAAAATTAGTCTTCGCCCCCATCATTACAGGGACGAGCACAAAAGAAAGCATTATAAAAACCACCTTTATCATTATGTTTCCCTTTAACATATTTGAGATCCTCCTACTAACCGATTCATTAAATCACTCTCGTTCCTCGTCATAGTCAGTCAAAATTGCATACGAAGATAACACAGATAAATTAATATAAAAATTGGGGGATGGGAATGCAAACGGAAAGCCTCACTTTCTGCGTTTGAACTTATAATCTTTTTGGTGCGACTTACACCAACTCAACACCTCATCCAGTTTTTTCTCGTCATAAAGATTATATACTCGCCGTCTCTCTCTATTGGGGTCGAATTCTATACCTTTCTGCAATCCCTTAATGTCAGGAAATCCTTCCAACGTTTCCGAGAACATGCCAAAAACGAAATAGGAGAAAGGCGTACATTCACCAGCATCATCCGAATCTTCGCTTTCAAAAACATATTTCATAGGGTACTTAATCACCAAATAGAATAATTTGTCGTATAATTCCTTTTTCCTATACTTAACACCACACATATTGTCAAGTAGGATTTGGTCTTTGTTAGGATAGATTGCATCAAGGTAAAAATTTCTGCAATCACTTTCCCGTATAAGACTATCCTGCTCAATGAGATTACGTTCCATTCTTTCCAACAAGACATCAATCATCATATCATCGTTCATATTCAACAAGAGCCTTTCATACATCAGTTTCCGTCTGGTGGCCTCAATACAATCCCAATGAAAGCCTCTTTTGTATTTGTCACAATAAGGGTTATCCTTCCACATAAAATCTCGTTTGGACAATTCCAAATAATTTCCTCTGATGACAGTTCTTATCGAGTCGTTCCAATTATTAGATATATAGACGTATGGTTTATACGGCGTTCCATCAAGGAAAGAGAAAATATCTTCAAACTCCTTATTTTCAACCAATATTTCCAAAATCCTCTTTTTTTGATAGTGTGTTGGATTGTCCAACAAATGGTTGGAATTCATTGTTTTCAAAAAATACGTGTGAGTTTGACAGATGGAATCCAAAAAGTAGTCCACAATCTCCACCTTGAAGCTTTTGTCTTCACTCTTTTGATAGAGGACGAACAAGCTATCCGCTCTCTTGTCCACACTCATAGAACTGTCAAATTCAAAATTAGTCTTCGCCCCCATCATTACGGGGACGAGCACAAAAGAAATCATTATAAAAAACGCCTTTATCATTATGTTTCTCTTTAGCATTCAAGTTGTTCTATTTCAAAAAACGCAGCCTAAAATAGCATCTCTTGACCCAGGCCTCATCCTCGACAACACTTTCTAATAATATTTTATATCTCGAATAATCACTTTCTCCAAAGTAACATCGTCAGACATAGGACTTTTTTTATACACTTCTTTTCTTATCCAATCGCCTCTCTTATTATACTCGTATTTATATTTTTGAATAGCGACGGTACTTTTAGAATACGAAAGTACCTGAATGTAATTTGTCAAATTACCATAATCATCATAATCCCTATAGGCACTTTCCACACTATAAGAAGGAGTAGAATTACCGAACTTACTCTTATCCACTTGCGTTATCATTACCCTCCAGCGATGAAGCGTATCATATTGGTAAGTTATTTTTGTTTCAATCTTTCCTATCGGGCCAACCTTACGTCCTCCTTGATAATATTTATTTTTCTGCGAACTAGATATGCGATTACCATATTTATCAAACTTAGTCTTTACTTGTGTCATTTGATATAACCCTATAGAGTCATCATATTCCCACATTTTTGAATTTCCTCGAGTACCTTTTGACCAAAGATTTCCCTTGGCATCTCTTAGATATTCTTTTTTCAAACGCCCATCCTTGCCATATACTTTTTTTTCTTTCCACCCTGGGTCATCAATAATTTCTACAGTAGAGAACAAGCCGTTACGCCATTGGACTTGTTTATAAAATGCATCATCTGTCCCATTGTTGTAATGATAA
Source organism: Paludibacteraceae bacterium (assembly GCA_017961765.1). GTDB lineage: Bacteria > Bacteroidota > Bacteroidia > Bacteroidales > Paludibacteraceae > RGIG10190. The sequence goes on along the minus strand of JAGCWQ010000158.1, from coordinate 11,431 downwards.
CGTTTGGTCTTTTTCCGACTCGAAGATTCTACCAAAATGACATCATGTTCATTTATAAAACAAAAAGAATCTCTCTCATGCCTACATAGAGTTTCTTTCAAAAGCTCCCCCTCTTGGTCATACTCATACTTTCTCCAACTAACGATAGGAATTGTATCTTTCTCCAACCAGCATATTTTTTCCCATACCAACTCTCCAGACTCCCGATACTCACATTCTTTTATATACACCAAATCCTCCTTATCGCAAACAGACTCCATATCAACAGAATCAGGATTATTTGGCAAGGATCCCCTAAATATAAAGACGGAATCCCACAATTCCCTTCCCTCTTTATTGTAATGACTTATCGAATAGCGACCTGAGTTAGGGTCACATGACCAGCCCGAATTAACATTAGACCTTTTCCTAATTTTCCCATTCACATAAAAAGCCTTCTCTATCTTGAATATAGGGCCATCCAAATCCCCTTTTTCCGCATAAACTATCTGCTTTATATCACGACGGACACTATCCTCGCATTCATGACCGAAAATAGTTTGCAACGGGAATGCAACAAGACAAAATATCACACATGCATATATGTTCATTTTAATTATCATTCAACGTACCTCCTTGCCACTTTTCAAAATATCTTTTATTTCAGAACCCAAATATACATGAAAATCATTAGGCAATCCATTAAACAAAGAGTTGTAATCATGGATATCGTGACATTTTCACATCAAGAATTATGAATATTTGTTCCAAAGGAGGTACTCACCAAACAGACTAGAGCCTAAAAAATAGCCCCACACTTCTGTGCAGGGCTATGGGAATAGCGTTTCAAAACGCTCATCATCCCCAATTTTTAATTAATATACAAATTCTTCCGTTGTGAGGTTCTTCGACTGTTTCTCCGTCACCGGTTGCAAGATATATTTGACAGAATCTCCCTTCACCAATCCGCCATCAAAGAAGATGCGCTCTGAACCTAGAATTGTTTCCAACAACTTGGTTTTTCCTTGGATGCTTCTATAAACATAAATCTTCGAAACTCGGCACCCACATTGCTCCCATTTCAGACGGATTCCGCCTTTTTGATAATCCACCTCGTAGGTGAGGTTCTTAAGACAAGTCTGCTTCACATTCTTCGTCTTGTACGGGATACTCTCCGCCACACTGGAGTTGCTGGATTCATCGTAGTTGACAATCTTATAGGAGACCCGCTCTCCTTTGAACGGGAAGGTATCAACATAAGACTCCACAAATGCTTCCCTCTTCCACTCTGACAACTTCGTCCACTGCTCATTGCTGTTTAAGCTCCGATAGAGTTCAACCCTATCCAAATCCTCGCTGGCACTATTCGCCCATTTCAAGAGAAGAGTTCCCGTCGTATCTTGGCTCATATCGAGAATGACCGCCTTCGTCGGCGCTATCGTGTCGGGCTTCACCAAACGGACTGGCTCCGACATGGCCGACTGGTTGAAGTTATAGTCCAACGCCATCACCTTGTAGTATATCTCGTTGGTCAACGAACCCAAGAACAACGTATCCGTGTAGAACGGAGTCTTCAGGAAGGTATCCGAACAACCAATGAAATCGACATCCTTACGGTTGGCGAAGAAAACCCGGTAGGCCATGATGTCCTCCTCCTTGTTGGGCAACCACTCCAAACGAACCACACCCAACGAATCTATCGTACCCTTCAATCCTGTCGGAGCGGCAGGAGGCACGCTATCAATTTGGTGAGAAAAATAGACGTTTGAAACTGACAACTGAGTCGTATCCGCACCAAAAGCCAATATTCGATAATAGTTCGACATACGCGTATCTTGATCCTTATATGTCCGCGTCTTGGATGACAACGGCTTCTTATGCAACGTATTGAACACAGGCTTTCTTGTGACAGAATCCAACACCATCTTTTCCGCACGTTGCACAAACAACCCTTTAATCTCTTGATTATATGGATTCTCTACATGCCAACGAAGTTCCGCCTCATTCTTTTCATTCATCACCACCGTATCAATCCGAACGCTTACCATATATTCAGTAACACATCTCAGTTTTACGACCTTCGAATAAGGTCCGAGAAATCCGAAGTTGCTCACACCGCACATTCGGAAATAGTAATCCTTGTCACATTCAGGCAAGACACTCGTATAGGTACACGTATGCTCAAATCGATCATCTGTATACATATGTATGATAGGTTTCGGATTCACTGGTTGAAAGACCACCCCATCCGAACTCCGCTCCAGTTGATAACCGGAATATACATTCTCCAATTGAGTAATGTCCCATGAGAAATAGGCTCTTTTGTCATCCTCATATCCTTCAAAAATCGTAGGTGACGGCAAAACAGAAAGTTGAGACATGTCCACCCTTAGAATCTTTGATTTCTCCGCATCTTTTCCATCAGCAAAGATAACCCGATAATCGTAGACGGATGTCCGGTCTGCCGTCTCATCCTTAAAGCACAAGGCCGCCATCTTCGACACACCCCAATCAAATTCGCAGGCTGCCAAACCAAACTTATAAAGATACTCTTGCGCCAACGGAGAATCATACGAATCGACATCCATGGAGTCAGGCATCTCCACTCCCTCCTGCAACAATTTCAAGGTTTTCTCCTTAATTTCCTTTTGATACAAGGTGAATCCGATCATACCTAAATCAGAATCGTCATCATCAAGAAATTTCGTAAAATCGTCAAAAGAGGATGCAATAATGCGAGACAACTCCTTCCACTCCTGTGGTTTAGAACCATTCACAATGCGTCGTTGGACAACAAAGCCATGCAATGCACCCCTTCTATAGTCGTCCACCGTCTGTGGATACCAACGAAGCGACACGTACTCGCCAGCGTTATAATGATACAAATCGATCTTATACTTCTGGTCTTGGGCCCAAACGGAACCCAAAGAGAGACCAATCAACAACGCTACTAATCGTACTACTATTTTAGCCATTTCCCTCATTTCACATTAATCATTAACATCCTTTACCTATCGTAGCCTTTATATTGATTTTTGGCATAGGAATAAAGAACAACTTACATTTAACATGCAATTCACCGCTCACCTTAACCGGAGATGGTATTTCGCCTGTGAGTATAGTCGTCACTGTTCCTGATAAGATATTAAACTCCTTACTCTTTATACAAGGATGCCACTTACACCACCAAGGATAATAAAGTGTAGCACCCACGCCACCATCGGCACAAAGATAAGCTTGTCCGGAGGCACGCCAATTCAAATTGCCGCAATTTTGATTTACGACCATGATATCCGTTCCCGCCAAGAAATAGAAATGTGCGAATAGGATATCAAGTGGCAATGACAATTGACCTCCTGCCTCCAACGCTATACCGAAGGCAAAACCTTGTCCTTTCTGTATCTGATCTTCCTTTCCGATAGCATTGGAAGGAGCGGCATTCAATTTGGCTGCCAACTTCTCCCTCATCGGCGGCATAGGCGTCTCTATCACACCCAACATGAAGTAACTCTCTGCCTTCACCAAACTTGCAAATTTCAAATAGTTCGGATTGCTTCGTGTTCCCATCCAGAAATACCACTCTTTCGGATCTGAGTGAATCTGAAGATTTGCTTTTCCTTCCAACAAGCCACTAAATGCATTTATGTTCGCTTCTATCTCCGCATGGAACGTCTTGTTCGGACGGTCATACTCTGCAAGCAACCAACCCGCAATCATTCCATCGGCCTTGATGTCAGACACCTTCAATGGAGCTAAGATGGAGGCAATACCTGCCAAACGCACATAGTTCACACCCCAATTGGTATTGAAGTTCATCTCAAACTCCACATTCGCACTACAGAGTTTATCATCCATAAAATAAGCACCGACACCTGCCAAGAAGCCAAACTGAATGTCCTTGTTTGGTTTATACTGATCTTTAGAGGCCAACTGAACCACCTTGGTTTCCTTTGTCGCATACGATTCACGTGACATGTGATGGTAAGCGCCACCGCTGAACGACTTCAAGAAGACACCTGGAGGGAACAGGAGGATCTTAGCTCCAGACAAATCGGCCGTCGCATTTGTAAACCAATATTTCAAAAGTTTTCCATCTTGTTGCCTAACTTTTCCGAACTTGGCTTCGCCCTGTACACCAAAACCGAACTCTTTCAGTGAGAGCAACATGCTACCCGAGAATCCGTCTCCATATTGGTTATCATTTTTAAACCGCTCGATTTCACCCTTCAAGTGGAAGGCTGAGAAATCCAAATCGAGCATGATTTTATTGATGGTCAAGCCCTTGACTTTCCACCTGTTCTCATGTTCCGCATGGACATCGAGACCAACGCCAGCACCGATTCCACCCTCGCCTGCCATGAGCGAGATTTGTGCTTCGAGGCTCAAATCAGCCTTATCCTTTTCATTTTCAGCCGTCGACAAAGTACCACCGCCCACGCTGACATGTGGTGTCTTCAGTCCAATCTTCTTCAACTCTATGCCGAAACCACCTACAGAGAAGCCCGCTTTGCCGACCAATGAGAAGGCTTTCACAGCAACATGAGGAGACAAGGAAGACAATCGCAAGCCCTCAAATCGGACACCTTTCAAATTCAACGTAGACTCTATGTTCAACGCACCGTTCAAGCACAAAGTGGCCCCGAATTTCTGTTCTGAATTCTCGTTGCCCACCTCCAGATAACTATCCTTCGTTATATCTATGGATGCCTTGTTCGTAAACGGCACCTTGAAATGTTGATCTGCCTTCAGAGAGGCATTGATACTATACAAATATTTGTCCTGCGCCGCATTATAGCCGATATGTCCACGAAAACCCAATGGATAGCCCTCGATTTCGTCTCCGTTATTTCCATCTCCGTCATCCGAGCCATCATCCTTGCCCGGCGCCGCCTTACCCTCCTCTTTCTTCAAGAAAGGGACATCCGCCCTACCTGAAATCAAACCATCGCTAAATTCGCCTTGCCAGAAGGAAACTCCGATCGTATCCACAGCCAACGCCAAGCCACTATTCTTATCATCTCCTCTCGTATCAATGAAATCCCTCAAAAGGAAGTTTCCGGTGAAGCCATAGTCGTCTATCAAGACATTTTTGACCTCCAACGTGGCTTGCTTATCTTTTTTCTTGTTGAAATCCAAATTACTAGGGAAGCGAACCGCCAATTTAGAGAGGAAGAATCCAGACCAAGCCTCCACAGGCAGACCGCTCTCATCCCAATAGCCATCAGGCATAGAGAATCCATTTCCATTCCGCTCGTCGCTCAAGTCGACAATAGCATCCTCTACCTTGAAGACGAAATCGCCACACCCCTTAACCCGGAACGAATCCGAGAAACAAATCTTCGCGATCATGCCCGAACTGTACATGAAAGAGAAGTAGGCCATCACCGTATCCGTCTCATGACCTTTCGTGGCTGCCGTGATAAAAGACTGGCTGAACAAGAACCTTCCACAAAGGCTCATGTCCTGCACACCGTTACAATCAAAATCCAACCACGTACTATCCCCAGTCGCACAGTTACCCAAAGCCTTTCCTCCCTTTGGAAAAGCAGAAAGAATCTCTATGGCGACTTTGTTTTTCATCAAGTCAATCCTATGATCGGAAGCCAGATAGATACGAGATGCTCGATTGCCACCCTCCAGACGAATTCCATCGCCATGAAAACGCACAACATGCGAACCATCAGACGAAGTGGCGAATGGGAAATTGAAGGTGGCATCCACGTTCACCAACGTATTGTCATCCTCCACCTCGTCAAAATCATTACCTCGGACAAAACGCAGGGAATCAAAAGATATGCGGATGGCGAACGGACCATTGTCCAAATAAGGAACGGTAACAGGCATGGAGACCGCTACTCCGTTGTCTATAAGGCTTTTCGCCCGATCAAAAGCAGTAGTTCCCGACTCTTTGAATTTCTCAAAAGGCCCTTTTAGTTCCTCCACCTTATTAGAGAGGTCGGAATTACTTTTCAATTTCTCGAACTCCGACTTAGCCGACTCGGTCAATGCCTGCACCGACATTTGGGAGACGTTCTCCTTACTCAATTCAGAGGAGAGAGTAGAAAGCGTGCCCTTCAACGTATTAAAGTCATTCCCATAATTGGAGGATTTCAGTTTATCCAACAACTCCGTCGTACTCTGTTTCAAGGCAGAGTAATCAGGTGTGAGATTTTTAGGCGGATTAAACCCTGTTTGGGAATATGCCAACAAACCTTGTAGACACAACACTAAGGTCAACAAAAATCGAGACAAAGAAAGTACCATTTGCCTATCGCATATACATTTCACGGTTGCTTTCATAACATATTTCACGAACTGTTCCATCAATCTATTTAATAGTCAACTTCTTATGTCTTAGATTCCATTTCATCAAATAGGGAGAACGTTTAAAATAAAATTTATTCTCGCATCCCTCAACCATGGTCGAACGTTAGTAATAATAAACTAAACGAATAGGTCTGTAATTCAATTCACAGAGCACGCCATAAAAAATTGAGCATTTTTCATTTTATTTCTCTTGATTTTCGTGTTTTCCCTCCATAATTAATCATAACTAACATTCAAAATCCAGATTCTTCCGTTCCATCTTCCATTTCCGATTCATGCATAGATTAGCGCACACTCAAAATAAGGACTACCGAACTTATAAATCGATTCATACAATTATTATGAGAAAGTTAAACTCAAAAAACTTCCGCAAAGGTAATGTTTTTTGAAAAAACACAGCAACACTCCTACCTATTTTTTTTATTGTACTGCAAAAACGGGGAAAAATGGCATGGACTTCCGTTTTTCAAAATAGCTAACAAGAAGCCTCCTCGAAAAACCTAATATTTTTCCACTCCTTCTCCATACAATTACATAATGAGGTCTTATTAGCTTGTAGACCAAATCATTCTTGTCCTCATAGACGTAAGCTGTGATTATCTCATCTAATGTCTGTATGTCAATGGAGTACTTCTGGATGTAAGGATAAGGGAATAGAAGCCTGTTTTCTACTCCTCCCGTATCACATAGTCCGACCGATGCTCTTTCATCCATTTTATGACTTCTTGTTTATATTTGTTGGATAAAGTCCAATGCTCCACCCCCTTAATCGTTAAAAAGACCCGAGAATTCTTCGTGAATTTAGGAAATCCAACAATCCTTTTATTTAGCAATTCCACCAAAAAGTAATCAAGATATTTATGCCAAATCGAACATTCCACATTAATAGACTGAACACAAAAATCATATTTAAAGTAAGCATTCTTATTTTCTTGAATAACAGCACATACCACATCAAAAAAATCTTCTTTTCTATATTTGAACCACTTTACTAAGAAGAGGTGAGGAATAAGGGCATTGCTTATTTCCATCTTCTTTTTTGATTTAGAAGCAGTAATCATATTTTGAAACAAAGAATCTATCTGACTATTGTCATGCAGTCCCAACAACAACTGCCTGTAAAACAATTTATGATCCAATTTCATGCACTCCTCACATTGCATTTGAGTCAACTCGTCACGAGCATTCCTGACGGAATTCAAAATTTCATCAGACCCATTATCCATCAGCAACCTACATATACAATCCGTTTCGCAAGAAGAATCCGGTCCCCATCTCATATCTAAATTCCAGAAACATAGATCATAGTATCGTTCCTTCAAGATTGCCTCAAGATAGAGCGCTTTTTGCTTTGACGAAAAGAAATAAAAAAACGAATCTTCACACATCTGCTGTGCCAAATAAAGCCTTTTGTACTTTTCCTTACTCTGAAACAAAATACTATCAAGGCAATAGTCCATGTAAGAAAATCTCGACAAAGAGTCCTTTTCTTCCAACGTATCAACTATGCCTTTTATCTCCGCCAACAATTCAAAAGAGGTCTTCTCCTGCCCCTTTGCATTCGTTTTTACAATTGAGAGTCTGTCATTCGCAGAGGCTACGGAAATAGACAAAAACACAAAAACGCATATTCCAAACAGCTGTTTCATAATCTACTATATTTAGAAGCCGTTAAAAAACTGAGAGTTAAACGATTTTTGTTTAATCTATATATCTTGTATAGCACTATTTTTAGTAACCGCCCGTGATTATCTCCTCAAATGTCTGTATGCCAATCAGGTATTTCATCGCGCTTAGTTTTTGATGGGTAAAGATAAGAAATTATAGGGGAATATTAACATAAGACAAAAGTGCTAATTCCATTTCACTCACGTATAATTACTTCCCCAAGGATAAAAATAGTTGTCCATGATAGAAATCCTTGGACACACAGATTACTTCTACCAGAATAATTATATTTACAATAATCAATAAAAAACCCTATTTTCCAACTCCTTTAGTAATTCGGGGATTCTCTTGTCAGACAATTTATAATACACATATCCATCACCCACAAGTCGATACACACATTCAGACAAATCAACATCAATGCGTCCATCTCTTTTAAGTTTTTCCATCACAAACAAAAGCAACTCTTCATATTCCAATTCATCCTTATACGAATAATTCGTAAAAATGTATTTCCTCGGATGTGTTTTCAGTATAGAACATAATTCAGGCCAAAGACTACGACCTTCCTCTATTATATCAGAAATCATCAACCCATACTCTTCAGGCATAACATCTCCTCCAACCTTCAATTCTTCAAGTTTTTGATTCCATTTTGCCATTACTTTCTTTTCATTTTGCAGAAAAAGAATTCTCTCTACTTGAAACGAAGCAAACTTATCAAGACTCTGATTTTCAAGAATCCATCTAAATTGAGTTGAAAAGGCAGTATCTCGAAATTTTAAAAACAAAGAGCCTAGTCCGTAATCATATTTACGCTTTAAAACATTTACAATCTTTTCTTTTTGAGAAAAAGTATAATCACAGGAAGGAACATAATCAACAAGAAATATGACACACCCTTCATACAGATACGGACTTGGATTATTATTCATCATAATACTATCAAGGACATAATCAACAAGTTGTGTTCTACAAAAAGGAGAAAGATTACCATACTTTAATTTAAATGAATCCAAAATGCATAACGACATTTTAGAAGAATCACGCAAAACATCTATTCCACAACCATCTTTGCTAAATCCCTTAACATTAGACTTGCATTGCCACGTATTTAATAAAACAATTGAGAGCAAAAAAAATCTCAATAAAAACACACCTTTCTGTTTCATTTTTTTCTTTTCTTATGTATTTTCAACACTTGATAAGCTCTTAACTGAGCATTCCTTTGATCTACTTGATAATTCATAATATTTAAATCATCTAATTGCTCCATTTTATTTTCTTCCTTATTATACTTAGGCTTAGTAAAACCTGTTATTTCCACAAAAGGATGACTTAAGCCAAATATCGCATGTCCCAACTCATGAGCTATTGACTCATTCATACTTAACTTACTTTTATGAACTGAATCAAACAACCAAACATAAGGATCAGAAGAAAAGTTTGGATAAGCTCCCTCTCCATATGTAGAAAAATTAATATCATTAATTCTTGCAGCAATGCCAGCACAAGAAGGATCATCAGAAGGCAACGCACTGATAAAACAAATATATGTATTAGATTGGAAATATTCAGACAAATCCGATTTAATACTTCCCCTATATTCCTTATCCCTAGCATCCACATCAATTTTATCATTATTGTTTTTGTCAACCCTCTTGTAATCAAAATCACTTAAATTTTTAAGAGAATAATTGAAGGTTACATTAATTGCCCCATATATATCATTTAGATATTTTTTTGCCGATTCAAAATCAAAATTACGACACGAAACATCTTCACCCTTACAATTTTTTCCATTCAAAACAACGAACTTCAAATTAATTGATATTGGAGGACAAACAATCATATTTATTGCTCCTATCCATTCTTTTGTACAAGCATTTCTCACTAAAACACATGGGACATCTTGTTCTTCTCCCAATTGATTAACCTCAAACTCCAATAGATCATTAGCCACAGACGTTACTTTCACACACTCCGAAGAAGAAACATAATCATAGTTAATATTCTCTCCATTATTAAAAATGTCATAAGAAATCTCATACTTATTATTAGGCTTAACATATGCCCACTTATATATAGACTCAGGAGACTTGTATAAAACATAATCTTCATACAAATATGAATATGCTTTAACGCCTCCCATATCTACGCTTTTAGGAACCAATATATTATTCTGAGCCATGGCAGTGAATGCGATAGGATCTGTTTTTGCCTTCAACTGTCTATTAGACAAACATCCATTTTTAAACAAAAGGAATTCCACCCATTTATTCATCACCAAAGACACTGTTTCCTTGTCATTCTGCTCTTTTATATCAATAAGCAATACACATTGCAATTCGGATTTCTCATTTTCAAAATTGTAAAAGGCCACGACTCCAAAAGTTTTATCTCCGCTATCGAAATAATATGCCGACCTCACGTATTTATGTTCCGCTAATTCTTCAACACTTGAAATTTTATAGTTTTTCAAGACTACATTATCTTTAAACAACAACAATTTCATCTTTGTTGAAGCATATCCTTCTTCATAGGAAATAGGACTAATAAATGTCCATACATGATTTTTGGGCAAAGAAATATCTGTTTTAATTCCCTCGTGAATATTATTAATAACGTCATCAGGGGTTATATTTGTAATATTTTCTTTTATAACATTCATCCAGTGCTCTTTCGCTATGTCCGCTGACCCTCCATCGTTATCAAACTCCCTAAGCAATCTTTCATGCTCTTCTACTAAATCTTCGACATCATCCATAGCCCATCCATTAACTTCATCTCCAATCCAAGTAAAATACCATCCATTAGTCAAAGCCATTCCATCCTCATCCGCCTCCAAGAACGGCAACACATAATTCTTGTGCGTATCCATGACGCTCCATTGCCAAACCTTGAGGTTGTTGTTATTTGTGCCTTCCTTGTAGTCCATCAAATTGTCAGTCTGCCCATGTTCGCCTTGATAATATTCAAAGGCGTGGTCGAAGGTAAAGATGCCGTGACCAATCTCATGCGCCACCGTGTGACCGTCGGCATAGACGGTTGAAGGGTCGGCAAAGACATAGCCTACTGGCTTGTTACGAGGCATGTCACCTAAGACACCTGCCGTCGCAGACTTCGGAAGAAGGAAGAGATAGGCTTGGTTCTCCTCCTTCGAAAAGCCCCTCTCTTCATTATACATCACCTTCAACATCGACATCTCTGCGGTTTCCGTCTCCATGACACCAGAACCCTCGACTGTCAATCCATCCTCCACGAAATCATACTCCTCACCATCTCCGAAGCGTTCCTCTACCACCACCTTGAAGGTCTTGCCCAATGGTTGGTAAATATCGTTCAGTTTCTTTTCGATGGTCTCTCCTTTCACCGTATTAGCCTCCCTGCGGAACGGCACAATGTGGAGGGTGAGCTCCTCCTTCTTCATCGAAAGCACCTTCGCACGCCCCAACGT
>JAGCWQ010000157.1 GCA_017961765.1 Paludibacteraceae bacterium | reverse complement strand
GGCAGGTGTGGATAGCTTATGGGCGGCCGTGAAGAAAGGGTTGGACGGAAAGCCTGAGACGATTCCGTTTTCAGTGACGGAGGAAGACAAAAAAAATTATAGGGGGCTTGTTGACAAGAAATTGAAAGAAAAACGGGAGATGGAGAACGGAGTTCGTGACTTTTTCTATTCGTTTGCCGATTCAATCAACACATTGGACGCTGGCGCTATCGCCAATATCCTCTCTATGGGCAATCCTTATCTGATAGATGCTACCGGTAGGCGTGAAACGACCTTTGTCTTTAAGTTGTCGAATGGAGAGTCTTTGGTTGTAAAAAACATAAAGAATTTCCCAAATTATCTTTGTTCCCCTTGGTTGGCATTCTATAAGGGGGAGAATTTTGTCGTGCGGTCGCTTCGTGTGGGGCTTTGGCTTGATGTTGTCACGAAGGAATGCTTCCTTCCATGCAAGACGAAGGAACAGGCAATGTGGCAGATAGCCTATTATTATTGGGGAAAGCAGTAGCGTGGTTTGCAATGGTCGTTGGTTTTATTTCCCGTAGGATTCCCTAGTCTCTTTTTCTCTAGAGGTTTCCTCTATTCTGAATAAAACCAGCTTGTTTTATATTACTTGGATTAGAGTGTTATAAAATCGTTTTTTTTTCTCTACTTTTGTGCGCCGATGGTTTGTCGGTTTGGGACGCCTATGTTTACAAAGATTGCTTATGACGTTTCTGATGATTAATAATAAAAAATAGTATGAAGAAAATTGTTTATTTTTCGTTGAGTGCGCTTGCACTTTTTGTTTTTACCTTTAGTTCTTGCGAAAAGAGTGACGATAGTTCTTGCGAAAAGAGTGAAGATGATGCTGAGGCACCGGAAAAACGGTTGGTTAAGGTAATCAAAAAAAGTGGTGATGACTATTTTTGTGAACAAACAATCAATTACGACCCCCAAGGTCAAATGATATCAGTTTCAACCCAAGGAAAGGAGGGCGACTATGACTTCAACAGCAAGAGAGTTTATGAGCATTCGTATGAAAAAATTAAGGTGACGACACTTGGTGGTAATGGGGTTAGTGAATATCGTATTGATAGTGATTATGACATTCGGGAAATAATAAAGGAACAGAATAAAGAGAATTATGAATATAAATTTGCTTATAGACACAGTGGAGAACTAGAAGATATTGAGATACATCGAAGAATTAGTAATGATTTTTTTGCGACGGAGGACGTTTATTCTTATACGTGGGAGGGAGAAAATATAGCGCAAGTGGCTAATAATAAGGGTTATGCCCTTTTGGAATATGCAAATACGGATGACACACCTACTCCTAAAATTTCAAAATTATCTAATTATATTTTTGAAAGTTGGCTGTTTGCCCTAGATGAAAATGTGGTTCCATTTAAGATGTCTTTGTCAAGAGATTTGCCAGTCTATGTGAAAAACAGTTTGTGGGGTGATGTTGAGGAATATTTCTATTCATGGACTCTTGATGCAGATGGCTATCCAACGGAAGTAACGAAAAAAACGGTTGGCGAGGAGCCTAGGACAGAAATAACCACTTTCATTTGGGAATAGTTTTTTGGGAACCCTGCACTTTATTGTCTCGGCAAATATAGCTTCAACGGGAATGCTTCTACTGCCAATTCGACACAATCGACATCTGTCGATTTGACTACATGAATCGGTTATTCTTCGCAAGAGTGTTCGATTGTAAATGTGCCTTCCCCATACTCTGAAATTTTTAAATCGAGCAAGGTGTCTCCCAAACCAGTCTTTTGATAGAGCTCTTCGCTCACGAGGATCTCATTCTTCTCCTGGGGCTGAAGTTTTGAGTCTATACGGATTATGTGCAGAAGATTTTCTCCTCCCTTGCCATAGACCACCCATTGCTCCTCTTTCTCGGATTTTTCGGGCGTTGCCATCCATACACCCACAATGATGGCCAAGATTATTTCTAAGTAAAACAAAGTCTTATTCATATAGTTCCGCCTATGTTGAGTATTAGATATAGAATGAGTAATCCCGAAACGACAAGGAGAATGTTGATGGTGGTTGGACAAATCGAACAATCCAATATCGTTGTTTTTAAGCATACGTTAAACTCTTCTTGGTTCAAGGCCACCACCTCTGCCTTTTTCTTGAGGCTCTTTAGCTTTTGGGCTATCATCATATTCCCGACTTTTATGGTGAGAAGCATGGGGGTTGCGACAAGCACTAGGCAATAGACAAATTTGGGAAGGATGGCTGATGGAATACTATACCATTTGCCAAATACGACTGCTCCTAAGCCCGATAGTGTAAAGGTCCAAACCATGGCGGCTACTACAGATGAGCTGGCTTTTTGGAATAGGGGTGTGGCGATGCTGATTCTGTCTCGGGACTCTTCTGCCTCTTGCCTTGACACTCCCTCCTTTGTCAACTGGTCGATGTATTGGTCCCTTTCCCAATCCTCCTTCTCACCGATGTCGCGGCCGCTCCAATACTCTATGGCTTCCTTGATGTCATCGTTGTTGTAGGCATAGTTGTTCAGTCTGTGCGCGTTATGGACAATCTCGTTATCCCTCTTAAAGAAAACATGGAGATACCACGGGGTTTCTTTCCTCCTTCTGGATCTTCGTAGGCTTATGTGCGGTTCCCTATTGCGGATTTGGTCGTTCTCTGCTACTCCGGTATAGGCGGCACTGATTTGTTCCCATGGATAGATGATGCCGTCCCTTTCCACGTTTATGCCCTCTTTGCCGATAGTGATAGTCTCCTCGTCGGGAAAGAAACAGAAGTAGAGGCTCCAGAGGCCGGCAAGGATGCCTATTACACAAAAGATGACTCCTTCCTTTTTAATAGGAACGGTCTCATAATACATTCCTGCCAATTTGTTAAAGCAAAAAGCCAATGCGATGAAACCAAATAGATTCAAGAAAATCCGACGGGAGGTGGTTGAAAAACTTTCTTTGATGATTAAATCTTCTCTTCTTTTCCACATGGCAGTAACTGTTTACGTTTAATAGAATAGCTTTGGGCTTTAGTCTGTTTTGTGACTATAGGACCATTAACATTAAGTCCAAAATCAGTCATTAATTAGACGATAGCCTAACTTTTATTTGCTAAGATACGGAATATATTTGGAAAATGCGTTTTGGAAGGCATTTTCTGAAAGGATGTTTTTATTCGGCTGATTTTTTAAGCAAAAAGATTATTTTAATATATCCCTAAAAGTCTTTTCTAACGATTCACGTCTCCATGGTGCTATCTCATAAAATCGAATTTTCTTTTTGAAAAAAGAGGTTTTAGTACGAACCCCAACAACAACAGACTCGTTAAAATAGGCTCCCTGTCTTTGCATTTCTGTCATTTTAAATTTCACCAATTCCTTTCGTTCTTCAAAAATCATTTCTTTGTTATATCTGAGATATTTTATTGAAACGATTCCGTTAGATTCTCTTAAATCTACCAAATAATACTTTGCTTCAATGAAAACCGGAATAAAAACGTGAAGAAATGAAATCGCCAAAGGCACGATGGTATATAAAAAACTTATAGTTCCGACTAATGGGTAGCTTTTATAAGAAACAATCATATATGAAGAAATTACGGGTACCCCAAAAAGCATATAGCCATGGCATCTTCAATCGTTGTTTTGACAAATAAAGTATTCTATCTTTATACAACATAGTCTAAAATTAAAGTTCAAGAAAGAGATGCTATCGTAGAGACAAGGTAGTCCTTGCCTCCACGAGGGTTCTCTTTTCTCTTGTTTATTCTTGTGGAATGAACCTGCTCATCTCCTTGCTTCCCGTGAGAGAGAGCTTGTGCATGGCACGGGTGCAGGCGATGAAGAGCATGCTGCGGTCCATCTCGTTGTTGTAGTTTTCTGGTGTGACGGCAGGAACGATGACCTCGTCAAACTCCAATCCTTTCGCCAAGTGGGCGGTCGTGATGATGATACCGCTGGAGAAGGCTGCACTCTCCTCCGTAATCATGCAGATGTGGGTGGAGAAGTGTTCGATGGCTTCGTAGAGTTTCTGTGCCTGTTTCTGTGTCTTGCAGATGATGCCCATCGTGCAGTTCTCGGAATGGAGGAATTTCTCGATGAGTTCGCCGATTTTTGCGTGTTCCTCCTTCTCGTTCTTTAAGCAGTAGAGCGATGGTTTCTCTCCGTGTCTCTCAATTGCCTCCAGCTCTTTGTTGGTGGAGATGCGTTGGGCAAAATCTGTGATTTCGTAGGTGGATCGGTAACTCTTGCAGAGTTTCATGACCTCGCCGCCCAAGACTTGTTGAATCTCCTGGTAGTTGGTGGAACTGTATGGGTTGACCGATTGTTGGGCATCGCCCAAGATGGTCTTTTTGCAGTTGAAGAGTTTGTTCAGCACTCGGTATTGGATAGGGGTGTAGTCCTGCATCTCGTCCACCAGCAGGTGCTTGATTGGCAACGGGTCTTTGTCGCCTTCGAGCATGAGTTTGATGTAGAGTAGGGGAGCCACGTCGGCATACTCCAGTTTGCGTCCCTTCTTGGGTTGGAAATAGTCGGGTTTGCCGACCCATTCGTAGAACTGCTTGTAGAGGTCGAGGTCGTTGTTCCCCTTGAACATCTTCTTGATGCTGGCCTTCAGGTCGTTCTTCTCCTTGGTACCGAGGTCCATGCCGCATTTCAAGCGTAGTTCGTTGATGATGTCGCGGGCGATGGGGTCGAATCGGTTGCGCATCGGGATGCGGTGGTAGCTCTTGAACTTCTCTTCCAAGAACTCTTTAGGGACGGGTATTCGTCCTATTTTGATGTCCTCCGCCTCGAAGAGGGAGTTCTCCACATGGAGGATGAACTTGTCCAACAAGCCGAGCAATTCGTAGGAGGCCTTGAAACGGATGCGGTCGATATAGGCTTGGTCTTCAGGGTGCTCGAGAAGTTCGGTCACTTGTTCGAAGAAGTTTTGGAATTTATATTTCCCGTTCAGTTTCTTGCTCATCAGTTCTTCAAAGCCGCACTCTTCAATCTGCTCCTCGCCCAGTTCGGGGAGGACGTTGGAGATGTAGTCGGCAAAGACCTTGTTAGGGGAGATGATAAGTATCTCTTTGGATGTGATTTCTCCTTTGTGTCGGTAGAGGATGTAGGCCACACGGTGGAGGGCAATGGAGGTCTTTCCCGAACCAGCCACACCTTGTATGATAAGGGTCTGCGCATCGTCGTTACGGATGATGCGGTTTTGCTCGCGTTGGATGGTGGCGACGATGTTCTTCATTCTGTCGTCGGAGTTGCTGCTCAACTCTTTTTGGAGGATGTCGTCGCCGATGTTGACCGAACTCTCGATCATGAACTCCATGACGGAGCGGCGTATGCGGTATTGGCGTTTCAGGGAGATGTTGCCGGTCACCGTGCCGGTTGGAGCTTCGTAGGAGGCTTCTCCCAATTCGTAGTCGTAGAACATGGTGGAGATGGGCGCACGCCAGTCGTGGATCACGTTCTGGTTCTTCTCTGCGTCGTAGAACGAGTATAGACCTATATAGATAGGTAATGTTTCCTCTCCGTTCGTCTCCTTGAAGTCGATTCGTCCGAAGTAGGGGATTTCGATTTGCCTGCGTAGTCTCTTCTTTCGTTCCATGATGGCTTCGCTTGATAGGACGGCCTGCGTCACGTTGTGGCGGACGGCACTCTTTTCCGCGCGATCCAATTCTGATTGGTTCTCCCAAAGGTAGGCCTTGTATTCTTTCAGGTCTTTTACATTTGCGTTGATGACTTTGTCCAGTCCCTCAATGGTTTTTTCCAAGATGGCGATTACTTGTTTCATGTAACTGCGTTCATCTTGTTCTGTTGGGTTGATGACATTCGTTTTCATGACTTGAAATGAAAATTTATTCTTGAATGCAAAATTACAAGCAAAATATTCGACAGCCAACCTCTTCTGGCTTTATTTCAACTCTCTTTCGTCGGAATATGGTTCGATATGAAAAAAAGAAGGAGGAACTCTGCTAAGAACTCCTCCGTCTGGTTTTTTCTTTGTCGGTTAAATTTCAGGTAGGGCAAATTTGTCTGAAATGGTTCTTCCTTATAATCTTAGTTAGTTTGTTTAAAGCATCGGCAAGTTATGGATTTCTTCTCTATCCGGCTGTAACAAATCGTTCGTTTGATAGGAATAATCCGCCTATTTGCCGTCGCCCGATGATCCCGTGACACATTTTTTAGGTAATTGCAGGTCAAAGCAGGCTTCTATTCTGTACTTTTCGTTCTTTTTGAATGAATTGTTGTATGTTAAGTTTTTGTTTTATAGTTGTTTAAGTTGATTTTGCAAAAAATACGGCAAGATGGGGGCAAAATGGGGCGTGAAAAAAAATTACAAAAAAGATGTCGTGACTATCGGGGAATGAATTTAGCCTTACGGAATGGCTTTCATAGATGGATGGGTCTAGTTGGTGGAAAAAATGTGCAATTTGGTCGATGAAAATGGATTTTGGCCGATTTTTGGGCTGAAAATGAATATTCTTGCCTGCAAACCTAAAATTCCCTATTTTAGCGTATCTATTTTGAAATATAAAATTGGTAAGATATGAAATTGGCAGAAGCATTGCAGATTAGGGCAGACATCCAGAAGAGAATTGCCCAAATGGACTCCCGTCTCTCGAATAATGCGGTGGTGCAGGAGGGCGAGAAGCCTGCGGAGGATCCGAATCAACTCTTGACGGAGTTGGATGGATACTTGCGTCAGTTGGAGGACTTGATGGTGCGAATCAACTTGACCAATAGTCAAACGCAGACACCTAACGGGTCGTTGACGGCTCTAATTGCGCACCGTGACTGTTTGAAGATGAAGGTCTCCTCCTATCATGATTTCTTAGAGAGCGCCTCTTGCTTGGCTCGTCGCAATACGCATACGGAGATCAAGATTTTGAGTTCCGTCCCGGTGGTCGATTTGCGGAAGAAGTATGACAAGCTCTCGCAGGAGTTGCGTGAAACGGATACGCAGATTCAAGCGGCCAATTGGACGACGGATTTGATCGAGTGAGCCTGAAATAGACGAATTCATCGAAAAAATTGGGGATTGGCGTAGTCGGTTCGGGGCGAGTGCCAGCCGTCAGCGGGTTTCAGCTGAATTTGTGTATGCCACGAGGGGCCGTTGGGCGATGTTTGTATATATAGTTATGCCCATCATCATGTACACGTGCATTTTTATTCTTCACAACTCACTACCATGGCATTGATCGAATTTGACGAGGGTGGGACGTGGGCCTCCCCTTTTTGACTGTGTTTACTACAGAAAGCAAAAACACCGTTGCTGGTCGTCCCAACAACGGTGCTTTTTTAGGCTTAGGGTGCCTCTAATGCATCTTCCCCCTCTTTGTCGGCATTTCTCTTGCCTGTCTTGATCAGTGGAACTATCATGTTGAGTAGCCCATAGATTATTGCGCAGTAGAGCGCATTGACCCCAAAGATGGTTCCGACGAAGTAATACAACCCTGTTATGAATTTCTCATCTTGCTGAAAGAGCAATTCCTCTATATTCTCCTCCTCTATATCATCAATCTCAGGAAGGCTTTCTGTGTCGTAATGACTCAGGAAAATTTCGCTGCAGAAGTTGCTGAACCTTATGGTGCCTTGTGTGATGATCGCCGTAAGAATCAACGAGCCAAGGAAGTATAGCCACCCCTTATAGTTGGATTTGCGTACCAAAAAGTAGAGGATGATGGGTGCGCTGAGTCCTGCAAGGGTAATTGCCAAATCAATGCTCGGAAGGAGAATTGTGGGTAATTCTATTCGTATCATTTCCTTTTTCTTCTGAATGAGTTTACCAAATCAATTCCGTAAAAGAGCTCTTGAACTTCTGTTAATCTGCATTGTTCCAATTGATTCGTT
Organism: Paludibacteraceae bacterium; assembly: GCA_017961765.1. Lineage (GTDB taxonomy): Bacteria > Bacteroidota > Bacteroidia > Bacteroidales > Paludibacteraceae > RGIG10190. The sequence goes on along the minus strand of JAGCWQ010000157.1, from coordinate 30,124 downwards.
GTGAGAAGTACATCATCAGACCCAAGATGGCGAATAGTCCAAGACTGCCTGCCAGCAACGCGTAGGTCTCCATTTGGATGAGGACGAAAATGTAAACGTACAGGCATCCCAACGCTGCACCAATGTAGCAGGCGGTCTTCTTTAGCTTTAGGATGCCGATGGAATAGAGCGTGAGCATTGAGATGGTCATCAGGGTTGAAATGCCGTATGCCCAAGTGAAGCCGATGTGCTCAGAGAACGACAGCAACAGACTGTAGAAGATGGTCAGTGCCAGACCCACGAAAAGGTATTGGATAGGGTGGATGCTCTTCTTGTTGAGCGTCTCGATAAAGAAGAAGGCGGCGAAGGTGAGGAAAATGAAGAGGAGTGCGTATTTGGATGTCCGCATACATTGTTGATAGTGCTCTACGGGCAGGATGAGTTTTACGCCAAAGGCCGAATCCGAGATTTCTTTATCCAATTTGTCGCTATCCCAAAACAGCTGAGGGTAGGAGCGGTTGACGTAGGAAATCTTCCATTTGCTGGTGAATCCCTCGTTCGTCACTTCCCGGGAGGAAGGCAAGAAGTTGCCGCTGAAGCTTGGTGTGCTCCAATCGGATTTCAGTTGGATATTCGTGGTCTTGGCTACGGGCACGAAGTTGATCGACTTGGAGCCTTTCAGGGAAATGGTCATGGAGAATGGAATGCTTTTCCCCGTTAGTAAGTCGGATATGTCAACTTTGGCAGACATTTTCTTGCATGTGTTGTCCAGTCCAGTTCCGTTGGGAGTGAGAACTACCTGTTGTTGCCCGAATTGGAGCGTAATCTCGTCGCTGATGCCTTTCAAGTTGGAAACGGCAAAGTCGATTTCTGCCAAGCCCTCAAGCGGTAGCACGGTTTGCAACTCTTCCTCGGTCAGCTGGAAGTCGCCGGTTAGGGTCAACGGGGTTTCGTAGGTCACCACCTTATAGATGCTGCGTTTCAGTACCTTTGTTTCGATGGTTCCGGTGATGTCCAGGTTGTGGGGCAAAATGTTCAATTTTTTCTTTGTGTAGGAGGTGATGGTTCTCTTGTCGTCAATCTCGCTATCATTGTTTTCCACCCTTGTCGTGGAGGTGAGGATCTTTTCGAGGGTGAGGCACGGTGCAATCACCTCTTGTTTGCTACACCATTGGTCGGAGACTTCCCTGATGACGTCTTCGGCTATCTCTTCGCGCTCCTCGATGAGGTTCGAAACCATGCTTGTCGGAATGAGCAGCAGCAATCCGATGACTGCGATGATGGTGCACTTGAAGCCTAATCTGTTCACCAACTTCTTGGAAGTTTGTGAATCTGTTCTTGAATTTTCGTTTATCATAATCCTGAGTTTTTTAAAGTACTTTGAATTTCAAAGTAAAATGGTAAAAAAATATAAGTTGTTATTTGCCTGAATTTTTCAAAAAAGCCTCCAGCGCATTTAGGTGCTCGGTGAATGCCTCCCGACCCTTCTCCGTAATGGCAAAGGTGGTGTTTGGCTTGCGGCCAATGAACTGTTTCTTAGAGAGGATGTAGCCCAGCTCTTCCAAGTTCTTGGTATGGCTTGCCAAATTGCCGTCGGTCAGTTCGAGCAATGACTTGAGCGTGGTGAAGTCCACTTCGGTATTGACCATGAGGACGGACATGATACCGAGGCGCACCTTGCTCTCGAAGGCTTTGTTTATGTTATCTAACCCTAGTTTCATTATTTCTGCTTCCTTTCGTAAAGTAGGTGGAAAATGACGCCGTAAATAATGTGGAAGAGGCCGAATCCTAACGTCCAAAACAGCAGTGTGTACTGAACGGTTATGCAGTCGATGAGACCCAGAGCCAACTCTGCGTATCCCAGATACTTGACGTTTGAGAACGAGTAGCCGGAGAGGTTGACCAATGCCAGTCCGTAAAATACCAGCATGAAGGTGGAGGTTAGTCCGTAGTACCCTTGGAAAAGAATCGCGATGCTTAGCAAACCTCCCACTACCAATGGCAAGAAGAAATACCACAGCATTTTGCGGGCGGTCAAGTCAAACTTAAACGGGATGTTGTTTTGGGCAGCTTTCCTCTTGGCAAAAAGGAGAACCACCAAGGCGCAAGTGGCGAAGAGTACGGCGGCTCCGATAATCAGGAGTTTGATTTTGAGGTAGGGTGATATTCCCTCGAACTCCAATAGCCAGCCTGCTACGAAGGCGGCCAACATTGCCAATGCGCCGATTACAATGGCTGACAACCCACTTAACGACAATACTTTGGTGGACTTCGCCATCATATCCCTTATTTCGTTTAAAGCATCAAAAGCTTCTTTGTTTTCCATATTCTTGAAGTATTTAAAAGTACTTTGTACTGCAAAGTTAAATATAAAATCCATAGATGCAAATAAAAAGGGGTTATTTTTTTGCTTGTTTTTATTTCTGCTTGATTATCAGGTAGGTTGGGGCTCTTTGCGATTCTTTCCTTTGCGACGGATGATCTGAGAGGGGCAAATGGGAATCTCTCCTTGTCCTACGAAAATCCTCCATATAATGTCATAAACCCGATTTTTTCAGTAACTTGCCATGGTTTATCGAGAAGAGAAGATAGTCTCATCTTCTGATACTAATTGATTGGTATATATAGTATTATAAAAGGATGAAAAAAGTTAAGTTTCAATTGCGTGCGGGCGATCCGTACATACAGCTCATTCAGTTGTTGAAGGCAGCAAATTTGGTTTTCAACGGTGCGGAAGCCCAACATGTGGTTGTTGAAGGAATGGTGGTCCGGAATGGAGAGGTGGAGTTGCGCAAGCGTGCCAAAATCGTTCCTGGCGATCGTATTGTTTTCCAGGACACCGAGGTGGAAATCGTGGCTGGGGACGAGGAATGATTGGGTGTTAAACTATGTTGCAACGACATAATAATGAGGGAGATTTGTTGGAAAGTAGGAGGAAAGAGAATATCTTTGCAGTGTTAAATATTTAGCAAAATGAGTGCATTGAATTTATTTCGGGCGGAAGCCACAATTAACTCTGTTCTGTATGTGATACAGCAATATGGGGGAGAGGCTGATATGCACAAGATTTTCAAAACTCTTTATTTCGCTGATCAGTTGCATCTCAGCAAATACGGAAGGACGGTGACCGGTGATGTGTACATAGCCATGAGCTATGGTCCTGTCCCCTCTAAAACTGATGACATATTTAAGGCTGTCAGGGGAGATAGCTTCTTTCCTGCCGGTGATCTTGCCAGGTATTTCCATTTCGTAAACAAGTATAGGGTAAAGGAGGATGCTCAACCTGATATGGATTGGCTTTCGAAGTCGGATATTGAGTGCCTTGACTATGCGATAGAAAAATGTAGAGACAAGAATTTCGAGGAATTGACCTCCTTGTCCCATGGCTTGGCTTGGTCTAATACTCAGGCAAACCGTACTATCTCATTCAATGATATTCTAAGAGAGGTCGGAGATTCTGAGGACTATGTTAACTATATTGATAGCAAACTTAAGTTAGAAAGTTCGTTTCGTTGAGGGACCTTCCTGTATCTAATAACAGACACTAATTTATTTTTCCCGAGAAAATCAATTAACTTTGTATTCTGAAATTTCCAATATAAGAAAATGGGTATGAAACTGAAATATGCGGTAATCGGTGCGGGTGCTATTGGAGGATATTATGGTGGAAGGTTGGCTCATTCCGGAAATGAGGTGCATTTCCTTTTCCATTCGGAGTACGACCATGTGAAGAAGAACGGCTTGCGGGTCGATTCTGTGGTAGGTGATTTTCTCGTCCAACCCATAAATGCCTATAGCGCTACGGCGGATATGCCTAAGTGCGACGTGGTCATTGTCGCTTTGAAATCCACGCAAAACCATTTGTTGCCCGATATGTTGAGGCCTATCTTGCATGACGGCACGGTGGTCGTGCTTATTCAGAACGGTTTGGGATTGGAGGAGGAGTTGGCTCAACAGTTTCCGAATCTCACCATCGCTGGCGGTATGGCGTTCATCTGCTCGTCGCGTGTGGGGGTGGGGCACATCTCGCTTCAGGACTATGGCCCGTTGACGGTTGGTTTTTACCAGCATCCAAAGCAGGAGGTGTTGCTTCAGATGAAGGCGGATTTCGAAAATGCCCAAGTTCCTTTTAACATTGCCGAAGATTTGAATGTGGCTCGTTGGAAGAAATTGGTTTGGAATATTCCTTATAATGGGTTGACAGTCGCTCTCAACACTTCTACGGATGTGATAATGCGGACGCCTTCTTCCCGTCAGTTGGTGACGGATATGATGGAGGAGGTTTTGGCGGGGGCTGAAGTGTGTGGAGCAAAGATCGACCACAGCTTTATCGATGACATGCTCAGCATGACAGATAAGATGACCCCCTATTCCCCAAGCATGAAACTCGATTTTGACAACAAGCGTCAGATGGAGATTCGTGCCATCTACTCCAATCCAATCCGGATCGCCAAAGCCTCGGGCTTCTATATGCGTAAGGTGGAAATGTTGGAACAGCAGTTGTTCTTTATCCAAGAGAGGATGAGGGGTTGATATAGTAATACGGAAGGCTGGATTCGTGGTTGTTGACATGGGTTCACCTAAAAATATATGATGTCATGAGAAGATTATTTGCATTCGTGTTTTTCGTTTCAGTCTCGTTGGTGGCCTTTTCTCAATCGAAGAAAGATAAGGTGACGCCTGCAGGTGTGATTTCCTCTGTGTCGGCTTCGTCGGCAGGGCAGGGAAAGGTGACTATCTCCCAAGACCCCAAGATGGCGGTGCTTTTGAAAAAACAGTTGCAGGAGTCGGAAGAGGACCTCTATATCTTTTATACGGGATATAGGGTGCAGGTCTATATGAGCAACGGACAGAAGAAGGCCAAGGAAGAGGCTTATGCTCGTGAAAAGCAGATGAAGGAGAAGATGCCCGACCTCCCTTATTATGTGAGTTTCTCTTCCCCGTTCTGGAAGTTGAGGGTGGGCGACTATCGCACCTATACGGAGGCGTTGGTGGCTGCCAATACAATCAAGAAGGAGTTCCCCGAATTCTCTACGGATGTCTTGGTCGTGAAGGATGAGGAGACGCGCGACTTGACTTTCGAGCAGGCGGAGAAAAGAAGATAAGGTTTTCATGAATTAGTTCGATTATGGATAAAGATTTAGAGATAAAACCTTGGGATTTGGCGAAGTTTCCCAGTGCCGAGAAGACGGCAGAGTTGGCTCCGCTTTTTAAGCAAACACTCTCCCTCCTTGGTGAGGATCCTGAACGGGAGGGGTTGTTGAAAACGCCCGAACGAGTGGCTCGTGCCATGCAGTTCATGACTTACGGTTATAAGTTGGATCCGTGCGAGGTGTTGCGTTCGGCGATGTTCGAGGAGGAGTATCGTCAGATGGTCATCGTGAAGGACATCGATTTCTATTCGTTGTGCGAACACCATCTTTTGCCCTTCTTCGGTAAGGCGCATGTGGCCTATATTCCGAACAACAAGATTACGGGCTTGAGTAAGATTGCCAGGGTGGTGGAGATTCTTTCCCGTCGGTTGCAGATTCAGGAGCGCCTGACGACCCAAATCAAGGATTGCATCCAAGACACGTTGGAGCCATTGGGCGTCATGGTGGTTTTGGAGGCTCAGCACATGTGTATGCAGATGCGTGGCGTGCAGAAGATGCACTCCGTGACGACCACCTCCGATTTTACCGGCATTTTCAATACGGCAAAGACGCGTGAGGAATTCGTCAATCTGATTAGTCGTAAGTAACTAAGGTGTGAATTTAAAATAGGAAGGCGGAAATACATTCATTGCATTTCCGCCTTTTCAATTATGGGAAGTCCCTTTATTCTATCCTAACGTTTTGTTTCCCTCTTCTTCGATGTCTGTTCTTCTCGGACCAATCTTTGCCAACCGATGTATGTCATACAACGTGGCTACGAACAGGATGGCGAAGACCACCAAAATCCAAGGCGTGCCGCTTGTTCCAATATTCTCCGGGTCCATTCCGTAGGTTTCTCCTTTGATGAAGAAGTAGTAGAGGACGATAACCACGTTGTTGGTGAAATGGGCGGTGATGGAAAGCCACAACGACTTGCTCCAGACGCGCAGGTAGCCGAATAGTCCCCCCATGAGGATGATCGGAATGATTTTCCCTATCTGGAAGTGGATGAGGCCGAAAAGCAAGGCTGTAATCCAAATGCAGATATGGGGATTCTTGATGCTTCGTCGGATGGTGCCGAGGATCATGCCCCGGAAGAAGAGCTCCTCGCTGACGGCGGGAAGCAATGCCATAACGAAGATGTTCAGCAGTAGTCCTCCTATGCCCATGTTGTCCAACATCATTCTAATCAGTTCGTCGTTCTTGTTTTCCAACTCTTTGATATAACCCAAGGAGTCAGGGATGAGACTCTCGTTCAGTACGGTGATGTAGTTGATCAGCGGAATAGAAAGGAGTGCCACCACGCAAGAGAGTAGGATGGCCATGCCGTTGCCCTCTTTCAGTGCAAGCAGTTTGCGGGGGTTGCGGCTGAATAGGAATCCTAGGATCAGCGCGGAAGTGACAAAGACGAGTAGGCCAAGCATGACTTGCGCAACACGTATTTGGTTCACTGCATCAGAGATGTTGCCTATCTTGCAAATTCCCAGACTTAGGATATGTCCCAAGCAGAGAAAGAAGGCAGGAATGAATAGGATAAGGAGCGCCTTGACCCAATACCGGTCATTGCTGAAATATCCTTTCGTTTTGTTGAGTATAGTTTTTAGTTTCATAACTTTAATTTTTGGAGGGTTTGACATTCGTTCCATCGATTGGTGAATGGAGTACGAGAGGAAACCTTCCCGCTCTCAGAGAGGGTTGAAAAGGAAGCCGTAAATCACTCTTCGATGTCGAACTTTTTTATGGCATCGAGGATGGCATCGTACTCAAATCCGCGTCCTAGACCAAAACGGATCAGCTTGGCTTTTGCATCGTAGGCGTTTTTGTATTTGATGCTCTTCAACTTGGCCTTCAGCAGGGTCTCCAACTGTTCGGAATAATCCTCCTCTTCAATTTGCTCGATGGCTTCTTGGATATTCTCCGAACTGATGCCCTTCTCTTTCAGCGCATGGATGATTTTGCCCTTTCCCCATTTTGCGAACCGATGTTTATCTTTAACGAAGAATTTTGCGAATCGATTCTCGTCGATGTACCGCTCCTGCAGGAGCCGTACTATGATTTTTTCGCTCTCTTCGTTATTTATTCCCCAAGATAATAATTTTTTTTGAATATCCGATATGCATTTTTCGGAAAGGGAGCATAGCGCTGCTGATTTTGCCAATGCCTCTTCGTATGAAAGCGTTTTTTTCATGCTGGTTTAGTGGTTTAGAAGGGCGCAAATCATACGGTCTTTCCCAAATATGTCCTTTTTGAGGGTCACATCTTGGTAGCCTTGATTCTCTAACAATTCTTTTGTCTCTTTCCCAAGTGCTTCATTGATTTCGAAGTAGAGTTTTCCTCCTTCGTTGAGGTGCGTGAGTCCGAATCTTCCGATGGATTCGTAGAAAAGCAGAGGGTTCTCGTTCGGAACGAAAAGGGCCATGGCGGGCTCGTATTCCAGTACGTTGGCTTCCATCTGTGCTTTCTCTTTCTCCATCACATAGGGTGGATTGCTGACGATGATGTCGTATTTCTCCTCGGTTATATGTTGGGGAGCGAGGATGTCGTCCGTAATGAAGCGGATCTCGCATTCGTTCTTCTCCGCATTCCTTTTGGCCGTGGCGATGGCCTCCTTAGAGAGGTCGAGTGCGGAGACTTGGAAATTGGGCTTGTATTTTTTGATGGTGATGGCGATGCAACCGCTACCTGTGCAGATGTCGAATAGCGAGCCCTCTTTCTGTGGGTTGTCTTTCAATATCCACTCTACCAACTCCTCCGTTTCGGGACGGGGAATGAGCACGTTTCGGTTCACTTCCAAGTTGATGTCGAAGAAGTGGCAGTGGCCGATGATGTATTGGATGGGTTCTTTTTTCTGTAACCGATCCATCAGTGCGTTGAGGCGGGTTTGTTGCTCCTCTGTCAGTGTCAAGGAGTCGGCAGCGAAGAGTGCCGCTTTGGAACAGCCGCAGAGGTTCTGCATTACCATGAAGCAGATGCTTTGTATCTCATTACGGGAATAGATGCCTGCCAATTGATCGTAGAAATAGTTGAGCGTATTGCGCATGATTGTTTTTGTTTAGATGCCTATCTATGAATTGATCTTTTTTGAATTCAGTTAAAATGTCATTTGGGAGCCTCCTCCGCTTCTTCGATTTTCACGAGAACGTATCGTTTGTAGTAGGTGAGCAGGAGTGAGGTGACGGGGAGTGCGATGATAAGCCCCAACACACCTAACAGCATTCCCCAAATGGAGAGGGAGAGCAGGATGATGGCAGGGTTGAGCCCCATCGTCTTACCCATGATCTTGGGCACGAGGAAAAGGTCTTGTATCAGTTGTACGACCGCATAGACCACTCCTAATGAGAGCAGTCCTACCCCGATGGATTCATTTGTCTTGATGCATTCGATCAGCATCAGCAGGATGGTGACGGGAATGCTGGCAATCTGCAAGTAGGGAACCAGGTTGAGGATTCCGATGATGGCTCCCATCAGGATGCAAAGAGGCATTCCGATGATGGAGAAGCCGATGGCGAAAAGCACGCCTACGATGAGGGCTACCAGGGCTTGTCCACGGTAGTATTTGCTCATCTTGTTGCCCATGTCGTCAATCAGGGCTCCTGCGAAATTCTTGTGCTTGCGTGGCACTGCGGCGATGAAGCCGTCTTTTAGTTTTTCGTAATCCTTCAGGATGAAGAAGACGTAGAGTGTCACGAGGAAGGCAATGAACGAACTGATGACAAGGCTGATTGTATTGTTCAGCAATCCCCACGCATGGGGAAATATGCCCTTGATGGAGGAGATGATGGTCTCCTTTTGAAGCAACGCTTTCACATCGATTCCGACGAGCCATTGGTGCAGGTACTGCCTCCACTCTTCCGGCAGGGATATGTTGTTCTCCTCTTGCGCCCAATTGACGAGTACCCCCTTCAGACTATATAATTCGGATAGGATGGAGGGAATGAAAAATAGGAGGGCTCCTGCCATGACGGCTACGATCAAGGCCATCACTAAGGCGATGGCTAAGATGCGGTTCCGAATCCTCATCTTATTCTGGACGAACAGTATGACGGGGTATAGCAGGTAGGCGAACAGCCATGCCACGAAGAAGGGCAGCAGTACGGGACTGAGGTACTTGACCACCAGAATCACCAGCACAGCAAGGACACTGAAGATGACTAATCTCACCGTCCTGTCGAGCGTGAAGGGTTGTGATAGCGAAAACTTCATTTTCCGTTATTTTTTACGCTTATTTTGCCAAAACTTTATAAGCACTCTCTCCTATAAGTACGATCAATAGACCTTGTTTGCCTACGGGGATGGAGTTGTCTCCTTGTTTGGCGATTCCTTCGTAAATTTGGTTGCCTTGAGCGTTGAAAACTTTCACCTGCACTGCTTTGGTGGCATGGAATAGGAGAACTCCGTCTTGGTAGGAGAGTGTCTCTTCCTCTGCCGTTGCCTCATCTGTTTGTGTGAGGGTGCAGGCTGGAATGGTTTCGGATTTGCTAAGGATGAGTCCGTCCTTCTCAAGTGTGAGGTAAGTCTCTATTCCCAAAGGAGGGAGTTCGAAACTGGTGCTCTTGTTTGTGGTTAGTTTCTCTTCCTTGCCCAACAATCCGAAGTAGTTGACGTTGATGCAGTCGGATGTCGCGATGAAAAGACGGAATTTATCCGATTTGACAGGCTCGAACTGAGTGGTGTAGTTGCTTCCTATGGAGGCTCCCGATTCGATGGTGACCCATTCGCCCTCTTTCTCGTATTGAAGTTCGTAGGAACGGATGTTGCATCCGATGCCTGATGTCTCGTCAATGATGGCACTGGTGATGATGGTTGGCTCTTCCAAATCGATTTCGAGCCATTCGTCGGTTGTTCCTGCTGCACCCCAGCGGCCTTCGTCTCCGACCACCAAGGCATTTTCTGCTTCCCATCCGAAGGTGCCCTCTTCGTTCATCCAAATGGAGGAGGCTTTGATGTCTTTTACTTTGGCTACGCTGTTGAGGTAAATCGTTGCCTCGGAATCCAAATCCTTGCTGATGTTGAGGGCGACATTATGAGCGGATTCGCATGGGTCGCTTTGTGACTCGATGTTCCATTCGATGGTGCGTCCTGCTTTCATCGTGATGGTCGTGACGCTGTTGGAAGGAAGCGACACCTCCGACCCTTTGGTATAGTTGCCGATCACTTGGCTCCATACCTCCTTGTCAGGAACGGTTTGGATGATTTGCCCCTCTTCTGGCGAGTCGCCGCCTATGGCGATGCTGGCGGACTTGTCGCCGTGTCCCTTGTTGATCAGGACGATTGTGAACTCCTCTCCGTTTGGTGATTTGAAAGCCGTGCTTATCACGTCTTGGTCTGTCGAAGAGGAACTTACGACCTGCCAACCTCTCTGTACGAATTTAGAGAAGTGCCTAAGTCCGTGGTATTCAGATTGAACGGTGAATCCCTTGTCTGATTTCCATTGGCTTTCATCCCATGGATTGTCAACGGTGATGCAACCGCCCGACTCACCCCAAAGCAGATTCCAATGGAGGTAGGAGGCCACTAAGTTGTAGTTGAAGGCGTTGGAGATGATCCAAGCCGTGTGTAGGGCATCCTGCTTCCGCTGGTCGCGCATGGAGCAGTTTTCTGTCATGAAAAGAGGCTTTTGGCTCTGGTAGGTGGCGAGTCCCTTCATGGCGTTGATATAGTCATCGGGGTAGCTATATTTATCGTTGTCGTGCGACTGGTCTCCGCTATGGTAGTAGTGGAAACAGATTCCGTCGAGCAAGTTGAGATCCAGTTCGTTGAGATATTTCTGTGTGTTGTTCCAACCTATGCCGAGAGGTTCTGGCCCCATGAATTTAGGGCGGTTCTCCATGCCCTCCATGGCATCATACACGGCTTTCAAGGCTTTCCCGTAGGAGGCGATTTCATTGCTCTCCTTCTCGTCGAAGAGCGTCGCTTCATATTGGGCGTCCATGTCCGGCTCGTTTTGGATACTGATATAGTCGGGGTAGATGCCCACGGCGTGGTAGCGTTCGAGTGATCGGCGCCACCATTGTCCGAATTTGTCATAGACGAACTGTCCGTTCTCTTTGGCGAGGGAAGCCTTTACGCCTCCGTTGCTTCCGTTGAGCGAGTTGTTCGCTTTCAGTGAGGCCGGTGCGCTCCAAGAGGACATCTCGATGAAGAAACTCTTGCCCAACCGTTTTTTTGCTTCGTTTACGATCTCAGCGTCGTTGCTCAAATCTTTGTCCATCTCTTGCGACCAGTTGCCTAAGCGCAATCCGGAGATGCCGAGTCCGTTGAACAGGGTGTCGTAGATGGCCGCCTTGTTTTTGTGTGCCGTGTACCAGTTTTGGTAATATACGATTCCTCCGCCGATGCCTTCGATGGTTTGTTTCGTGTCGCCTGGGTTCACGGAGATGTTTGCGTCGCTTGCATTCGCTTGTGCGCAAGACAAGGAGAGCAGACCTAAGTATGCAATTCGTTTAATGTTCTTTTTTTTCATGTGTAGCATGTTTTTATGAAGAATGAGTCGAACTCACCCTTAGCACAAATATAGTCATAATTGCTTAATTGGGGTTAAAAATTTTTGATTTCATTTTGTGCTCTCCGTTTTCTTAAAGTAAAAACTTGAGGGTTCCTTGTTTGGTAAATGAAGTTTCTGTGAATTGCCCCCAATTTCCCAATTGTCTTGGCCTCCTTGTGTTTGGTAAAAATCAATTATTTATGTAACTTCGCTTCTTTGATGGTGAATAGTTAGCAATCACCCAATATAGAGGTATGGAAAAAACTGAATTGTTGGATAGTATCTTGAAGGATATCAAGGAGTTGGAACTTCTTGTAAAGGGAATGGGAGCCATGGATCCAGTTCCTGCCGTGGTGAAGAATTTGGCATTGGTGCAGGCTCGGAACGTTTTTGACGGATTGTCGGCCATCGGCAGTACTGCTTCTCCTATAAAGACACAGTTGTCCCACGTGGTGGATTTGGCGGATGCCGGCATTTGTGTCCAATCGATTCCTCAGGAACCAAAATCCACGCCAAACGAACCAAAACGGGAGGAATCTCCTATCCCGACGGTGGAGGAAAAGGCTCCTGTTGAGGAGATTCCAGTCGAGATAAAAGCCGAACCTTCGAAGCCAGTTGAAGAGCCAGAAATGAAGGTCTCGGTGGTGGATTCTCATCCTGTCGAAGAAAAAAAATCGGAAGAAAAGAAAAAAGAGGAACCTTCTCAACCAGTTGAAAAAGAGAAAGAACCGATTCCTTCAGCTCCGAAGGAAAAGAAAAATTTGGAGCCTGAAAAGGAAATAGGCACGGTTATTGCATCAAAAGTTGTTAAAGAAACGCAAGAAAAGGTTATTACCAACGAGCGTTTCCGTACGGGGGTACGTTCGCTCAACGAAACGATCCAAGTGCGTAAACCGGAGAGCCGTTTCGTGGTTTCTTTGAAGAAGGCAATCAACATCAACGACAGGTTCCGTTATCAGCGGGAACTTTTCTCTAACAATCCCTCCGCAATGAACGAGGCGATAGAGAAGTTGGATTCGATGACTTCGTTGAAGGAAGCGAGGCAGTATGTCTTAGGTTTGGGATGGAATGAGGAAGACGAAGTGGTGGCCGACTTTATGGCGCTGCTGGAAGCCCGTTTCTCCCGTGTTGATTAAACTTAGATGATTAAATATGGAGTCTAAATGGATTTTTAGGTCTCTTTAAAAGTGAATTTGGGGTCACTACTACTTTATGGCAAAATTGTTTTTGGTGCCTACGCCTGTAGGCAATTTGGATGATATGACGTTTCGTGCCATCCGTGTCTTGAAGGAGGCCGATTTGATTTTGGCGGAGGATACGCGGACTACAAGCGTATTGCTCAAGCACTTCCAAATCGAGAACCGAATGTTGTCGCATCATAAGTTTAATGAGCATCAGACGGTGCGGGGTGTCGTAGATAGGATCAAGGCGGGTGAGACTGTGGCCTTGGTTTCCGATGCGGGAACTCCGGCTATCTCCGACCCGGGATTCTTGTTGGTCCGCGAGTGTGTGGAGAACGGTGTCGAGGTGGAATGCCTGCCGGGAGCCACAGCGTTCGTGCCTGCGTTGGTCGATTCGGGATTGCCGAACGATCGTTTCTGCTTCGAAGGCTTCCTGCCTCAGAAGAAGGGACGCCAAACTAAGATAAAGGAGTTGGCAGAGGAGTCGCGGACTATGATTGTGTATGAGTCTCCTTTCCGCTTGGTCAAGGCATTGCGCCAATTTGCCGAAGTGATGGGCGGACAACGACAAGTCTCTGTCTCCCGGGAAATATCCAAGGTGCATGAGCAGACGGTGAGAGGGTCGCTCGACGAGGTGGCCGCTTATTTTGAGGAGCATGAGCCGAAAGGGGAGATTGTCATCATCCTTTCTGGAAAACCGAAGAAGGAGAAGGGCAAAAAAGACGATTCCGATGAGGATGCAGACGAGTGATTACGGCCGGATTTGATAAAAAAACGAAAAAATAGTGCGGACAAAAGCAAATAAAATATAAATTTGGACGTTTTTTGTCTTGATAGCACGGAAATGTGCTGGACAAAAAGGATATAATAGATTGAAATAAGCAATAAATAATTATTAATTAAAAACAAAAAGATGAAAAAAGTTTTATTTGGTGCATTGATTGCACTTTTGACTGTTTCTTGTAACCAAGAAGAAATCAAGAGGTTGACGTTTCAAAGAGACTCAATCCAACAGGTAAAGGATCAAACAGAAGCTCAGATGAATGATTATTTGGCTACCATCATGTTGGTTCAATCAAATATCAAGAACATCAAGGAGACTGAGATGGGCATTATCCAAAACGTAGAGGGTGCTGAGGGCGTTACTTCAGAAAGCAAGGAGAAGATCCAAGAGAGCTTCCAATCAATTTCTGAGTATATCGCAAACAGTAAGAAGCAAATCGACCAATTGGAGGCTGACCTCGCTTCTGCTAAGCAAAGCGCTGCTAGCTTCAAGGGTATCGTTGCTGGTTTGAAGAGAGACTTGAAGGAGCGTACTGAGGAGATCCAAAAACTCAAGACTCAATTGGAGGAGAAGGATATCAAGATCGCTGAGTTGGACAAGGCTGTTTCTAACCTTCAATCTATGCAAGATTCTTTGAGCAAGGTTTCTGCTCAACAAGCTGCTGCTATCAAGGCTCAAGACGAGGAGTTGAATACGGCTTGGTACATCATCGGTACTAAGAAGGACTTGAAGGCTAAGGGCTTGAAGGAAGGTGATTTGAAGACTGCACGTGTTAACAAGAGCATCTTCACTAAGGTGGATATCCGTGAGTTCACAGGTCTTGACTTGGGTTCAAAGAAGGCTAAGTTGTACACTTCTCACCCTGAGTCTTCTTTCTCTTTGGATAAGAAGTCTGCTACAGAGAAGACTTTGGTTTTCAAAATCAAGGACTACTCTTCATTCTGGGCAAGCTCAAGAATTTTGGTTATCCAAATCGACTAATCTATAGTTGAGAACATCATAAAGGAGTCCGGGGGCTTTGCTTCCGGACTTTTTTATTTTCTTTGGTTGCCGTTTGCTTTATCCCTTGGGTTCTCATCATTGGCAAAAGTATCGTCTTCCTATAAATTAATGTCTCAGACATGGACGGATTAAAAAAAACAGACAATAATTAGTCAAGAGCCAAATGAATAAATAGAAAATGCCCGAAAGTCTCTTGTGCTGTAAATTTTGAAAATGCCCTGATTGTTGGGCGTAAATTTTTATCGTAAAGCACGAAACATTGAATCTTTTTTCTTAACTTTGCAAAATCATTTGTATGTTATTGTATTTCAGTGCAAAACGCTGGTTTTAGGACAATAAGGGAAAACTAAAAATAAGTATTATAAAATGAATGTTGAGAGAAAAAATATCGACGAAGTAAACGCAACGCTTACGTTGGTAGTTGAAAAGAACGATTGTAAAGAAAGAGTAGAGAAAACTTTGCGCAGTTATCGCCAAAAGGCTAATATTCCTGGATTCCGTCCTGGTCACGTTCCTGCCGCTTTGATCCAAAAGATGTATGGCAAGGGTGTCCTTGTAGATGAGTTGAACAAGTTGGTTTCTGAGCAACTCCTCTCTTATGTGAAGGAAAATGGTATCAAGCTCCTCGGCGAACCATTGCCAAGCGCAGACCAAAAGGAGGTTGATTTGGATGGCGATTCTTTCGAGTTCGTGTTCGATATTGCTATTGCTCCTGAATTTAACATCGAGTTGAATAAGAAGGTCTCTTTGCCTTATTATGAGATTTCGGTTGACGATGAGATGTTGGCAAATACTGTCAAGTCTTATACAGGTCGTTTCGGTAGCTACGACCAAGTGGATGAGGTCATCGAGGCCGACGTGGTTAAGGGTGACATCGTAGAGTTGGCTAACGGTGCTGAAAAGGAAGGCGGCATCAAGGTGACGGATGCAGTGCTTTGCCCTAAGTATATGAAGAACGACGCTCAAAAGGCTTTGTTCGTAGGTGCGAAGAAGGACGCTGTTGTCGTATTCAACCCTAAGGCTGCTTACGAGAACGAGAATGAGATCTCTTCATTCTTGAAGATTTCTAAGGAGCAAGCTGCTGAACTTTCATCTGATTTCCAATTCTCTATCAAGGGAATCACTCGTTATAAGGAGGCTGAGATGAACCAAGAGTTGTTTGACAAGGCTCTCGGCGAGGGCGTTGCAAAGAGCGAAGAGGAGTTCAAG
Organism: Paludibacteraceae bacterium; assembly: GCA_017961765.1. Taxonomy (GTDB): domain Bacteria; phylum Bacteroidota; class Bacteroidia; order Bacteroidales; family Paludibacteraceae; genus RGIG10190. Next base: position 14,353 of record JAGCWQ010000157.1, on the reverse strand, counting down.
GCTAAGATCAAGGAGGAGTTGACTTCTTCTTTGACTGTAGATAGCGACTATAAGTTCATGTTGGACATCCGCGACACATTCCTTAAGAAGTTGGACGGCGTTGTCTTCCCTGAGGCTTTCTTGAAGCGTTGGGCATTGACTACGAACGAGAATTTGAAGGAAGATGTCTTGGAGAAGGATTTCCCTAAGATGTTGGATGATTTGAAGTGGCACCTCATCAAGGAGAAGATCGCTGCTGACAACAAGGTGAAGGTAGAGGATGCTGACTTGAAGGATTTCGCAAAGAAGGCAGCTAAGGCTCAATTCGCTCAATACGGCATGATGTCGGTTCCTGAAGATGTGTTGGAAAACTATGTGAAGGATATGTTGGGCAAGAAGGAAAACTTGACGAATATCGTTGATAAGGTAGTGGAGGATAAGATCGTCGCTATCGTTAAGGGTGCTGTCAAAGTGGATAACAAGGCAGTTTCTTTGGATGAGTTCAACAAGATGTTCGAAGAGAAAGAGGCATAATTCTGTTATAGAACATAAAAAAAGAGTCCCGACAAGTGTTTTGTCGGGATTTTTTTTTGCCTATTTCAAAAGAATGAATTTCTTTTGCATCAGATTTCAAAGGGATGTTTCTCTGGCTCGCTTCTTCCTTTTCGGGGAAGTAAAGGAGCGGATGGGTCCGTAAGTAAAGGATATGTTTTCTTGTGAAATGTTCGGGATATCTCTAATGCGATTGTTGAGATTAATTCTTGAGATCTTATACTGTAGGTTGGGATTCTTGTTTTCATGTTTTGCAAAATCATTCGTTTATTCAACGGATTTTCTTTCCTTGTTTCATTCAAAACCTAATGGAGGAAAATGGAAAATTGACGCATTAGTGTTTTGTAATTTCGGAAAAATGTATAAATTAGATGTTGGGTTTAGATGAGGTCGGGAAAGAAGGCCGGATGATGAGGATCCCGTTTCGGGGTCGTGGAGCCTTCTCTCGGTCGGAATCGTCCCAATGCAATGGAAACCGTTTGTCTGAAAGAATCAGGAAGCATGCTCCTATTGAGAAAAAACACTCTTTTTGAGGTTTGTAATTGGATAATAGATAGAATATATGAATAACGATTTTAGAAAATTTGCCACTGCTCATTTGGGTATGAATGGCTTGGCGTTGGATCAGTATATGAGCGTGACCAACGAGTATGGATATATCTCTCCCAGTATTTTGGAGGAAAGGGCGTTGAATGTCACGCAGATGGATGTCTTCTCTCGTTTGATGATGGATCGTATCATCTTCTTGGGAACCCAGATCGACGATTACACGGCAAATGTGATTCAAGCGCAGTTGCTCTATTTGGACTCTTCCGATCCAGGCAAGGATATCTCCATCTACTTCAACTCTCCTGGCGGTTCTGTCTATGCGGGCTTAGGCATTTATGATACGATGCAGTATATCGGTTGCGACGTGGCTACGATCTGTACGGGCATGGCGGCTTCCATGGCGGCTGTCCTCCTTGTGGCGGGGACAAAAGGGAAACGTTCTGCGTTGAAGCATTCCCGCGTCATGATCCACCAACCGATGGGTGGCGCACAGGGTCAAGCATCCGACATCGAGATTACGGCAAGGGAGATCCAAAAGTTGAAGAAGGAGCTCTATACGATCATTGCTGACCATTCTGGCAACGATTTCGCTAAGATCGAGCAGGATTCCGACCGTGACTACTGGATGACCGCCGAGGAGGCTAAGGCCTACGGTATGATTGACGAGGTCTTGGTCAAGGAGAAGAAAGCCAAGGTGGATGCTGCTAAGTAATAACTAGAATAGAGAAGAAATAGGTAGAATAGATGGCAAGAACGGTGGATAGGTGCAGTTTCTGCGGAAGGCCTAAAAAGGAGGCTAATTTGTTGATAACTGGCATGGATTGCTATATCTGTGACTATTGTGTGGAACAGGCTTACGAGATTATCAAGGACAATCTGCAAGCCAAGGCATCCAACCAATTTTCGGTCAAGGGCGACGAGTTGCCTAAGCCGAAGGAATTGAAGGCTTTCCTTGATGCTTATGTCATCGGGCAGGATGAAGCGAAAAAGACATTGTCTGTCGCTGTTTACAACCATTATAAGCGATTGATGCAGAAGGAGACGGATGACGGTGTGGAGATCGAAAAATCCAACATCATCATGGTGGGCTCCACCGGTACGGGAAAGACGTTGTTGGCCAAGACGATTGCCAAGAAGTTGAAGGTGCCCTTCACCATCGTGGATGCTACGGTATTGACGGAGGCTGGTTATGTCGGCGAGGATATCGAAAGCATTCTTACCCGTCTGCTTCAAGTCTCCGACTATAACGTCGAGGCGGCTGAACGGGGCATTGTCTTCATCGATGAGATTGACAAGATAGCCCGAAAGGGTGATAACCCGTCCATCACGAGGGACGTGAGTGGTGAGGGCGTCCAACAGGGATTGCTCAAATTGTTGGAGGGTTCGGTGGTGAATGTTCCGCCTCAAGGTGGACGTAAGCATCCCGACCAGAAGATGATTCCGGTGAATACGAAGAACATCCTCTTCATCTGCGGTGGTGCATTCGACGGCATCGAACGCAAGATAGCCAATCGTCTGAACACGAAGGTAGTGGGCTATGCGGCAGCCAAGGAGCAAGGGAAATTGGATACTTCCAACTTGTTGCAGTATGTCTCTCCTCAAGATTTGAAGTCGTTTGGCTTGATTCCGGAGATAATCGGTCGTTTGCCGATGTTGTGCCACCTCGACCAATTGGACCGCGATGCCTTGCGTCGGATTTTGACGGAACCGAAGAATTCCATCATAAAGCAATATATAAAATTGTTTGAGATGGATGGAATTGAATTGACTTTCGACGAGAAGGTCTTCGAGTTCATAGTCGATACGGCAGTGGAATTCAAACTGGGTGCCAGAGGATTACGTTCCATCGTGGAGACGATAATGATTGATGTGATGTATGAGATGCCTTCTTCAAATGAGAAGACTTTGCATATCGATTTGGACTATGCGAAGGAGAAGCTCAAAAAGGCAAATATTGAAAAATTGAAGGCAGCGTAAATTTTTTTCAAAAAATATTGCGAGAGAGAGGACTAAGTATATAAATTTGTCCCCGTTTTCGATAGGCTGCCATTGGGTAAGATTCTTTGTTCACAAACAAAATAGAGCCTTATGGTAAATTTTAATGAACTTACGGAACAGCTGAAGTTGCATTTCGGATTTGACAAGTTCAAGGGCAATCAAGAGGCCATTATTCGAAATGTGTTGGAAGGCAAGGATACGTTTGTACTCATGCCGACAGGTGGCGGAAAGTCGTTGTGCTATCAGCTTCCCTCCTTGTTGATGGAGGGTACGGCTGTCGTCATATCTCCTTTGATTGCTTTGATGAAGAACCAGGTGGATGCGATGCGTAACTTCAGTGAGGAGGATGGGATTGCCCATTTCATAAATTCATCGTTGACGAAGAGTGCGATAGAGAATGTGAAGTCGGACATCCTTTCTGGAAAGACGAAGCTGCTTTATGTGGCGCCGGAGTCTTTGACGAAGGTGGAAAACGTGGAATTCCTCCGTCAGGTGAAAATTTCTTTCTATGCGGTGGACGAGGCTCATTGTATTTCAGAATGGGGACATGATTTCAGACCGGAGTATAGGCGCATCCGCCCGATCATTAACGAGATAGGGCAAAAGGCAGGGGTCATCGCTTTGACAGCTACGGCCACGCCGAAGGTGCAACACGATATCCAGAAGAATTTGGGTATGGCTGATGCGGCTGTTTTCCGCTCCTCGTTCAATCGGCCTAATCTCTATTATGAGGTTCGCCGCAAGACGGATGATGTGGACAAGGATATTATTAAGTACATCAAATCCCAATCGGGCAAATCGGGAATCATCTACTGCCTTAGTCGAAAGAAGGTGGAGGAACTGGCTGAGATGCTGCGTGTGAACGGCATCAACGCCTTGGCCTACCATGCGGGAATGGACAGTTCCACCCGCTCGGGCAATCAGGATAGCTTCTTGATGGAGCGTGTCGAGGTGATTGTCGCAACGATTGCTTTCGGTATGGGTATCGATAAGCCTGACGTGCGCTACGTCATCCATTATGATATTCCGAAGAGTTTGGAGGGCTACTATCAGGAGACGGGTCGCGCAGGGCGTGACGGAGGCGAAGGCCAATGCATAGCTTTCTATTCCAGCAAGGATTTGCAGAAATTGGAGAAGTTTATGCAAGGTAAGCCGGTGGCCGAACAGGAAATCGGTAGGCAACTGCTGATGGAGACGGCCTCCTATGCGGAGACGTCCATCTGCCGAAGGAAGGTGCTGATGCATTATTTCGGCGAGGTTTACGCAGAAGATAATTGTGGTAATTGTGATAATTGTTTAAATCCGAAAAAACAAGTGGAAGGAAAAGAGTTTCTATGTACGGTTTTAGAAACCATCATAGCGTTGAATGAGAAGTTTAAGATTGAGCATGTGATTGATGTCGTAATGGGAAATGAGACGGCTGACGTGTTGTCTTATGGCCATAATGAACTTGAGATTTTTGGTGAAGGCAAGGGCGAAAGTGAGCGTACTTGGCAAACGGTTATCGAAACTGCCATGTTGGAAGGCTATATTACCAAAGACATCGAGAATTATGGTATCCTCAAGGTGACAAAGGAAGGTAAGGCTTTCTTGGATAAGCCTAAGTCGTTCCACATTGTCGATGAAAACGACGAGGAGGAAGACGAGGAGATTTCGGATGTCCAACTCAAGGGTGGGGCATGCGCGGTCGATCCCGAACTGTTCTCCATGTTGAAGGATTTGCGGAAGAAGATGTCCAAGACTTTGAAGGTGCCTCCTTTCGTCATTTTCCAAGACCCTTCTTTGGAAGCGATGGCAACGACCTATCCGATTACATTGGAGGAGTTGCAGAACATTCCAGGTGTCGGCGCTGGTAAGGCGAAACGTTTCGGCGAGGACTTCGTGAAGTTGATCCGCACTCATGTCCAGGAAAACGAGATCGAGCGTCCGGAGGATTTGCGCGTGCGTTCTGTCGCCAACAAATCCAAGTTGAAGGTCTCCATCATCCAAGCCATAGACAGAAAGATCGCATTGGACGACATTGCGGAGTCGAAAGGTTTGGACTTCAGTGAGTTGTTGGATGAGATTGAGGCTATCGTCTATTCGGGAACCAAGATAAATATCAACTATTTCCTTGTCCAAATCATGGATCAGGATCGTATCGACGAAGTCTTCGATTATTTCAAGGATGAGGCGGAGACGGACGATGTGGAGAAGGCTCTTGAAGAGTTGGGCCCTAACGATTATACGGAGGAGGAGATACGTTTGGTTCGTATTAAATTCTTGTCGGAAATGGGTAATTGATTAGGCAGGGCGAACCTCTGTAATATAAAAAGCTATCGGGCTTTGAGTTCTCTTTTGAGTTCTCAAAGCCCGATTTTTCTCTTTCCGTATTTGGGTTCCGTGATGTCGGATTCCAGATAGTCTCACAATGAGTGTCTGGAATAGCCCGTAGTTCGGGAATTTGTTTGTACTTAATCTTCGTCCGTCGGCAAATCGTCGTTCTCCGTGTTGAGCAGGAGAATTCCTTCGGGAAGATCCATGGTGATGGTGCGCTTCTCGTCGTCAATCTCGATGATGAATTCATCTTGTGCCGGGATGAGAAGTTCTTCTCCGTCAGGGGTGCTGAGTTCGAATAGGATGTTTTCGGTGGAGTCGTCTATTGCCGTGATTTCACCAATCTCCTGATTCTCTTTGGTCAGGATATGGTAGCCGACATAGAAGGAGGAACCTTCTAGTTCCACGGGATCCATCTCGTCTGGTATGAATTTGCGGGAGATGTAAAGGTCTGCGTTGACGAGGTTTTTGGCTTCCTTCTCGTCGTCTATTCCTTCGAACTTGACTAGTCCCGTTTCGTCGTTTTTGAAGCGGTAGTCTTCGATGAAGAAAGGAACTAGGATGCCGTCCATTTCACAGATGAAATAGGGGAGTTCCACTTCGTCGAAGATGTCGGTCTCGAAATGGAAGGCCAATTCGCCTTGTAGTCCGTGAGGCTTTGTTATTTTTCCTATTTTCAGGACTTCTTCTTTTGTTATCATATTGGGGTGTTATAGATTGTTGGTGTGGTATTGGTTCAAGCCTTCCATAGGTTGCTTGAGGATGATTGAGATGCTGAATCCGTATGATTCCGCCACTTCCGTCAGTTCCTTCTCGAAGTAGTGGGCGATGGAGCCGACAAAGCCTAATTTCTCATTTCCGACGGGGTACTGCAGGATGTTTCGTTCGAAGAAGTCGGAAAAGCAATCCTTGACGAGTTCCTGCACGTAGGGTGTCTCTCTGTAACCGTAGATGAAACGGCACAAGGAGGCAAGATAGCGGTTGGGAAATGGCTTCTTATAGACATTGTCCATGACGGCTTGTGCGGTCGTCTGCATCTTGGTGAAGAAGGCTTCTTGAAGGGGTTGAGGCATTAGCCCTTTCAGACAATCTGCCACGAATCGTTTTCCGATGTTGGCTCCGCTCCCTTCGTCTCCGAGAATGAACCCGAGAGGCGACACGTTTTGGACAATCTGTTTCCCGTCGTAGAGGCAGGAGTTGGCGCCGGTTCCTAAGATGCATGCGATGCCTCGCTCATTTTGGAATAGGGCACGGGAAGCGGCTAGCAGGTCGTTTTCTACGACAATCTCTGCCTCTGTGAAGATTTTCCCCAAGGCATTCCGTACAATTGCCTTCTTTTCGGGAAAAGAGCAGCCTGCTCCATAGAAAAACAATCGCTCCACTTTCCTTGTTGGCACCTCTTCGTTGATATGCTCTTTTAGCAAGGCGACGATCTCCTCCTCTGTTTGATAGAAGGGATTGATGCCGGGAAAGAGGAATGTCTCGTTTCGATTTTCCCCCTTAAGGAGCATTTCCGTTTTTGTCGATCCGCTGTCGAATATGCTATACACGATTCTTTTATTTTGGTTGTAACCCTATGAGAATAAGAAGGATGGGCAAACTGTTTTACCCATCCCTCCTAGAACTTATGCCACTCTTTTTTTACAAGTCTGAGTAGTTGATGCTGAAGGTGTCCATCTCCTTCAAGTTTCCGTTTTTCAATCCCTTCATCAGCCAACGCGAACGTTGTGCAGATGTTCCGTGGTTGAAAGTCTCGGGAACGGTGTAGCCTTGGCTTTGCATCTGAAGACGGTCGTCGCCGATGGCAGCCGCTGCGTTGAGTCCTTCCTCCACGTCGCCAGCCTCCAGAGAGTTGTATCTCTCATTGTCGTAGTGGGCCCAGATGCCGGCGAAGAAGTCGGCCTGCAACTCTAGCCTTACGCTGAGTTCGTTGGCTTTTTGTGGATAACGGGCTTCTGCCTGACGCTCTTGGTCGAGTATGCCCATCAAGTTTTGTACGTGGTGGCCTACCTCGTGTGCGATCACGTAGGCGTAGGCGAAGTCACCACCAGCTTTCAGTTGTCTCTCCATTTGGTCGTAGAAGGAGAGGTCGATATATACGGTCTCGTCGGCGGAGCAGTAGAAAGGACCTGTGGACGCATTGGCCGAACCGCATCCCGACTTGGTTGAGTTCTTGAAAATCTTGAGTTTAGGCTTTCTGTAGGTGCCCAAGTTGTACTCCTTGAACAGTTGGTCCCACACATCCTCCGTTCCGGCTAATATTTGCGAAACGAATACGGCCAAGGAATCTTCTTTTGGAGAACCTTTGTATTGTCCGTTTCCGCTAGGGGTAGTCATTTGTTGGGCTGCTTCTTGCGTTACGGATTGTAGGGTCTTGCCTAAATCACCGCCCGTTGTGAAATAGGTGATTAGTCCGACGAATAGAAGTCCGCCGATACCCAATTTTCCGCCCGTGCTCATGCCTCCGCGGGCATCGTTCACGTTGTCGCTTCTTCTTCTTCCGCTTAGTCTCATAATCTAAATTTAGAATTAGGTGTCCGTTAATAATCAAGGACCGGGGCGAATGAAAATTCACCTCCTTTCCAATTAATATGCAAATAAACAAAAATCTACGTTACGGAGATGCAAAAATAGGGTCGTTTTTGTGAAAATGATTTTAGATTTCGTGTGCTTCTCCTTGAAAGTGGCAGGGAGGTGGAAAAACTCTTGTGGTGTGTGATTATCAGAAAGGTGGGGCGAAAAGTAGGAATTCGAACGATTTGTCTGCTCTTTCGTCGGTTTTCTTTCGGCTTGGAAGAGAAAAAATGAAAAAAATCTATTCTTTTTTTGCGTAGTTTATCTTTAAATGTGTACTTTTATGACTAATTAGAGGCTTATATTAGTGCTTAGATGAACAGAAACTATTAGGCAGAATTTCCTGCCGTTTTGTAAGTGGTTTATTTCCTTTTTGTTATGTGAGACAATTGGGATTGATTGGGTTACCTAAGGGCTAATACCCCTCTCGATAAATTAAATAAGGTGAAATTTTTATGGGTTATCTGAAATTTGATAAGTCGCTGTTGTCTAATTTGGAGGAGTCTCTTTCGAAGGAGATGTTGAGAACCAATAAATCCGGTGCTTATCATTGTACTACGATAATTGGATGTAATACGAGGAAGTATCATGGTTTGCTGACTATTCCAGTTAAGGAGTTTGGCGGCGACAACCATGTTTTGCTTTCTTCTTTCGATGAGACGGTGGTGCAGCATGGGGCTGAGTTCAACCTCGGCATACACAAGTATGGTGGTGACTATTTCTCGCCGAAGGGACATAAATATATGCATGAGTTCAGCTGCGAGGTGGTGCCTTATTGCATCTACCGTGTTGGCGGAGTGGTCCTTTCCAAGGAGAAACTTTTTATATCTCATGAAAATAGAATTTTGATCAAGTACACGTTGTTGGACGCTCATTCGCCGACAACGTTGCGCTTCCGTCCTTTCTTGGCCTTCCGAAGTGTCGATTCCCTTTGTGTGGAGAATTCGAATGCGAACACCTCTTATCAGACGCTTCCTACAGGTATTTCGATGTGCATGTATCCTGGTTATCCAACCTTGTTCATGCAGTTTAATAAGCCGGTGGAGTTCATCTCTTCTCCAGCTTGGAACAAGGGTATCGAGTATCCTAAGGATCAGGAGTGCGGCTATGCCTATAAGGAGGATTTGTATGTGCCGGGCTATTTCGAAGTGCCGATTAAGAAGGGAGAGACGATTTTCTTCTCTGCTGGTGTCAGCGAGGTTGATGTCGATAAGTTGGATGGAATCTATAAGACCGAGCTTTCGATTCGTACGTCTCGTTCCAATTCGTTCAATTGCCTGAAAAATTCGGCTCAGCAATTCTTCAATCGCAAGTCGCCTGACGAGTTGTATCTGCTTGCCGGTTATCCTTGGTTTAAGTGCCGTGCCCGCGATATGTTCATCTCTTTGCCTGGTGTCTCTTTGGCATTCGGCGATTTGACTGGTTTTGAGAAAATCATGGCAACTATGATGCCTGATTTTTACCATTTTATGAAAGGAGAGCCGTTGGAAAGGGATGTCTTGGAAATGGACGATCCTGACGTGCTTTTGTGGGTGGTCTGGGCTTTGCAGGAGTATGCGAAGGAGGCTGGAGAGGAAAAGATGTGGTCGCTCTATGGCCAGTTGTTGAAGGATATCATCGATTTTATCGTCAGCCAGCGTCATCCAAATCTCTTCATCCACGATAATGCCCTCCTCTATGTCAATGGCATGGAAAAAGCGGTGACTTGGATGAATGCGGCGTTTGAGGGTCATCCAATTACGCCAAGAAGCGGGTATGTTGTGGAAATCAATGCTTTATGGTATAACGCATTGTGCTTTGCTTCCGATTTGACTGGCAAGAATGGCGAGAATTTCTTGTCCGACCGTCTGATGTCGATGGCAGAGAAGGCCAAGGAGAGCTTCGTCGCAACTTTCTGGAATGGCGTTTATTTGTATGATTTCGTCGATGGTTTGAATCGGAACAGGGAGGTGCGTCCGAATATGATATTTGCGGCTTCGTTGCCGTTCTCTCCGTTAGACAGCAAGCAACGGAAGTCTATCGTGGATATCACGACGAAGGAGCTACTCACTCCGAAGGGTCTCCGTTCGTTGAGTCCTAAGAGTCCTGATTATCGGGGTTCTTGTGAGGGGTCTCAGGTCGGTCGTGACTTCGCAGCGTTCCAAGGTGCTGTTTGGCCATGGCTGATGGGAGCTTACTTGGAGGCCTATTTGCGGGTCTATAAGATGAGCGGACTTTCATTCGCGCAACGTTCACTTATCGGATTTGAGGAGGAGATGTACCAGAATTGCATTGGCTCCATTTCCGAGATGTATGACGGCAATCCTCCGTTCAAGGGTAGGGGAGGTATCTCTTTTGCCATGAATGTGGCGGAAATATTGAGAATTCAAAAGGTGTTGGGCAATTTCGCCCGTTGAGGCACCTGATTTATAGGTCTATATGCCGATTGTGCTTACCGGGTATGGGCTGGCGTTTAGTTGGCAATTTGAAATGATGAATGTAAGGGTTCATCTTAAATTATAGTTTTGTATATGAGGGCTTTGATGTTTGGTTGGGAGTTTCCTCCCCATATATTGGGTGGTCTTGGTACTGCCAGTTATGGATTGACGAGGGGTATGTCTTTGCAGAGCGACATGGATATCATGTTCATGTTGCCAAAGCCATGGGGAGACGAAGACCAGAGCTTTTTGAAAATAATCAGTGCCAATAAAGTTCCCGTTGTTTATCGGGAGCCGGATTGGAATTATCTGAACTCGGAGTTGCAGGGCAGGTTCTCGCCTGAGGATTATTATCATTTCCGTGATTGCATTCGTGAGGACAATAACCATATAGGAACGAACGGCATCGGAGCCATCGAGTTCTCGGGACGTTATCCGCAGAATCTGTTCGAGGAAATTCGAAACTATGATGCTGTGGCGGGCGTGGTTTGTCGTGCCTATGATTTTGACGTGATCCATTCGCATGATTGGCTCACCTATCCTGCGGGCATTCACGCTAAGCATGTGACGGGTAAGCCTCTCGTTATCCATGTGCATGCGACCGATTTCGACCGTAGCCGCGGCAATGTGAACCCTGGTGTTTTCAACATAGAGAAGGCGGGTATGGACGAGGCTGACCATATCATCACGGTGAGCAACTTGACTCGTGATACGGTCATCTATCGTTACCATATCGATCCTGCGAAGGTGACGACTGTCCATAATGCGGTCGAGCCTATCAGTCCGGAGATAGAGGCCATCCAGCCTCGGAGGAACACGAAGGACAAGGTGGTGACTTTCTTGGGAAGAATTACGATGCAGAAGGGTCCTGAATATTTTGTCGAGGCGGCTTACCGTGTGCTTCAACGTACGCCGAACGTCCGTTTCGTCATGGCTGGTAGCGGTGATATGATGGACAAGATGATTCGCCATGCCGCTTATCGCAATATCTGCGACCGCTTCCATTTTACTGGATTTTTGAAGGGTAAGGAGGTCTATGAAATGCTCAAATCGAGCGACGTGTATATCATGCCTTCCGTCTCGGAGCCGTTCGGAATCTCTCCTTTGGAGGCCATGCAGGTGGGTGTTCCGACGATTATTTCTAAGCAGTCGGGTTGTGCCGAAATCTTGAATAATGCCATCAAGGTGGACTATTGGGATATTGATGCCATGGCCGATGCCATCTACTCCATCATAACCTATCCTTCTATGTACAAGTTCCTTAAGGAGGAGGGAAAGAAGGAAGTTGATGAGATTAAGTGGGAGTATGCGGCACTCAAGGTGCGTAGGGTGTACGACATGGTTTTACATAGATAATTTTATTTATACGGTGTTTCTTCAAGACTCACCTAAAAAGTACAAGATAATATAATGAAGTCAATTTGTTTCTATTTTCAAGTTCATCAGCCGTTTCGCTTGAGGCGTTACCGCTTCTTCGACATCGGCAATGACCATTATTATTATGATGACTATAACAACGAGGAGATTATCAAACGTATGGCGGAACGTTGTTACTTGCCTGCTAATCGATTGATCCTCGATATGATAAGGGAGTCTAACGGAGCCTTCAAGGTGGCTTTCTCCATTTCGGGTATCGCTTTGGAGCAGATGGAACTTTATGCCCCTGAGGTGGTGGACAGTTTCCGTGAATTGGCAAAAACGGGCTGTGTCGAGTTCTTGGCTGAGACCTATGCGCACTCTTTGGCTTCCCTCTGGAGTGGCAACGAGTTTGAGTTGCAGGTGAAGGAGCACGCTAACAAGATCCAGAGCCTCTTCGGTGTGAAGCCGACGGTCTTCAGAAATACGGAGTTGATTTACTCTGACGAGATTGGCGACCGCGTGGTAGGCATGGGCTTCAAGGGTATGATAACGGAGGGCGCAAAGCATATCTTGGGATGGAAGAGTCCGAACTATGTCTATTGTTGCGCATCCAATCCTCGATTGAAATTATTGTTGAAAAACTTCAAGTTGAGCGACGATGTGACTTTCCGTTTCTCCGATTGGGGTTGGGATCAGTTCCCTTTGACGGCCGACAAGTACGTGGATTGGATTGCCAATACGCCTCCTGAGGAGAATATCGTCAATCTGTTCATGGGCTATGAGACCTTTGGCGAGATGCAAAGTGCCGAGACGGGTATATTCGAATTCTTGAAGGCATTGCCTAAGTTCGCTACACAAAGGGGTATCTCGTTCAAGACTCCTTCCGAAATATTCGACAAGCAGAAACCTGTCGATAGCATCAGTGTCCCTTGTCCAATTTCTTGGGCCGACGAGGAACGTGATTTGTCCGCTTGGTTGGGTAACGAGTTGCAAAGAGAGGCTTTCAACAAACTGCGTGAGATCGGAGACCGTGTCAGAATGGCGAAAGACCTTAAGTTGTTGCAGGATTGGTACTATTTGCAAAGTAGCGACCATTTCTACTATATGTGCACGAAATATTTCTCCGATGGCGCTGTTCATAGCCATTATAGTCCGTATGACTCTCCGTATGAGGCATTTATGAATTATATGAATGTTTTGAGTGACTTCATCGACCGTGTGAATTCAAAGTTCCCTGTCGATATGGATAATGAGGAGTTGGACTCTTTGACGCAGACTATCAATGCCCAGGAGGATTTGATTGCCCAATTGACGAAAGAAAATAAGAAGTTGAAGGCTGATTTGGCTGCTGCTTCAGGTACTGCGCCTAAGAAGTCAACCACAACGAAGTCAACTATGACAAAAACAACGACAACAAAGTCGGCTACAACAAAGTCAAAGACTAATAAAAAGAGTTGAGCATTATGAAAGCATTGCGTATCGGAATACTTTTTTGTTTTTGTCTGCTTGCCTACATTGGGTATGCGGCAGACAAGAACTCTTTGAGTTCGACCTCTTGGCGATTGGTGAATGTACAGTGTACGGCGGTGGCCAAGGATGCTGTTTCGCAAGCATACGTGGACAGTAGCCTCGCATATCTCCAGAAGCCGCAGGTGACGGGAGCCGATGCGTTCGAATGTGAATTTACGGAGACGGAGTTGGTCCGTCGTTCGAAAGGAAATGCCGGAAATTGGAAGTACAAGTTGACTGGAAATAAGCTGATTGTGGATTTCGGTGGCGGAAAATTGTTTGTGCTGGATGTGAAGTCCCTCTCCGAGAAGGAGTTGGTTTTGGTTCTGGATAAAAAGCGATTCTTCATTTCGGAGTATGCGCCGAAGGATGAAGCCCTGCCAGCCCTCATCCAATCATTGGATTTAGAATATACATTCCAAGTGAAGGAATAACGATTAAGGAATAATGATTTAGGGGATGTCAGGATTTTCTTCCTGATGTTCCCTAAACTTTTTCTATGAAAATATCGTTTTTGTGGGTTGCAATTCCTGCCACGTAGCCACGTCGTGGCGCCCCCATAGCCGTAGGCTTCAGCCTACGGAATCGGAAACGACGTTCACGAACACGCAAAAGCCAGATTCCGTTCGATTATTCAAATGTCCGCGGATTTCCATTCGTCCGTGAATTTTCGCTTTTTCCCGTGGATTTGCATCCACGGCTACGAATCTTTCGCCACTCCGTGGCTTTCCTGTCGGATTCCCCAGCCACGTAGTGGCGACATACATATAGCCGTGGCCGTGAGCCCACGGAAACAAAGACGATGCGGGAACGCCCAAATCCGTTCGATTGTTCAAATTTCCGTTGATTTTCATTTTCCCCCGTGGATTCTACGAATCTTTCGCCACTTCGTGGCTTCCCGTCGCATTCCCCAGCCACGTAGTGGCGACATACATGTAGCCGTGGCCGTGAGCCTACGGAACAATTGACGTTTCTTCCTCAATATCGGAGAGAAAAATACGAATATTTTTCTTCAAACAGGAGAATTTTTTTATTTTTGCCTAAAATAAATCGAGAAAAATTTTGGAAAAAAACTTGAATTTTATAAGCAAGCAAGCAAG
>JAGCWQ010000156.1 GCA_017961765.1 Paludibacteraceae bacterium | reverse complement strand
CGACTCCTCTTTGATGAAATTCGTGGGCTATGTAAGTCCTTATTTGGTGGTTTCCAACGGAGGCCGCTACACCAAGCATATCTACGCTGGCACGCAAAGAATAGCAAGCAAATTAGGTGATATTGAAGCCTTTGGCGCAGACCCAAGACGTGTGGAGAAGGCTGGTGCGGATATCCGAGATATTGATTTCGGCAAGAAATATGCGCAACAAAACGACTCGTTGAGTAGCCGTTATGACCAGTTGGGCGCAATGAATAAGCCTGAGATAAACGAGGACTACGTAGGCGGGCAATCCTTCTGTTGTGGCGACAAACCTCTGGCGGAACTGCCTCAAAACGCAGGCAACTCCGAAAACGCGCAGTTCGAGGAAAATATTTACTTCTATCATCCTGACCACTTGGGCTCAACCTCCATGGTAACAAACATCGATGGGGAGATTACGCAAAATGTGGTCTATATCCCTTATGGTGAGGTGTTTGTGGAGGAAAGAAATGGGGCTTGGTCTTCGCCATACTTGTTCAATGCAAAGGAACTCGATGAGGAGACAGGGTTGTATTATTATGGGGCGAGGTATTTGGATCCGACAAGTGCAAGGTGGCTGAGTGTGGATCCGATGTTTGAAAGGAACATTGATGCCTCACCTTACAATTATTGCCATGAAAACCCGATTCAAATGCAGGATCCTAATGGAATGGATGATTATGGTGTAGGTAGCAATGGCGAGATTGCTTTCATCAAGGAAACTGATGAGGAAAAAGATAGGCTAATTGCTGGTGTGTCAATTGATAGGAATGGCAATTTAAAAAAAGATAAAAATGGGGAAATAAAAGGGTTGAAGTATAACGATGACGGGACTTTAGCCAATAAAGAAATAAAAGTAACCAAGGGAATTTTCACTAAAAAAAATACAACTAAGACTTCCGTAATAGGTGGCCACCTTTATAAGGCTAATGACCTCAATGAAGCGACTGACATCTTTAAGTTCTTGGCAAACGAAACTAAGGTTGAGTGGGGCTTTTTTAACAAGAGATATACTGATAAGGGGAGCACCTCTGAACATTCTGATTATTTTTTATCGACCTCTCACGAATATGACAGAGAAAGACTTTCTGCTACAATTGTCGTGTTTGATGCAAAGTCTATTTTTATTGATTTTCACTATCATAGCCATCCTGAAGATTTTTCCGTCAGCGAAGAACAAAATGCGAAGCCATCCAATTATGATATGGATTTTGCATACAAAGTGTTAAATAGTAGCCCAAAAGTAATTCCAATATTTAAAATATACACAAAGAGAATAGGAGACTTTGGCAATAATTATTTACCAAAATAAAGTAATATGAATAAAAACGTATTGTTCCAGTTCGCTTTTTTTGTAGGTTCTATGGCTTTTTTTTCTTGTGGAACACAAAATTTGTCAAACCGAGTATTATATGCGGATAGCATAAAAATGGATTTATACGAAGTGGCTGATACCGCAAAGGTTGATTTTATAATCCAAAAGGCGCGTCTTGAGCACAAGCGGATTACAGGTTGCTATGCCAGTTGTTTTGAATTTATCCAAGATAGAAACACCCAAAAGTGTTATGTCTATTCCAGCACTTTTTACACAGGACTATCTGATGCTTATGAAATATCAAGAACATTAGGTTTTTCTTTTTATGACAATAATATTATCTTAGTTCATAAGGATTTTTCTCGGAATTTATTTGTACCAAAAGGAGAAGAGGCATATGTCATGTTGATGAGCAGCGATGGTAAGGATTTCACCGAATGCGTGTTCGATTCAACATATCATTTTTTGGAATCCCAAAATGCAATAGTCGAGATAAGATAAAGATGGTTTGATTTCATATAGTATATGTCTGGTTCCCCACAAAAGCGTAGCCATCCCCGCCTGTGCCACACCTCGCAATAGTGCTTTCGGCTACAGAAGCGAGATGGAGGACTACGACTACCGATACGGTATTCCGCTGACAGTGAGGGATATGAACGGATACACGGTGCAGTACCACGTGGACGATTTGGGGCGAGTCGATACGATCATCGCACCTAACGAACAGAGCAACGAGGTGCCTTACACCATCGCCTACCGATATGTCAAGGGAGGGGACTATACGAACTCCTATGCCGTGACGAGCCACTACGACCCGCAACACCCTAACGATCCGTTGCTGACCGTGACCCATGTGGACGGCCTCGGACGACCTTACCAAGTGAAGAAGGAGGCGGAGGTCTATGGGGAAGGCTTGAAATACATCGTTTCAGGAAAGACGAAATACGATGCGCTTGGGCGAACCATCGAGACGACGCACCCAAGCACTTGCGACCCTGCCAATGCCACGAAAATCGTCGATTTCAACGAGAATTGGCTCAACCAAAGCACCTATGATGCGATTGACCGACCACTGACACAGACCTTGCCGGGCGACAACAGCGGGGAGGAAAGCGTCACGGAGATGACCTATTCCATCGAAAGCGGCAAGATGAGGACGACCGTCACCGCCCCTAACGGAGACAGTTCGGAATCCTACACCAACGGCGCAGGACAGACGGTCCGGACAGTGCGACATGAACCGGAAACGAACGAGGAGGTTCCGATTGAGTACTTCTTCGACCCGATTGGGCAGTTGGATAGTCTCAAGGATGCCGGCAACAACGTGACCCGCTATGCTTACGACATGGCAGGCAGGAAACTCTCCGTAAGCCATCCGTCGGTGGGCTTGACCACGTTCCTTTATGACTTGACGGGCAACGTGTTGCAGAAGCGCACAGCCAACGGTGATTCGATCAATTACAAATATGAGTACAACCGTTTGACGAAGGTGGAGTATCCTCGTCATCCGGAGAACAACGTGACCTACACCTACGGAGGCCGCAACGCCAACCACAACCGAGTGGGCAGATTGGCTTTGGTGGAGGACGGCTCAGGTGCCACGGAATACTTCTACGGCAAGATGGGCGAGGTGACGAAGCAACGCAGGACGCTCGTCATCCCTAACGTGGCGGTGGCAACCTATACGACGGAGTGGCGCTATGATAGCCACAACCGTTTGCAGGAGATGATTTATCCCGATGAAGAGAAAGT
>JAGCWQ010000155.1 GCA_017961765.1 Paludibacteraceae bacterium | reverse complement strand
TACAATGGTTGTGCTCGCAAAGGGAAAAGAGTTGAAAGAGTGGACGGATATTCGTCTTTGCTTTGACGCACGGCACTTCCGCTACGAAACCTTGCGGAAGATTGTGGAGGAATTCTATATGTGCAGTAATGCGTGCGACAACGATACTTGGGCAGACGATGTGGATTCGTTCATAACCGAAAAATGTGCCAATTGGTTTGATTCTTATGATTCTTTTATGAGTTAGTAAAGAAAAATTTGGATATGTCAAAAATTCTTCCTATCTTTGTAACAGAAACGAGAGAGAAAAAGACACCAATGTCTGTCTGTGAAAAAGATTTTTATGAGAGAACCCCGCGCCTACTCCGTGAAATGACGGACGCGCTCAAATCAGTGGCCGCGGCCCTGAATAGATTGGACGAGAGACTGGCCAGCCTCGCCCCCGAAACGGCCCCCGCCACCAACAACAGCCACCCGAAAAAGTAAAACCGCTTATGAAAAAAAGCACAACTCCGCACCTGCCCCGCCCCCGTGACAAGCCGTAGTTCAGGTTAAAAAAATTCTGACTACTGACTAAAAAAGATCCAAACAAGAGCATAACCCACCGTCCTCCTAAAGTGAATGAGGGCGGTGCTCTTTTTTTATGCGCTTTTGTTTGGAAATGTCAAAAAAAATGTTATATTATGCTATAAGATGCACGCTGTGCGGCGGGCGGAGGCTTCTTGCCGTATGCGATGTCGACAACCAGCTCGAAGGCCAGGCATGGTGAGCGTCGTCAGGGGTTTTTGATAGTATAATATAACAAAAAAAACGGGAAATGCAAATTTTTTTCACTTCGGGTGAAAGATTTTTCCCAAACAACCGTATTATACTATAGAACAACGACAACAAAGGCGATATGAAGATTTTTTCAACTTTTTTTGCGGTACCTATTGCACAATTCATTTTTTTTGCTTAACTTTGCCCTTGGAAACGATAAAGAAACAAACTAAATACCCAACTATGGCACGCACACTTATCACCAACACGAACAACCTGAACACCGTTCGCACTTCTGCCCTCGACGCCCTCACCGCCGACATCCGCCGCTACACCGTCCTCACCGCCGATGAGGAAATCGAAAAGTTCAACGCCTACATCGCTGCCACGGGTGCCGAGAAGGAACGTATCAAGAGCGAAATCGCCTGTTCGAACCTCCGCTTCGTCCTGTCCGTCGCGAAGAAGTTCTCCGCCGACGGGGATACCGTCAGCAGTCTCGTGTCCGCAGGCACCATCGGCCTCTATCGGGCTATCGAGACGTTCGACCCGAGTCGCGGCTTCAAGTTCATCTCGCAGGCTGTCCATTGGATTAGAGCCTTTATGAGCGAGTCTTTTAAAGAGAACGTTCTCGTCCGCAGGACGAACAACGCAATCATCGGCTCCAAGGACAAGATTATCGCTGAGAAGTTCCTGCAGCGCGAAATGCGTGAACCCACCGAGGACGAAATCATCGAGGCCCTGGAGCAGGAATACGGTATCAAGGTACTCAATC
Organism: Paludibacteraceae bacterium; assembly: GCA_017961765.1. Classification (GTDB taxonomy): domain Bacteria; phylum Bacteroidota; class Bacteroidia; order Bacteroidales; family Paludibacteraceae; genus RGIG10190. Next base: position 9,213 of record JAGCWQ010000155.1, on the reverse strand, counting down.
GAGTAGACATTTGCACCGTCCGTTCCACTTCCATCGACGAAACGGTGTCCTCCGACGACGATGCCGCTACCGTCGGCGAAATCGGAGAGGTTGCCCTCGCCACTTCTTCCCGAAACGGTTTCGAAAGAGAAATCGAGAAAGAGGATGCAAAGGCGCAGGTTGACAAACTCCTGGCCGGGCTGTCTTTCAGAGAGCGTGACATTATCTGTCGTCGATTCGGAATCGGATACGACAGAGAGTACGAACTCGAGGAAATCGCAGAGGAAATCGGATACACCGCCGAGAGAGTCCGCCAAATCCTCAAGAACGCAATGCCTCGCCTCAAGGCACGGCAGAAAGCCCTCGCACGGCTCACCGTCTAACCCGAGCGAACCGAACAGAGAGAATCCCGCGTAGACTACGCGGGATTTTTTCATCTCGAGACGACATACTGTGGTACGACGCTTCCGCCCGTGGCGGCGGGCATTTAGATAGTATAATATAACAATTTTCCTGACATTTCCAAATTTTTCGAGTAGAAAATATAGCAAAAAGTTTTTACCTGAATATTTGGAATTCTCATTTATTTTGCTTACCTTTGCATTAAGAAAAGAACAAAAGATATGGGATACACTCACAACTTCGCCTTCAGGGACAAAAAGAACGGGGAACGCACCAAGAAAATCAACAAGTCCAAGTTCGCGGTCGTCTCCTGCATTGTGAAAGACTTTGCGGAGAAAGTCAAGGAAATGGGCATTGAAATTGCCGGGCCGTCTGGTGATGGAGAGCCTATCTTCAACAACAAGGTTATTGCCTTCAACGGAGCAGGAAAGAACGCTCACGAATCGTTCTATATTGACGCTGACGGCTCGTTTATGGACGATTACCATTTCAGCAATCCGTTCTGCAAGACGGAACGCAAGCCGTACGACCTCCTCGTGTGCCTGACACTCCTCGCTTTCAAGCATGTGTTCAAGAACGAATTCTTCTACGATTCGGATGGCACCACGAGGGAGAATATCAACGACCCCGAGAGTATCAAGTATTGGGAATCCATCAACTGGACCCCGAGAATCGAACCCGAATGGCAGAAAGCCTACGACATGTGGGACAACAGCCCGTGGGGAAAAGCCGAATAAAACAAAAAGCCATAAGCCACTCAACCACTCTTTGATTAGGGCGCGGACTAAAAAAGTTCGCGCTCTTTTCGTTTTTTATTTGGAATTCTCGAGATTTTTTTTATATTATGCTATAATATGCCTGACGTCTACAGGAAGAAGCGTGGCCATGCCTGGTTGACCAGAGCCCGACGACTGTGAAGACGCCGCTGCACGGGGATCAAGATAGCATAATATAACATTTTTATCGACAAATCCAAGCATTTAACAGAAAAAATCTTCTATAAAAAAATCTTTCTATATGCTTGGAATTCTCGCATTTTTTTCTTACCTTTGTACTAAGAAAAGAAAGCAAGACTATGGCTAACAAGAAACTTTGGATTCGCCTCGGTGGTTATGTCGAGGGAACCGCACAGCAAATGGAAGAAATCCTCAACGGCAACGAGGAAGTCCTTCTCGAAGTTCTCCGCACCAACGGCTTTACCCTTTCGGGGGAAACCTATATCCCTGAAACCGAAACGGAGTTCGATATCGAAACCCAAAAGCTCTAAACCATGAGTGTCAGGAATTTTATCAAGTCAAAGCTCGACGAAGTTTCCGAAAGCAGATATGCTGAGATTTGGAACAACTACTGCGAGCAGAACAACTATCCGGACCAAATGCTCTATCCGATGGAGCAGTTCAACACGATGTTCGGAGAAAAAACACCGCTCGAGATTGTCGATATTGGCAAGAATGTCAATGTCAATGACGATTGGTTTGTCTACAACGAAGTCTATTCCGTCGCAAAATCCGACTGCGACCCCCGTTACCTTACTGAAGAGGAAGAGCTTATCGACTGGCTTGACCTGAACGCAACCTCAATCGGCCTGTTCACCGAAGCCGACTTCCGTGAAGCGATGAAAGAGGAAATGGGCGAAGAAGCATGGAACGAGTTCCTTGCGTGGTACGAAAGCGAATACGATGGCGATATGTTCGACCTCGACTTCGCCACCCTTGTCAGCGATTGGCAGGAAAGCAAGCACTTCAACTAACCGACACCTGAAATCAGTGAAAAATCCGTGCAGAAATGTGCGGATTTTTTTGTTTTTCTCGGATTTTTTGTTATATTATGCTATATAGACCGCTGGCGTCGTCGACGATCGCTGGTTTCGACTGTAATGACGGCGTTCATAGCGTGCAGCATCCTGATGACGACAGGTGAAGGCAGGCATAAGATAGTATAATATAACATTTTACACGAGAAATCCAAATTTTTCGTCCACTTTTTCAACCGAAAATCCACTGAAAAAGCGCACTTTTCCAAGCGAAAAATAGGGTAAAAAGCGCACTTTTCCAAGCGAAAACACTTGCAAATGTCGTTTTTTTTACCTATCTTTGTATTAAGAAAAACAGCAAGAGATATGGAAAAGAAAATGTTTTATGTGTCTATCGGCTATTGCGGAAGCCTTGTCCGTACCGAGGGAAACCGAAAGTACGGCAGCGGAGTTCGTGGCAGGGCGAACAAGGTTATTCCCGTGTACTGCACTGAGGAAGAACTCAAAACCGTGGCAACCGCAGTCGGAAAAGGGCTGTTAGCCGATTCCTGCACCGTGTCCCTGAACGAAGCGGACGCTTGGGATTCCTATGTCGAACCTTATGCCGTCCTTTGGGATTGCATGTAATCCTTTTCTGATATGGTACCGAAATACGATGTCGAAATCGAATATCTCGACAAGGACGGAAATGTGTTTGATTCGCACACCGTCTTTATGTCGGACGACTATGACGAAGCCTATGCTGAGTCGCAGAAAGTCGAACTCAAAGGCTCTGACGAGCAAGTGTCTATTTGGGAGTGGGACGACGACCGAAACTTTGTCGAAGACAGTTGGGTGGTGAAATCCTACGAAGAATAGCGGACACCAACGCCTAATGAGAGAGGCACCTCGAGAGAGGTGCTTCTCTTTTTCTGTTCACCGCCGTCAGCATCCTGAGGAGCGGCGGGATACGGGCTTTAGGATAGTATAATATAACAATTTTCTCGAGAATTCCAAATAAATGAGCGATAAAATAAATTTGCAAATGTCGATTTTTTTACCTATCTTTGCATTAAGAAAAACATGAAGAGATATGGAAAAGACTTACGAAATCGGACTTTGGAGCGGAGCGGGTTACTGTGTTTCCGAATTTGAGGTAACTGCATTTTCGGAGGACCACGCCCTTGAGGTGCTTTCGGAACGGCTCATTAGGGAGGGACTGACGGGTTTGTATGAAACCGATGAGGAACATGAAAAAACGAGGGAATGGCTCGGAATCACTGAAGATGAGGAACTCGAGGGCAACTACGGGTGGTGCTATGTGGACGGAACTATGGAGGGCGCACCCTATCCCATTTGGGTTAGGACGGAGAACATGAAAATCGTTGAGAAGAAATGAGAGGGAGATAGAGAGAGTATAATATGGAAAATCCATCGGGCATTAGTTCGGTGGATTTTTCGTTTTTTATTTGGAATTGTCGATATTTTTGTTATATTATGCTATATCTGACCGTTACGTCAGGGCTGATCCCCTGTCCGAAGCGTGCGTCGTTCCTGGTGAATCAGATAGAGAAAATAAATTTGCAAAATTCGAATTTTTTTCTTACCTTTGTATCAAGAAAAAAGAAAAGAAATGAGCAAGTACAATCACAACATCGAAGATTGGTGGCGACACAACGGTATCTACGACCGTCAGCAAGCCAGCGGTATCCCTTATGACGGGGACGATGAGAACTACCTTCAGAAAACCGATGATTGGTGGGACAGCCTCACCGCAGAGGACAAGGAGGATGTGTTTAACGACTTTTTCTCCGAGGAATAAAATGAAACAGGCTATCGTAAAAGTTGAGGTGAAGAAAAACTGGGCGGGCGAGAAGTACGTCACGTTTTCCACCGACGAGCACGGGCAGATTGCCGAGCTCGACTTCCCTACCAAAAAGCGGCCCACACGGGTTTACGCGAAGAACGTTCCTGATAACGGCTATGTCTGTTTCTCCTGTGCCGCTACGGGCGTAATCGGAGCAGAGACTGCAGTTCAGGTTTTCCTTCTCGACTATGAGATGTATCCCAAGTACGAGTATCCCGAAGAAATCAAAAAGCTTCGCAAAGAGGCTTTCAAGGAGAAAAAGTAGTATGGTTGAAGCGAGAACTAAAAAAGGGACGAAAGTATGGCTTGCTTTCAACCCCGACTGCGAGGACAATGAGGGCGGCTGGTTCGTGGAGGTTTACCTTGACGAAGGCAGCGACTACTATGACTACTTCTGTATCCACAAGGAGGACTGCGACTGCAAGGATATGGACGCCGTGGAGGAATATGCGAAGTGGTTTATGAAAACAGCCGTGGCTGAGTATTAGGTACTCAATCGAGTACAAAAAACTAAGAAAAGTCTTGCATAATCCAAAATTTTTGTTTACCTTTGTATCAAGAAAAGAAAACGGAAAACGAATAAAAGTTATGAAAAAGATTTACAGCGTCAATGTTACGGGCCCGTGCGGTTATTCTTTCGCCGTCGCTGGCGAGGGCTTGAAAGAGGAAGATGTCATCGACGTCGCCCTTGAGAACGACCTCTTCAGCGATGAGGAAGATTCCGACTACGCCGTCGTCGAGGATATCACCGACAGCGAGTACGATATCAAAGGGCTGAAGAACGCCACGTTCGAAGTCCCCGAAAAGAAGAAGTACGTTATCCGTCACTACTGGCGTGCGTGGGTGGATATCACCGTCGAAGCGACTTCCGAAGAAGAAGCCTATGAGAAAGCCGGCGACCGCTACAATATGGGTGACTATGAGGACGACCCGTCCCTCGGCAACCTCGAGAACACCGATGTCGCCAATGTCACCGACACCTATGTCACGAACAATCTCCCTTTCCCGAACGAGGAATAAAAAAGCAGAGAAATGAAAAGAGCAAAAGAACTTCTTGAAAATGTCCGTGTTGAGGCTGTGAAGAAAATCAAGTTTTTTCTTCTCTTCGCCAACGAAGACCGCTTCTATATCTCGGACTTCTCCCCTTCCGAAAGTCCGATAGTCCACAAGGACCCTTCCGACGACAACAACACCTACACCCTCGACGAAATCGAGCGCGACAAATGTGGCGATATTATCTTCTTCTCGTCCTCGTCCTGCGGAAACACTATCGACACCGTTTCCGACCTCGACACCGACACCCTTATCGGGATTGTCGATTGGCTTGAAGGGAAGAAAGACGATATCCTCGACTACTACTGCGAAGAATTCACCACCGAACAGCGTGACGCAGTTGCGGAAATCATCAGGGGGCAACTTGCCACCGCAATCCCCGACGCACAAACCCGAAACGCCGTCGCTGAGCGACTTCTCCCCAACGTTCTCGAACGTATCAGCACCGACGCTGATTGGAGCGAACTCGAAGATGACGAAGTTGTGCAGGGGGATGTGGAAATCGCCCTCGAAAACGAACTCGCCTGGCTTGTCCTTGAAGCCCTCGACGACTAACCAACCACGAAAAAACTACCGAAAGCACCTTGAAAAAGGTGCTTTTTTGTTTGCATTTGTCGAAAAAAATGTTATATTAGGCTATATAAACAGCGATCATCCCGCTGCGATCGACGGCAAGTGGATCGGATCCTCGAGTCATGTTCAGAACGACGACTGTGCTGACGCCGCAGCCCCGTAAAAAGATAGTATAATATAAAAAAATTCCTGACAATTCCAAATAAATCTTCAACAAAAATAAATTTGGTAATGTCGATTTTTTTGCTTACCTTTGTATCAGAAACAAAAAGGCATAAATTATGAGCAAGTCTAAATTCATGTTTTTCTATAACGGAATTCCGTTCCCTGCAGATTCCATTGAAGAGGTTGCTGAAAAAATGTTCGGCATGGCAATCTGCCGAGGTAACAACGGCAACTGGTTCGTTTACCTCAATGGGAAAAAGAAAATGGAATATGCTTCAAAAGAAAACGGAGGGAACAACGGCTACACCGAAGATGAAGTCAAAAGAGATTTCCTCAATGAGCATTTCAATCCGAACTATAAGAATACTGCACTTTACCAACTCTGCAAATAAAATAAATTTGCAAATGTCAGATATTATGCTTATCTTTGCATTAACGAAATGAGATAATAAATACTATTTAAGATTATGGCAAAGAACTCCAACCTCCACGCAGCTAAGGTAGCAAAGAACGATGAATTCTATACGATGCTTACTGACATCGAAAAGGAAATGTCCAACTATAAGGACTTTTTCAAAGGGAAAGTCGTTTACTGCAACTGCGATGACGCAAGAGAAAGCAACTTCTTCAAATATTTCTCAAGCCGTTTTGAAGAGTTAGGACTTAAGAAACTTATCACCACGGGTTACAAACCTGAAGGTAGAGGTGTTGTTCTCGTGTACGAGGGCGACAAGAACGGCAACCGCAAGGTTGAGGATGAGGAAATCACCATCAAGGAACTCGAAGGTACGGGCGACTTCCGCTCTCCTGAGTGCATCGAATTCCTCAAGGAAGCCGATGTGGTTGTTACAAATCCGCCTTTCTCCCTGTTCCGTGAATATGTCAAGCAACTTATGGACTATGGGAAGAAGTTTATTATTATTGGTAATCAGAACGCAATCACCTACAAAGAAATTTTCCCTTATATCAAGAACAATGAACTTTGGCTTGGTGCGTCAATGAACGGGGCGAACAGGTGGTTTTATGCACCCGACAATTACGAAGTCAAGGAAAATGCCGCAGGATATAAGGTGGAAAATGGCAGAAAAATGTTTTTCGTGAACGGAGTGGTTTGGTTTACCAATATCAGCAACGAAAAGCGCAACACGAAACTTGACTTATTCAAGAGATATTCAAACGAATATCCGAAATACGATAACTACGATGCTATCGAAGTCAGCCGTGTTGAAAATATCCCTATGGATTATGATGGTGTAATGGGCGTTCCAATTTCTTTCCTCCACAAATACAATCCCGAACAGTTTGAAATTGTGAAATTCCGCAAGGGAGATGATGATAAAGATTTAGCCGTGAACGGCAAAACTCCATATTTTAGAATTTTGATTAGGCGGAAATCCTCTTAATACAAATTCTTGCATAAGTAGGTTTGCCATTGATGGCACCATCGGCATCCTTAATTAAGAAAGTATTTTTATTCTTTTGCCTTTCGCCAAGTGCAACTTCCCTTGCATCCACAATTTCAAACTGCCTTATTAGACACATTTTTTCTTAAAATAGTTTAATATCATTTCGTTAAAAGAATCTGTACCGAAAGGTGCAGATTTTTTTGTTTTTCTCGAATTTTTTGCTATATTATGCTATATTATCGGCAGGACAGCGGCGGGCTGAACAGGTTATCAACAGAGTGAAAATAAATTTGGATATGTCAATTTTTTTTCTTACCTTTGTATTAGAAATTTAAAACAAAGGAATTATGCGTATCACAAGAAGAACAATCGAAATCGGGCAAATTGTTGAGGGGTACAAAAACGACGATGAGGAAGGCGTTGTTGGGTACAACGGAAAGCTCAACATCCGCCCTGCATATCAGAGAGAATTCGTGTACGATGACAAAAAGCGAAATGCCGTCATCGATACGATTATGAAAGGTTTTCCGCTCAACGTTATGTATTGGAGTAAAAACCTTGACGGAACTTATGAACTCCTTGATGGACAGCAGCGCACTATCTCTTTCTGCGAATTCATTAGCGGATTGAAATTCTCCCTTTCCGATGAAACGTGGTGGGGAAGCCTGCCGTCTGACAAGCAGGATGAAATACTGCACTATCCACTTGACATCTATATCTGTGAGGGAAACGATAGTGAACGCCTTGATTGGTTTAGAACTATCAATATCGCAGGTGAGAAACTTACCGAGCAAGAACTGCGAAACGCAAACTATACTGGGCCGTGGCTTTCCGATGCGAAGCGTAGGTTTTCCAAAACTAACTGCGTGGCTTATTTAGCGTCAGGTGGAAGTAAAACCCCGTTAATCGGAAAAAGCACCATCCGTCAAGAATTTCTTGAAACAGTCCTTGATTGGATTAGTGACGGGCATATCGAGGACTATATGAAAGCCCATTATAAGGATGAGAACTCCGATGAACTTTGGGGCTATTTCCAAAATGTCATTGATTGGGTGAACTCCGTTTTCCCGAACTACCGCAAGGAAATGAAAGGGCTTGATTGGGGCAAGCTCTATCGCACCTACAAGGACAACACCTACAACGCAGAGGAACTTGAAGCCGAAATCTCCAACCTTATGGCTGACGATGAGGTGACTTGCAAAAAGGGCGTGTACGAATATGTCCTTTCCAACGGCACGGCTGTCAATAAACTTTCCCTGCGTGAATTCTCCGAAAAGGACAAGCGCACCGCCTATGAGCGACAGCACGGGATTTGTCCGATTGACGGACTGCACTACGAAATCTCCGAAATGGAGGCTCACCACATCGAGGCGTGGGACAACGGGGGCAAGACTATCCTTGATAACTGCGTGATGGTTGCGAAGAAAAACCACAAGCATATCCACAACGGACTTGTAACTCCCACCGAACTCCGAGAAAAAAGAGATGCGATTGTAGCATAATTCCAAAAAGTTTCTATGAAAAGGTGCAATCAGAAATGGTTGCACTTTTTTTCATCTCGAGACGACGACTGTGGATCCACGCTTCCGCCCGCTGCTCCAGATATTACCATAGCATAATATAAAAAAATCTTCGAGAAATCCAAATGTTTTCAGGTAAAAATAAATTTGCAAATGTCGATTTTTTTACCTATCTTTGTAATAAGAAAAGAGAATAATATGGCACAGGTAAAACTCACTATCACCACCGATTTATGGTTCACCGCAGAATTTCTGCGTGAGCTTGCAACGGCTATCGAGGACGAATCTACCGACCTCGAATCTTACGAGACCGCTAACGGAAACGCAGAAATCGAATGGCCCGATGAGGCTTATGACGAGGATGAGGAATAGGGCTATGAGCAAGAAAGAAATGAAACAGAAAATGTCCCAAATGCTTGTCAAGCACAATCGGGATATGCTTGACCTTCCTGCGAAGGTTGCGATGGCTACCGGCATTGAGTATGTCACTCTCAAAGGCAAGGACTCTGTGCAGGG
>JAGCWQ010000154.1 GCA_017961765.1 Paludibacteraceae bacterium | reverse complement strand
TGGCGCTCCTGGCCGGACTATGACGGCGGGCATATCGACCAAATAGCGGAGGTGGTGCGGACCCTCAAGGAGGACCCGAACTCGCGCCGTATCATCGTCAGCGCTTGGAACGTGGCGGACCTCAAACGGATGAACCTGCCGCCTTGCCACGCCTTCTTCCAGTTCTACGTGGCGGATGGCCGACTGAGCCTCCAACTCTACCAACGCAGCGCGGATATTTTCTTGGGCGTTCCTTTCAATATCGCCTCCTACGCCTTGCTCCTCCAGATGATGGCGCAGGTGACGGGCCTCAAGGCGGGCGACTTCGTCCACACGTTGGGCGACGCGCATATCTACACGAACCACTTGGAGCAAGTGAAACTGCAGCTGACAAGGGAACCTCGCCAGCTGCCACAAATGCGGATTAATCCAGAGAAGAAGGATATCTTCTCTTTTGATTACGAGGATTTCACCTTGGAGAATTACGATCCGCACCCGCACATCGCGGGCAAGGTCTCTGTGTGATCCGTAATCTGTCGACCTTGTGCATTCTCACCCCGACTTTGTCCCCTGAGACCGTCATTCACGGCAAGAAGATTTCTTGATCCTCTGCCATAATTTGGCACACCTCGTTTCTTCCTTTGCAAAAAACATTAATGCGTATGGGAACAAAGAAGAAGATAAAGGAAGGAATGAACCTGATCACAGCTGTGGAGCAGGTAGTGAAACTATCAAAAGAGACCCACTTGAGCGAAGAGATTTTCAAGAAGGCAGCCAAACCGCTGAAGTATATCTCCGAGAAGCAAGAAATCACCATGGGGCAAAGTGTGATGTTGGCTCTTTTCGTCGAATTTTTCTTTATCGAGTCCAATACGAGCCTCAGAAATATTGCCGAAAAATTCGATTGTAGTTCGTCTACCATCCTCCGATTCATGAACGACATCGACGGATTGGAACAACGTGGTATAGTCTATTGTTCTCGTGATAAGCGAAGCATAAGATATCGCCTTCCCATGGAAGTCATTGATGCCTTCAGGAAGGATGAGAAGTTTGTTCCGAAAAGACACGTTAACATCACTTGCGGCGAATTATTCCTCGTACTGGAAGACATCTTCTCAATGCGAATTAACGATGAACTCACCTTCGAACTGACCAAAACCCGTGTCAAAAGACTATTAGATGACAACCAACACCTCGTCTTTGTACAAAAACTACGTAGTTTCGGTTTCGTCGAGAAGGACGAACTGCTCTTAGTATACATCTCGCATCTGTTCGTTAACCATAATGACGATTCGATTGGATTCCATGATTTAAGTCCCCTATTCGATGAAAGATCGGAATGGTGCCTGACGAAAACAAGCCTGAGCCATGGTTCTCATCCTCTATTGAAAAGTAAAATAATCGAATACAACAACGATGGTGGTTTTGTCAACAAGGAGTCGTTCCGCATGACCTGGCAAGTCAAGGAAGAACTCTTCCCCGAACTAAACCTCTCCTCGATGAATCGGGAGACCCAGCGCAATAATCTCATCAAGCACGAGGAAATCACTGCGAAGGAGCTATTCTACGACCAGGAGATCACCCTTCAAATAGAGGACCTGAAGCATATTCTGGAGGAGGAGCATTACAAGGCGATTCGCCAACAGATGAAGGACAAAGGGTTCCGCTGCGGACTCACCTGCCTCTTCTACGGGGCACCCGGCACAGGCAAAACCGAGACCGCAATGCAACTCGCGCGACTGACGGGACGTGACGTCATACAGGTGGACATTCCCCAAATCAAGAGCATGTGGGTGGGTGAAAGCGAAAAGAACATTAAGGCTGTTTTCGAGCAATACCGTGCGAAGGCGGAAAAGTTGGGCATCATGCCCATCCTGCTCTTCAACGAGGCGGATGCCATCATCAACAAGCGGAAGGAGGGTGCGGAGCATGCGGTCGACAAGATGGAGAACTCCATCCAGAACATCATCCTGCAGGAGATGGAGACCTTCGACGGTATCCTGATCGCCACCACGAACTTCGCCCAGAACCTGGACAAGGCGTTCGAGCGACGTTTCCTCTACAAGATCAAGTTCAACAAACCCACCTTGGAGGCCCGCAAAAGCATCTGGCACGAGATGCTCCCCTCTTTGGGCGACGAAGAGATCCACACCTTGGCGACGCAATACGACTTCAGTGGCGGACAGATCGAGAACATCGCCCGTCACCACACCATCGACACCATCCTGCACGGCGAGAGCGCCCACACCCTCAAAAAACTGATGGAGCACTGCGACAACGAACGGTTAGAGAAAAGAGAAAGGATGAAGGTGGGGTTTTAGTTGTGGCGTTGATTATTTTTAATATATTTGGAGGGAATATATAGTTTGTAGAGAATAAAAACGTAAAGAACATATAAAATATGGATTTAAAGGCTATTTCAGAATTAAAAGGTTACACATTTGTTATACCGTATCAGCAACGAGGCTACAAGTGGACTTCAGATAATGTCAAGGTTTTACTAGATGATTTTAAGGAGTTTCTCGATAATGAAAAACCGATGTATTGCTTGCAACCTATAGCTGTAGCACCGACCGAAGAAGAAAACAAATGGATTGTGATTGATGGACAACAAAGGCTAACAACACTATTTCTGCTTTGGAAATATTTTGGGGAAGATCCTTATTACTTTGTGTTTGAACGAGACATAAAAAATGACAAAACAAACAATTCAAAAGAACAAAGGGAGACGTTTCTGAAAGAAATAGATAAAATCACAGCTGAAAATACAGATGGAATAGATTTCTTTTATATTTCTCGTGCATTTCTAACTATAAAAGAATGGTTTAAAAACAAATGCGAATCAGATCTATATTGTTCTAATTGCTTTCACAAGTTGTTAGATGCACCTAAAGATAAAAAATCCATTCAGATTCTATGGTATGAGGTTCAAAATGGCAAGGAACACGAAACATTCCGCAACATTAATAGCGGCAAAATCCAATTAAGCAACAGTGACCTGATTAAAGCTTTGTTATTAAACAAAACCAATGATTTTGAAAACCGTCAGCAAATAGCCGCACAATTTGAATTGATGGAACGACAATTGGCAGAAGATCGTTTCTGGTATATGCTTCAACAAAAGGATGTTGAACCTTTGAAAGGACAATCTCGCATTGACTTGCTTTTTAACATAGTAGCAGGTATTAAATACGATGAATATCAGATTGAACCAAGAAAGTCATTCTATAAGTTTTCCGATTGTTCAACAAAACAATTGTTGGAGATGTGGAAAGAAGTAAGAGAAAAGTATCAGAGGTTAAGAGATTTGTTTGACAACCCATACACATTCCATTATATTGGATTTCTTATTTATTGTGTCCCAAACCCCAATGCCTGTACCAACAAACTATTTGGTTTTGTCAATGAGTATGCACAGAGGAAAAAAAGTGAGTTCGTTTCATATTTGCAAGAAGAAATAAAAAAAGGAATGGAGCACCAAATTCTCGATGAATATTCATATGATGACTCCAAATTTGCATTACGTAAATTATTTGTATTGCATAACATTGAGACGATACTTTCCAGATACAGAGAATTAAAAAACAAAAAATACTTGAAATTCTCTTTTGAGAATTTTCCATTTGAACTACTCAACAAGCAAAATTGGAATATTGAACATATAGCATCAAATACAGACAACAATTTGAGTTCTGCCAACGACAGAAGAGATTGGATAGATAGTGTTTTCTCTGATTTTCCACATTTAGGGGAAGATCCAAAAATAAAAGAACTAAAACAAGAAGCAGAGAACGATTTAAAAAATAAAGTCAATTTTGATGAACTATACAAGTATGTTGTAGTAAAGGTTGATGACAATCCCATTAAAGATGAAAAAAACAAAAAAGGGATAGGCAATTTGGTCTTGCTGGATGAACATACAAATAAAAGTTTTCACAATTCATTATTTTCTCGTAAACGCAGAATCGTAATAATGGCGAGCGGATTGAGAAACGATAACGATACGGAGCTTAATGTTGAATCAGTTTATGTCCCTGTATGTACTCAACAGGTTTACACAAAATCCTACAACAAGCAAAGCAATGTGAATCTTAACTGTTGGGGGCGAGATGATTACAATGCATATTTTGCTGACATGCAGGAAAAATTAAAATTCTATTTCGAAACAAAACATGGAGAGCAATAAAATGGAAACAGAATTGAAAACTTTTCAGACAGAATTTATAGATAAAAAACAAAACATTATAATTCCACTATTGCAACGTGATTATGTGCAGGGAGGAAGATTTGATGTGATAGAACCATTTCTTGGCCAGTTGATTTCTGCACTAAAAGACGATGCAACTAAAGTGAGTTTGAATTATATCTATGGATATAACAACGGGAATGGTTTTGTCCCTATTGATGGGCAACAACGTCTTATAACCTTGTGGCTGTTACATTTGTATTTGAATCCACACGATTTTAAAGTTAAGTTGCTATTCGAATCCCGAGAATTTGCAGACAATTTCTGTGAACAATTGAGAATAAAACTGGATGGTATTCTGGAGGAACAAAAACAAGAAAAATGTTCCTTAAGAGAGTTAATCATTGATAGCGAATGGTTTGTGTTTGGCTGGTTGTCAGATATAACTGTTTGTAATATGCTAAACACATTGCAATTGATTGATGAAAATAAAGAAATGATTCCAGACAATCCACATTTGAAAAATATCACTTTCGATTTTCTTGATATTAACAATAAAGGAATTGATGAAGATGTTTATGTGAAAATGAATGGTCGTGGTCGTCCGTTGTCATATTTTGAGAATTTGAAATCGTGGATGGATGAACAAGTTAAAGTTAAATCCAAGTTTGATGAAGACTTTAAAAATGAATGGCAAATAAAGATGGATAATGATTGGACTGAATTGTTTTGGAAAAACCGAAATACAAGACAAGAGTATCCTGAAGAAATAGACGATGAACAGATACGGTTCTTTTATAGTATGCTTTTGTTATATTGGAAAAAGAATGAAAAGGAATTCTTGGTGGATTTAAAAAAGGAAGAAAAGAATAATATAAAATCGCAGTATGTTTCATTTCTAAACGAATGGGGAAAAGATGAAAAAAACAAATTATCGGATAAATCACCAATAGAAGACGTTCAAAAGAAGACATTTTCTTTGTTACTTAATGGAGAAAAAATGATTCCTATTTATTGGATTGAAGAGACTTCACTATTCAATAATGAAGTTTTTAAATTCATCAAGAGTGGTTTAGAAACTTTAGAAGAAATCAAAGAGTATATCAACAATATATCCGATAGTGTTATTAGTATATTAGATTTCAAGACAGACCAAACCGTTTTATATCAAATAGCATTAAAGGATGCATCATATGTCAAAACACTTCCATTATTGTACGCACTGATTAAAACACCCAAAGAATATCGAAACGATGCTCTATATAAATGGATGAGATTGTGGAGAAATTTGGTGCTTAATTCCAATATTACTGCTGAAAACATAAAAAATGCTTGTGAAACCATTGATAAGGTTTCAAACAAAATGGACGCCAATAATTTATATCAAGTAGTCACTAAACTGCAATGGGAAAAAGGATTTGCTTTTTCGGAAGAGCAAATCAACGAAGAAATCGCTAAAGCGAAACAAATTATATTGAATGAAAAAGACCATAATCGTGGTTTTCCCGAAAATGACATACTTTACGCAGAACGTCATCCTTTATTAAAAGGTTGTATCAGTGCTTTATTTGAAAATGATAATTGCGAAAATGTTTCATTTGGTCAAAGTCTTCAAGAAAGAACAGATTTGTTAGAAGATTTATGGCAGCAAAACGAAGACAACAACTACAATCTTGTTAAGGTTTTGATTTCACTATATGATAAAGAAAAACCCAATGAAAATTTTCCTCTAATAAGAACAAATGAAAATTGGAAAATTCTTGTTACCAATAAATTGAAAGATTGTTTTAGGAGAAATAAGAATAATTCTATTAATGAATGCGCAGGGTGGAAGGAAATGTTATCTTGTTCTGAATTAATAGAAAATAGCAGAGATAAAGATAAAAATTCAAATAAATCATTGGGAATATATGGGGATAAGGTTGTTTTGTGGGGAACAAAGGGGTGCGTTTGGAATGCTTATGGGAATGTGATTTTAGATGATTTACATAACAATTCTTGGCTCGCCTATTTAGTCGATAATGGAATAATTAAAAGTGAGCAGAAAATAAAAAACTGTGATTTCTTTTGGGGCTGGGATATTTGGTTTAAATATCAAGATAAATATTTCACAAATTATATTGAAAACAATACTGTATGCTTAATGAACGAAAATTGGGTTGGGAAAAAACTAAAAAGTTTAGAAGGTGATAAAGACGATACCAATAACCATTTTTATTTTCCTGTCGATAAGGAAGAAAACAAAGATACATTTTTAAGTAAACTCGATTGTCTTATAGCTCAAGCATATCCAGATGCAGACAAATCAGTCTGTGAGAATTGCCAAGACAAAGCTTGTGAATCCACACTAGAACAATAGCCCATGCTCCACTTCATCCGCAACACCGCCCACTACACCGAAGTCCTTTCCCGGGTTCAATCCATGAAGCACACGCTTTGGATTGGCACAGCTGACATCAAAGACCTCTATGTGGAGAGAGAAACTCGCCCGAAAAAGTGTGTGACGATTGACAAAAGTCGCCCGAAAAAGTGTGGGGATATGGTGAAAAGTCGCCCGAAAAAATGTATATTTGCATTGTGAAATAACTGTAATCGCATGTATAAGAGAAAGATAGATAGTTTATTTTCGCAATGGAAAAATACACCGGGAAGGAATCCATTGGTCATTAAGGGGTGTCGTCAGTGTGGAAAGACGAGCTCGGTGCTGTCATTTGCCCGTAAAAACTATAAGAATGTAGTCTACATTGACTTCCACGAGCAGAAGGATTTGTGCGAGTTGTTCGATGGTTCTTTGCAGGTTGATTATTTAACAGTTGCTATTTCAGCCGCTGTTCCGTCAGCTCGTTTTGAAGCGGGGAAGACTTGTCTGGTGTTGGACGAAATACAAGACTGTCCGCAAGCACGAGCTTCATTGAAGTTTTTCAAGTTGGATGGCAGGTACGACGTTATATGTACAGGTTCATTGCTAGGCGTGAGCGGTTACAGGTCATCGGATGCTGAAACGTCAATTCCAGTCGGGTTCGAGACGATTGTAGACATGTATCCTATGGATTTTGAAGAGTGGCTTTGGGCGAATGGTTTGCAGGATCCTGTCTTTGACTTGTTGAAAAAGATGTTGGCTGAGGAGACACCTGTACCGCAGGCAATTCACAATCGGATGCGGCAGTTATTGTTGGAGTATATTGTGGTAGGTGGAATGCCAGCGGCTGTTCGTACCTTCTTAAACACTCGGGACATCAATCAAGTCGTTGCGGTTCAGCGGAGTATCGTGGAAGAGTATAAGTCCGACATGGTGAAGTATGCCAACCCTGGGGATAAAAATAGGATTCGTGAATGTTTCGAGTCGATTCCTCGTCAGTTAAGCAAGGATAATAAAAAGTTCTCGTTCGCCACGGTGCGGAAAGGGGGACGAAGCAAAGAATATATCGGCAGCCTGCAATGGATTGAGGATGCGGGAATCATCCAACGCTGTTATAACCTAACGACAACAGAGTTGCCGTTGAGTGGCAATGCGTTGCATGACTCGTTCAAGGTGTATATGACCGACACAGGCCTGTTCGTCAGCATGTTGGATGCGGGGACGCAATCAGACGTTTTGCGGGGGAATCTGCTCAGTTACAAGGGGGCCATTTACGAGAATGTGATGGCTGATTTTCTCTGCAAGATGGGGCGTAAATTATATTATTACCATAAAACAGACGGAATAGAAATCGATTTTGTGATTCGCTATAAAGGGAAGTGTGTGCCTTTGGAATGCAAGGCTCGGACAGGCAATGCGAAGTCCATGTCCACACTGCTGAAGCACCCCGAGAAATACCATGTGTATGACGCCCTGAAATTAGGCGATTACAATGTCGGAAGGGAAGGTGCGTTGTTGACCCTACCCTTCTATATGGGTTTCCTTTTGACGGAGTTGTAATTGATATGCAAAAACAAATAGTATATGCTCACCTTCATCCCCAACACCGCCCACTACACCGAAGTGCTATCACGGGTTCAATCCGTGAAGCACACGCTATGGATTGGCACCGCCGATATCAAAGACCTCTATGTGGAGATGGGCAAAGAGAAGAAACCGTTTCTGGCGCTTATTGCCCAACTCATCCGCCGTGGTGTGGAGGTGCGTCTGATCCATGCTAAGGAGCCTGGTCCGAACTTCCGTGAGGATTTTGATAAGTATCATGTGCTCTTTTATGGTTTGAGAGAATAACATCGTAGGTGTCTCATTCTGTGACATGGCAGGTATAGAAGTTAATGTCGGAAAGCCAGGATGGCTGTCGGATAAGTAATATTCGACAAAAGAATTACCCGACTTCTTTAGACATTTCTAACAGATTGTTTTTTAATAACTTTCGAATTTAGGAGGCGTTTTCGAAATCGTCTCCTAGATTCTTTATGCAATCGTGTAGAGCGTAAAACGAAATTAGATTCCTTTTTTCTTTCCCATCTTATATTTATTTCTTTCCTTTGCACTATGTTTAGGGAACGCTAAACGGACTGACCCGAGTTGTCCCGCCACGAAACCATCGGGACAAAAAGAAAAAAGGATCTCCTACAAAATTCCCCTCACATGTATTGTTGAACATTCTTAATTTTACATTCAAACATGAAAATTTGTAAGAAAACATTAGGATTGCAGAGAGAGTTGAACAAACTTAGGAAAGAAGGAAAGAGAATTGGTTTCGTACCTACGATGGGTGCTTTGCACAACGGGCATCTCTCCTTGGTAAAAAAATGTGTGGCCGAAAACGACGTGTGCGTAGTGAGCGTATTTGTCAACCCAACGCAATTCAACAACAAGACTGACTTGGAGAAGTATCCCCGCACCTTGAGCAAGGATGCGAAACTGCTCGAATCGGTCAACTGCACTATCCTCTTCGCCCCTGACGTGGAGCAAATCTATCCCGAACCTGACACTCGTGTCTTCGATTTCGGTCAGCTGGACAAGGTGATGGAGGGAAAATTCCGTCCTGGACACTTCAACGGCGTGGCTCAAGTGGTGAGCCGTCTCTTCGAAATCGTCAAGCCTGAACGGGCTTACTTCGGCGAGAAGGATTTCCAACAGTTGGCCATCATTCGCGAGATGGTGAAGCAATACAACATCCCCGTTCAAATCGTGGGTTGCCCTATCGTCAGGGAGACGGACGGCATGGCTTTGAGTAGCCGTAACATGAGGCTCTCCAAGAATGAGAGAGAAAAAGCTGTGCTCATATCCCAAACTTTATTAAAAAGTTGTACCTTTGTACCACAAAAAAGTGTGGCGGAGCTCAAACAATGGGTTATTGACCAAATCAACAGCGAGCCCATCCTCAAGGTGGAGTATTTCGACATCGTTGACGGATTGACAATGCAGTCCATCCAAAATTGGGACGATACAAACTACGCTGTCGGTTGTGTTACCGTATATTGTGGAGAAGAGGTAAGGCTCATCGACAACATCAAGTACAAGGAACCTAAATAAGGGTGGCCGACAACACACAAATTAACGACGCTATAATTTCTGAATTATGTTGATTGAAGTTTTAAAATCGAAGATACACCGCGTGACGGTTACGGAGGCAAACTTGAACTATATCGGCAGCATCACCATCGACGAGGAGTTGATGGAGGCGGCAAACATCATTGCTAACGAGAAAGTCGTCATCGTTGACAACAACAATGGGGAACGTTTTGAAACTTATACAATCAAGGGTGAAAGAGGTTCTGGCGTGATCTGTTTGAACGGCGCAGCTGCCCGTAAGGTGGAGAAAGGCGATGTGGTCATCATCATGTCCTATGCGATAATGGACTTTGAGGAGGCGAAGAATTTCAAACCTTCCGTCATCTTCCCTGATACGCAGACAAACAAATTGGTGAAATTGTAAAAAACGATTCCATATCACAAAAAAGAGCATCTGAAAAGATGCTCTTTTTTTATCCTTGTATCAGGAACATTGGGTTGTAAAATGTCTCTTGTCTCCCCTACCTGTGCGGCATATACAACAAACCCCACATTAGAAATGCGGGGCTATGAGGATCGACAAGGATCGTCTGTTGTTCTGCGGTCCTATTTTTTCTTAGAACTTCCTTCTTTCAATTTAAAGACCAAACCTGCAGAGGCATTTGGGAAACCAGAACCCGAATCAACCGAGAACTCCGCCTTCAAGCCAAACACACTACCGAAATAGTATCTCATACCGGTGAATGGACCAAAACAGAAGGCGTGGCTCTTAGGATCGCTACCATAGTGGGAATAGTACTTCTCATTATAATCCCAATAGCGGAACCGTCCTCCCGTCAACAATCCGAGATAAACATCCATATTCTTTACGGGCTCCACATGGAAGGAGAATCGGAAGGCCGTCACGAAATTGTACACGTCGGCATCATACCAATAGTTGTAGTCGTAGCGATGGTACCGATCCCATCCCCAGCAATCGTCTTGATAGAAACCGAGTATGGCGCCGAAGCCCAAGGCTCCTTTGCCGTTCTTTGAGTTTTTGGACGACTTCTTACCTCGTTCAGAACGTTTTTTTATGAAACCGCTGGGTCCTCCGAAATCCAAGGTCATCGTGACAGGAGGCATGATGACTTCCCTGTTGTCACAGCCCGAACTGGTTGGAGTACCGATGGAGAGATCCATCACTGCACAACCCTTCTTGAATGACTCCTGCTGAGCGGAAACGCCCAATGCCGAAGCAAAGAAAAGGGAGGCTACTGCTAATACTTTGTTATTCATAATTCAATAAAATCACCACCCTTCCTATAACAAGTTTAATGCCAAAAGTATTGAAGGCTTGTCAGGAAGGACAAAAAAAGGGAGATTGTTGCCAACCTCCCGTCTTTTATTTTAGAATCAAATTAGAATCTGAATGTGATACCAGCTGAAATCAATGGATAGTTGTCCTCGTTGAAGTCGTGACCGAGCTCTGCCTTCACACCAACTGCATCACTGAAGTAGTACTTAGCACCAGTGAACAATCCGAAACATGCGTCAGTGTCGTCGTTATCAGTTTCAGCACCAGTACTCTTGTTTTCTGCATTCCAGAACCATACGTTAGCACCAGCAAAAGCACCTGCGTAAGTGTCCAATTTAGGAACGAATTGGAAGTGGAAACCTGAACGAACAAGGATGATGTTTTGGTTCAATGTCTCATCCCAATCTTTTTCATCATACCAGTAGTGGCAGAAGCCATAGTAGAGACCCAAATCTATTGCACCGTTTTGACCAAATGCCTTCGTGTTGATGAAGCCAGAGGTAAGTACCCAAGAAGCATCCAATGAAAGGTTTGGAATAGCACTTGGATCGTCACCATTCTCAAACTTGTCCACAGCTGGCAAACCGAGTTGAAGACCCAAGTTGAAATCACCCTTCTTCGCATCCTCGATGCCACTAACTTTAGCACTTGCTGTCAAGCAGACAAATGCAGAAACCAATAAAACTAAAATCTTTTTCATTTTTGTTTCGTTTTGAATATACAAGTGCAAATATAGTGCATGTTTTACAAAAAGTGTATTGTAGAACATAAAAAATAGTTAAATGAATGGTTTGCAACTATTTTACAAGGTTAGCAATTCACTCTAAAGCCGCAATTTTTGCAGGCCTCCTCCACCGCCTCGTTTCTTCGAAAGCCTTCTATAATGCGTTTTGCCCTGTCACTATTGATGATTGTTCCAAACTCCTCCTTAAAAACATTCCCTAACGCCATGGAGGCATCGGCATCCAAGCAACAAGGAACCACTGTGCCGTCCACCAAGATGGCAACGTGGGTATCCAATCCGTAGCAGTAGCGTTCTCGGATGTCCAACTGTCGTTCGCCTGGCCAAGAGAATCGGGCCGCATTGGCTAAAAAGACGTGAGGTTGCAGTTTGATGTTTCGCTCCGTCATTCGGTTCATGGAAATTTGAGCATCGAATTCTCGGTTGATGGCCTCCAAGCAAAACGAGTTAAACGGAGAAGAGGCTTCCACACCCCCATTCCAGAGACGAAGGGAGATGTAGCTGTCGCAGGATTTGCGCTTTGCAAAATCGAAGACGGAAGCCAAATAGTCGCTCCATTGAGCTGGTGGAATATTCTCCTCGGCATCGTGCAGTGAAATGTTGAATTGGCGGATGGGCGCAGTAAGGAGGTAGTCCAACCGCTTGGCAATCTGCGAACCGTTGGTGGTCAGGTTGATATGAAACCCCATTTCGTGGGCGATAGTAATCAGTTTTTCGAATTGAGGATGGAGCAAAGGCTCGCCCAAGACGTGCAAGTAGAGGTAGTCCGTATAGGGTTTGATAGAAAAAAGTATCGCCGAAAAATCTTCCGGCGATACGAACTTTTTTTCACGCTTCGATTGGAAGCAGAAACTACAGGCGAAATTACAAACGTTGGTAATCTCGACGTATATCTTTTTAAAACGCATTTATCAATAACTGAAGATACCCTTGTTAGCAGACTTCAACCATTTGCTATAAGCGAACTTATAACCGAGGCCTACCATGATACCCATGTTGTAGGTGCTTGTCAAACCTTGCTCGTAACCGATGTAGGCGAACAAACCTTCCACCTTGCTCTGCATTTCGTAGTTGATACGGAATTGAAGACCCCAGTCGAACTTCTCGGCAATACCGTCATATCCAAGCGTCTCTTCGCCGTCTGTCGTTCCGCCCAAACCGAATGAGAAGTAAGGACCGATAGCTGGTGACAATTGGCCAGGACCTATGTTTTGGAAATTACGGTACACCAAAATAGGAGTCTTTATATACATGGCACTTGCAGTACCGATTGAATCCAATTTGGTTCCCTCGTAAGAGAAAAGCAACTCGGGCTGGACGGACCATTTTGCGGACATTTGCAATTCGGCCACTACACCGGCACGGAAACCGGGATTAAATGAAGTACCA
Organism: Paludibacteraceae bacterium; assembly: GCA_017961765.1. GTDB lineage: Bacteria > Bacteroidota > Bacteroidia > Bacteroidales > Paludibacteraceae > RGIG10190. The sequence continues at coordinate 6,765 of JAGCWQ010000154.1, read as the reverse complement.
GGACTAAAAGAGAAGTCTTCTCCCCCTAAATCGAAATCGCCATTCCATTTGGTCATTGCGAAACCTGCAGTGAAACCAAATCTAACTTTAACGTCTTCTTGTGCTTGCACCATTGATACAGAAGCTGCTATCAATAGAGAAATAGCCAAAAATATCTTTTTCATGAATATTATTAAGTATTTGTTATTATCTATTCATTCTCGAATCAGAACCTCATCAAAACTTCCGACTTTCGTCTAGCCGTAGCCAACGGGCTTCTTTCTCGAACACATTGACCACAAAGTTATTTAAAAATTCCTAATAACACAAAATTAACGAAAAAAAAGTAGATTTTGTAAATACTTTTCTTTATGGGGTGTAAAGTCGTGTGTTGAACCCTTATAGACTTCTCGTTGGTTTATGTTTAATAAATACTTGATTTTGATTCGATTACTTGTCGCAAAAGCCTCTAACGGAAAGAAAGATCGCCCCTTGTGTCTATCTATATGAATCGCTCTCTGTTGGAATGTTTGGAGTGTTTTTTTTTCTGCCACCATCTATGTCTGTAAGTGTTTTCCCCCACTTGCAAAACTTGGATATGTTAAAATTTAGTACATTTGTGCCTACAACGTTATTGTTAACTTTTATTTTATACTATATGAAAGGAATTTATTTAAAATTAGTAGGCTTAACGGCATTGTCCGTAGCCATTTTATCGGGGTGTGCCTCAAAATCCAACGAAACCAGTGGTTCTGCTACTGTCGATAGCGGGTCTGAATCGTCAAAACTCGTTGGCGAAGAGTATGATTGGAACACTCCTCTTTATGAACTCGAAGCAAACGGTGATACGTCCTCTAAATACGTATATCGTACTGATGGAAAGCTTATTAACTATTATTTATATTATGAAAAAGCGATTACTTCGTCCTATAATCATGAATATGATGGCAACGGTAACCTCGTCACCAAAAACTTTTATTACAGCGGAGAATTGAACGGTTTCGAGAAATGGAAATATGATTCGCAAAACCGTGTAATAGCGTATGAATACTCAGGAGAATCGGACGAATGCTCTTCCACCTATACTTATGAGGGCAATAAACGTATCGAATCTTCTGAAGAACAACTTTCGGAGTCTGCTTTCAAAAAGACTATCGAAACCTATTTCGATGCCGAAGGAAACGACACCTTGATTGTTAAACGTTCGGCATGTATCCGTGAACATACAGATGCAGAATACAACAATTCTGCCACTCCAGATATTACTACCACCCGCAAGACGTATGTGACTATCAACGGCGTAAAAAAAATCAAATCATTGGTAGAACTCAAAGGAACTCCCCTGCCTTCTAAGAAAGAGGATTTTAACTTAGAGAGTGCTACCAAAGCCATATTAGGCCTTATCCACCGTGTTGAAGATTATGAATACGACGACTTAGGACGTGTTACCAAGTATGAATATACTCAATTCAGTAATGGCGAACCAGCTGTCAATGAAAAGAATACTTTCACTTATTCAGATGGGTATAGAACCGATAAAAACGGCGTTAAAACTTACTATAAGAAGAAGTAAAGACACAACTACATAAAATAAAAAAGGAGAGGGCGCACCGTTGGGTACGCCCTCTCTCCTATCTGTCAAGTCTATGTGTTTTTTATTTGCTTGCGTTCGCCTTTGCTTCTGCGTCCTTTACAATCTTGTCTGAAGACTTTTGAGCGTTGGCTACAATTTCGTTGGCTTTCTTATCTGCGTCGGCATTCAACTTGTCTGCCTGCTTTCTTGCCTCTTTTACCAAAGATTCACCAGCTTTCTTTTTAGCGGCTTTCTCGATTGGATTCTTGGCAGCCTTGACCATCTTTGCACTTTGAGCCTCTGCATCTTCCACGAGCTTGTCACCTGCGGATTTTGCCTCAGATCTGATCTTGTCTGCCTGTGTTTGAGCTGTAGCCAACATCTTCTTTTGTGTTGCCTTAGCCTCTTCCAAAGCTTTTTGTGCAGCCTTGTCCACTACCTTCGTAATCTCCTCTTTCACTTGCTCTTTGACATCGGTGAGATCCAAGGAAATCTTAGGATCTGTGAAGGTACCGCCAATCTTCACGTTAGCCACGCTTGCTACGTTCAACTTGCCTGGCAACTTGGATGCTGCTGCAGGGATGGCGATGGCAGCCGTATAGTCCATCGTTTGATCCAACTTGGATGAACCGGAGACATCCATCTTGATGCCGTTCGTAGAGGTTGAGAATGGCTCTGTGATGATGCTTCCGTCCTTGATGGCGAACTTCACCAAGAGATTCTTTAACTTAGGGTTGCTCAACTCCTTTATGTTAAGTTTTTCTGCCACCTTGTCCAAAGCCTTGACACCCATCACTTGTACCTCCTTCGTATCGAACGTACCACCACCGGTGATCGAATTGAAAATCGGCATCATATCCTCGCCCAAAGCGGTGTTCATCTTAAGGTTCATGGAGAAGTTACCCAACGCTTGTGAAAGGGCTGGTGCGAATTGTTTTGCAGTCTCCACTTTTGTAAACACTTCGGAGATAGTCATGTTGTTGATACCGAAATCCATATCAACGATAGGCTTTTTCACGTCACGAACATCGTAGCTACCTGTTACGTTAAGCGAACCGCCCATCATTTTTGTCGTGAGTTTGCTGATGTTGAGTACTTGGTCCTTCACCGTCACACGACCTTCTGCATCCGATAATTCGAACTTGTCGTAGATCAGCTTCTTGAAGTCCACGTTCATGGCGAAATCGATGTTGGCAGGGATTTCAACCACGGTCATAGCTACAGAGTCCTCTGCTTGTACATTCGCCTCCTCGCCCGACTCCGTCGCGAAATCGTTCAAGTTGAAGAAGTTGGAGTTGACTGTGAGGCTTCCTTTCAATACCTCGTCTTTCATCACGTAAGGAATGAAGTTCTCCAACTTACCCTTTGCGGAAAGATCGTTTTTGCCCAATTGGACTTTCATCGAGGTGAGGTCTACATATTTCGTTGAGAAATCCAAGTTGGCTGTGGAGACGTTCACATCGTATGGCAACGAATTGGTCTTGATGACCATGTTCTCCAAATTCAAGAGACCTTTCACCTCAAACTTGTCATAAGCCTCTTGCTCTACGTATGAGAGCAGACCTTTTGCGGTGATGTCCGTATTCAAGACACCGCTAAGCTCCATGCTATCCAAAGGAACAACCTCTTTCAACTTTTGGAAGTCGATGGTACCCTTCATTCCGAAATCGAAGTCTGGATCGGAAACCGGACGCTTCAACAAGAGGTGCATACCGAAAGGATTGCCTGCCATCACGAAGTTGAATTTAGAGATGTCCACCACCGTCAAGTCGGCCACGCCTCCAGGATTGGTAGCTGCCACTTGGATATTGATGTTGTCAACGGAGCTTGGCAAGCTTGGATATTTGAACATGGCATCAGCCACATCCAACTTCACGTCGAATGAAGGCAATGTTTCACCCTGCATACGACCTTTGGCAGCAGCCTGCAAAGAGACCTTACCGTCTGTCTTGATATCCTTGAAATCCTTTGCGTAGATAGCTGGAATCAAGGACAAGATTTGCTTGAAGTCGATGGAAGGTGTGTTCAAACGGATGTCGAGGTCGGTCGTTACCGAGTCGATCAGTTGCACATAACCGTCGAAATTAGCTTGGATGGCATTCAATGCGATGTTATTTTCCGAGAAGGTGAACTTGTTGTTGTTCAAGTCGGCATCAACATCTATGTCAGCCGTCACTTTCGCATTCACAAGATAAGGTATTTTGTTCATTGAGAACGAGAGGTTCTCCATGCCCAATTGTGTCTTCAACTTAGCCAACGCCTCGGAGAAGGAGCCTTCAAAAGTGAAGTCGAAATGATCGAGGGAGGTGTGCATGGAAGAGTCTGCATAACTTACGTTAGCAATTTTCAAAGCCATGTCGTTGATGTTGGCCAACGAAGCAACCCCCATCGAGTCGTTTTGAGAGAAGCTACCGGAGAGTGTCAAATCCAAGTCGTCAACCAAAGCATTCATGCCCGATTGCATATCGCAGAAGCGGACGTTCAGGTTGTCCACCGTCAAGCGATTCAAAGAGAGGTTGAATGGTGATGATGCAGATGTGTCTGCCGGCTCCTCGGCTGTCGAGTCGGAGGAAGCTACGATGTCCCAGTTCGCCTTGCCGTTTTCCAAGACTTTCGCATTGACGGAAGCATCGGAAAGGGATACTTTGTTGATCTCGTATGAGTCTCCAAATAGGCTGGCAATATTTACGACGACGGTCAAATCACCGACGTTAGCCAACGTGTCGCCTTGGAACTCATCTCGGCCTACAACGCCGAAATTCTCAATAGTTACGGACGCATGAGGAAAATTCTTGAAGAAACTCAACGAGAAATCTTCCATATAGACATCCGCCTTCAACTGTTTGTTCGCCTCCTGCATTGCCAAATCCTTAATCTTTCCCTTGAAAGCGAAAGGCAGGATCAAAAGCAAAAGCAAAAGAGCCAGTAGGATTCCTCCTACAACCTTTAATACCTTTTTCATATATGAATAATTAATTAATTGATATTCATCACCTATTGAGTGTTCCAAGTTACACAACCTCGCGTCTCTTTAGAGACCTGCTTTAAAGACGACACTTAGACTTACAAATTTAAGTGATAAAATAATGATTTTGTCACGAAATTTGTTTAAAAAATATATAAATGGGATGTTTTTATTAAGGTATTGTTTGGATTTGTCTTTGCTTCAACCTGAAATTCAAATGGCTTCCCTATCACGAATCTTTCATTCTGGATGGCGTGCCGAGCTAATAATTTTTCAAAATTTTGTGGGGTCATTATTGTTTTTATAAAAAGGTTGTATATTTGCAGTGTAAGTGATATAAATTGCGCGATATAAGTTCAAGCACCTCTCACTCACAGCGTTGCATCATTGCAACGCTTTTTTTATGAATCTTTGTAAATCTCCTTTTAAACTAGCTCTCTTAATACTCTTGGAATCAAATCTATTTAAAATTAATTCAATATGTTATTGGAGAATATTCGTCTGCCCTATAAGCAGGAAGCCTATCCTATTAGTAACCGATTGCACCGATAGGTGCTGTCGGTGGGTGACAGAGGCAAGAAAAGTTAAATGAAATTTCCATATTTCCCCTGCAACAATATTTCATCGCTATTCTTCAAAATCTCTCAAAAATGAGTACTTTTGTGGGGTGTGGTTGCTAAGGACGTGGCCTCTTTTTCAAGACGCTTCCCTACCCTCCGATTTTATAATTTTAAAACGTATGCGCAATTTTAATATCTCGTTTTTTCTCTCCTTGATTCTCTTTCCCCTCCTTTTGGGAAATTGTCAAGACGAAGATTTTACTACGGACTCTTCCTATAAGTTGACGCTCTCCGTTGACACCCTCTCTTTTGATACGATTTTCTCGGAATCACTTACTGCAACCAAGCGAATAATGGTATATAACAACAATAACAAATCTATTCGCATAGATAAAATATACCATGAATCATCCGTTAAGTGCTTTCAAATCAATGTAAACGGCAAAAGTGGTTCTACTTTCAACGGAATTGAGCTCAGTGCGAAGGATAGTATGTACATTTTTGTCCAAGCAAGGGCTGAAAAGTCGGGAAAAGAGGCTCCTTTCTACGTTTTGGACTCCCTCGTTTTTCTCTATAACGGCAATCGACAGGACGTGAAATTGACCGCCTACGGACAGGACGCCTATCGCTTGAAAGGGTTCACAATTGAGAAGGATACTCTATGGACGGGAGCGAAACCCTTCCTGATTTTTGACACGCTGACCGTCGCCGAGGGGGCTACCCTCACCCTCCAGCCGGGAACGAAACTCTACTTCCATAACAACGCCCATTTGCAAATCAAAGGTCGAATCATAGTCAACGGCGATTTTGTCAAAGCTCCGGTTCTTTTCCGTGGCGACAGACTGGATTATATCTACGACAACATCCTCTACGATAAGATTGTGGGACAATGGGAAGGCATATCCATCACGAAGGAGAGCACAGGCAATATCTTCAACGGCTGCATCATCCGTAGCTGCAACACGGCACTCCGCATCGATTCGGCCGAGATTGACCAAGCGAACAGAAGGGCAACCCTATCCAATTCTTGGATCCACAACACGAAGGGTGTGGCATTGAAAGCGACAAATGCAAATATTTACGCATACAACACCATTATTTCCAATGCGTTGAATGCCAATCTCTTGTTGCAAGGTGGCGAATATCTCTTCAACCATTGTTCCATCATCGGGTATCCAAGGAATAGTCGGTTCAACAGTAGCGTGGTTCTTTCCAACTACGAATTACACACTGCCGAAGAGGCTTTGATTCCTTTGCAGAAGGCCGACTTCAACAATTGCATCATCATGGGCACCTACAAGGAGGAAATCAAGCTCAGCGGCGACAAAGAGAAGGGACCGTTCCTCTATTCGTTCCGGAATTGTCTTCTGAAATCGGCTGATTTAGAGAGTGAAAACGCCTCATCCGACACGTTGCAGGAGGGGGACGACCAACATCCATTTGTGGACAATCAATGGAACGGGAATCCGGGATTCGTCTTGGTGGACTGGGATAACTACGAATTTGATTTCCGATTGGATTCGACCTCGGCAGCCATTGGCAAAGCTGACAAATCCCTTTACAAGCAATTCCCTGAATGTCGCACGGACATTTATGGGGAAGACAGGGCGAGCCGTGATTCGTCGGATATAGGAGCTTCCCTCTGGATAAAGGAGGAGGCCGCCACGGATGAAAAAAAATAATGAATA
>JAGCWQ010000153.1 GCA_017961765.1 Paludibacteraceae bacterium | reverse complement strand
TTAAATAAAATGCCGTTTATGAGTGTGACGGCACCCACAAACGGCTGTATAGTAAATAGGATAATCCCATTTTACTCTTGTTATGTTGTAATAAGTTCCGTCAAACCTATTAGCGATATTATATTACTTTTTTAGTAAAGAGTCAATCTGATTTACTCAAACCTTTAATAATATCTTCAATGTGCTGTTTCATGTGTAAATCAAAGATAATCCTGTTATAAACATCTAATGCTCTACCGATATATCTCATATTATCTGCGGTTAAATCCACATGGAAAACATCATCATCACCAGGTTTGTCATATCGCCAATCGTACGTCTGTTTTAACAAATCATGCATAGTGTTATCTTCCTCGTTTGTAGGTTTGGGAAGTAAATCCATGTGTATTAATGCCACATGACAATGGTTCGGTTGACACGTTTTTTCGTTTAATTCCTTAACAACTTCTCCTAATGTGCTCATTTTTAATCTCCCTTGTTAAAAATTTTATCAAGTGCTGCCTTTACAGTTTCCTCGTCTGTCATTTGATCGTCGGCAATCCACTTGATTGTACGTCTTGCTCTATATAACGCATATATAGTTCCTAAATCCAATTCTTCCAAAGTTCTTACATGAAAACCTCTGTCATACTCTCCGGTTTCCTTGTACTTCTCCCTTCGAGTTGAATTTCTATAATCTCTCTGACATTCAGGGCATAAAGCATAATGAATATCTTGGATTTTGTGTTTTTTCTCCACGGGTTTTCCACATTTATCACACGCATATACATAATGCCATTTACCACAAAATGTATCTTGACTTATTATCTTATGTTCCATCTTTACGCATACCCCATAATTTCACCTAAATGTACCCACTCAACATCCTTGTAATTTCCCCATTGGAAAATTTGTGATCTTAGCATATCCTCCTGGAATACGGTTATCCTTCTATTTTTTCCGTATTCTTCTTTCACATACTCTGATATTTCATGCAAAGTCAAACTGCCTACTTCCATGTACAGCGCATCGACGTACTCTGTATGCCACGGAAGTTCGTCTGAAATGTTCACTAATTTAGAGAAAGAATTTAGGTAAACGCTTGTTTGCTCAATAGTATCGAATTTGACTACTATATGATTATCCCAATCCGTTCTTCTTTCAAAAGGGATTTCTTCTTGTGGAATTTCTTCCTCAAAGGAATCGTGGGTTTTTAAAAAGTGGTTTATACATTCTTCTTTTGTTTCAAAAATCAAACTCCCAACCAAATAATTACCACCCATAATGCACCCGTTGGTAAATTCAATCTTGTTATCTTCGATTTTGCTAACACAAAAAGGTTGTGGATAATAGATACGTTTTTCACCTCTTATCCTGTCTTTCATCATCCATACAATGTCTTGCATTTTCTTCCTCTTCCCTTTCTTTCCGGTTTTCTCTGTTTACTAAAAAGCGATATTCTTCATCCGTTAAACATCCATGCTCATAATCACTATAAATGCTCATAAACTCTTATATCTCCTATCTAATGTTTCTTGCCATATAAACCATTCTGCGGTTTGTGTTGCGTAGAACTGTGAAGGTACAATGTCCCAACAATGTCCTACACATTTACTTGACTCCCAATTAGCACGTTTGTAAATCATTGTGTGTCTTACTACAGGATTTATTATCCATCCTTTAACGCAAAACACTCTTAATTCATCGTCTGCACATCCACCTTCGCAAACTCGTTTTACAAGTCCGTGACTCTCCAGGTTCTTCAATGCTTTTCTTACCTTGTACTGTGATACATTCAGACTCTCAGCTATATAACTCGTTGTAGTTATGCAATCAAAACCTGACATATCAAGTCCACAACTCCGATAGCACACTTTATATAATACCTTTTCTTCTAATGACAGTTTATTAAAATATTTCATGCTGTATTACCTCTTATTTTGCGATTTAAGCGTTTATTTGTCTTTAGGTGATATCTTTATCGTCTGTAAACAAACAAACGCTTAAAATCGAAAATTACTTGCTTAAAACTTCTATCCACACTTCCGTTCTTGGATTGATTTTATCTACAAACCAATCGTGAGTAAAATTTTCAATATTTTTCCATCCATCATTCTCGATTACACCCGTTTTAATCAACGCGTCTTGAACGTATTTACACGTCGTAGATAGCACGTTATCGTGATCCCGTTTCATGTTTGGTTCATAAATATGGTAATGAAGAATGATTTTATCTTTTGTGTTCCACCTCTTTAATCCACTTCGGATGCAAAGACAAGCAATATTAGTATGCTCTCGCTTCATTTTTGCTCCTATATGCGGATTTCTATTGCAAGCGGCTAAATACTCGTTAAGGCTTGGCATTACTCCAGGTATTGTGAAGTGTGGCATATTGTTATTTGGTTCAAATTGCATTGTATAACCCCCTGTTTACACTAATTGAACGGCAATTCGTCATCAGAATCTTCCGGAATATTCGTAAACTGTGTTTCGTCCTTTTTGGGTGCATCGGTTTTGGGTGTAGAATCGTTTTTCTTGCTTTCTGCAAACTCGATTTCTTCAACCACAATCTGATTGTCGTAAACCTTTACACCGTCCTTGTTGGTGTAATTGTTATTCTCCCATCTACCGCCGATAACCACCTTTGTTCCTTTGTTCAAATACTTCTCAACAAACTCTGCTAACTTTCCGAAAGCCACACATTTAAAGAAATCTGTGTTCGTTTCGTTATCCTTTTTATACCTTCTGTCAACCGCAATGCTGAATTTTGCTATTGTTGTTTCGCCTGAATATCTTATATCGGCGTCGGAAGTCAATCTTCCCATGCATACAAACTTGTTCATTTTATCCTCCTTAAAGATAACTTTTACCAAAAATTTTTCTGAACTCTTCCCTTGCGGGATCTACGTCATTTTTGCCACAAACCAATTTTCTGTAGTATTCCTTTTCAAACGCCACTTGACCTAACATTTTTGAAAGCTTTTCGGCAGGTGGGTTTCCATGAATCTGATATATCGTTCCTTTACTTGACAAATTATGTTCCTTGTTTGTCAAAGGAATCGTAAGTCCGTAATTATCTGCTAACTGTCGCATACCATTACCGAACACGCAGTGGTGTGTGCATTGCGTTGGTTTACCTGAAAATACGCTAATATTTTCATATTTAGTTATAACGCTCTTTGACATACTTATCCCTTTCATATATAGCATTTTCTAACGAATCAAACCTTCCAATGTATTTACCAGGAAAATAAACTTCGTATTTCCCACATTTATATCGTATGTATTTGCCATATGCCAAATTTGTTTTACAATTATTTTTAGGAATATTAAAATTTCCATTTTTAACAGACCAATTTACATTTTCGCTATATGTAGTCCATTCAAGATTTTCAACATAATTATTCGATCTATCAAAATCTTTATGATTCACACATGGTTTATTGTATTTATTTTCGATAAAAGTTTCAGCAACTAATCTATGTATGTATTTATTGCTTCTCTTTTTATCTTTTACTAATGTTATATATAAATAACCATTCCCATGAGATATAGCAGATAATATTTTTGGCTTATTATAATGATAACCTGTACGTCCAAAATCTATATATCGTCCTACACTTCTTACATTTCCATAATTTGAAACTTCATAATATCCTTCATAATCTTTTATAGGTTTCCAAATTTCTATACTTTTCATTCATGCTCCTATTCGTCACTTAATTCAAACTCTTCGCTACTGATAACCTGGCATTTATGTGTGTCACGGCAATAATCACATTCTGACCTTTCACATCGAATAGGCTCAATTTCACCTTTTTTCAACATAATTATGTGATTGCAATGACTCTTGACGTGTTCTAATGCATCATCTAAGAGTTTGTTATTCAACTCAATTATATCGCAAGTGGGGTGTGCGTCTTTATCTACGGCAGCGATATAACATCTTAGCTTATCTCCCGTGTTCTGACGTACTATTTCACGATATATAGCCAACTGTGTGTCATACCCATATGCAAGGTAAAACGGAAGTCTTTCGCCACTATCAGGAATGTAATATCTTAAATTCCTATCAAGGGATTTTGTGGTTTTTAAATCGACTATTGCCTTTCCGTCAATGAAAGAGTCCATCTTGATTTTAAAATCTAATCCTTCGATAGTTCCTGTCATAATGGTTTGTTTATCACCCGACATATAAGCACAAAACTTTTCTTCCCTTAATGTACGTTGGTACATATCCATTACTTGCTGATACTCGGACTTTAACTGACCTTTTGTTACGCCTCTTGTTGATACACAATCGGGGAATCTTTCCATAATGTAATCAGGATCATCGTTTTCCCACAATGCATCGAGTAAAGAACCCTGTAACAATGCCTTGGTGTTTTCTTGTTTATATTCACCACTAATGGCTTTTAAGGCTCTTTCCTCACAACCAGGTCTTAAAGGGAACCCAACAAAATCTTTAAACTGACTCGCTGAACAGTAAACTAAATTGGCCTCGTTAGAATAATAATTATCATCTGACAAGTTAAATTTTGTTTTCGGTCCCTTGATTTGTGAAGAAATTACTTCTATTTTTGGGGTTTCTTTTTCCATTTCGATATTTTTTGTATCGCTTTTGGATTTCTTTTTCCTTACGGGTTTATTAAAGGCATCTTCAAGACTCCATTTGTGATCTAAAATACGGCTATATAACGTTCCGTATGTTATTCCTGTAATCTTAGACCATTCCCGTAAAGTATGCTTTTCACCTTTATATGCATATTCAAGTCTACTCGTTCTGCTCATGCTTTATCTCCGTAAATTCTCCATCTATAACATCTGCCATTATGTCTACTGCCTTTTCGGGTTCATTAGGCACGTTATCAACATAATCCGGAACTCCGTTTTCATCAATTACTGCCATATCAGATTGATAAGCCGTAGCCATATCTGTACGCATAATACCATGTTTCGATATCAACATTCTTATCAACGTCTTATAGGCCATATCGTCAAAGTTTGTTGTCCACAAAGCCTTGTCTTTAACCCACTTCTTATCACTCCTATAAGTCGCTGAATACTTTAAGGCGTGATCGTTCATCTTCTCTTTTGACCAATACAGTTCTTTCTTGAATCCGTTGGTGAGGATAAAGAACGCATAATAACCGATTGTTTCTTTCTTCTTTCTTTCCTCATAATCGGTTATAGGTTCAAATTCAAACTCATCAGTAATAGGGTTATATGACTTCAACTCACCTTCTTTAATGTCGGTGACGTGGATTTTTTTATAATCCCCACTTCTTAATGCAAGCTGAATATATCCACGGTATGAAAGCTGAAATGTAGCCTCTTTAACCCTATATTCGTTGCCGTTTGCATCCTTTTTCTTGTTTTCAAAAGGCACAAACCAATAATACCCCAACTGTGGAGAATGAGGTAAGTTTAGTGAATGTCCTACCAATGCTACCGACAAAATGCTACTGTTAGTACATTCTGCCAATGCGGGATTTGTCTGAACCGCACTTACGACACTCGATATAAATTTCTGCGCGTCCTTTTCTCCAACAACAGACATTACATTGTTTTTTACAGCATCACTTGCAAGGAAAGATGCAATTCCCTGTTTCTTTTGTGTTGCTACTTCATTTTTTGTTGCCATTAATCGTCCTCCTTTTCTAAAAACATAATCATGTCATATGGTATTCCATACGTCTCGGTAATTAAAGGTATCATTTTTGAGTTTGGTGTTCGATATCCTTTTTCCCATGCAATTAACGTACCGCGCGATATCCCGAGTTTTTCTGACGCTTGATCTTGCGTTAAATTCGCTAACACACGGGCTTGCTTTAACGTTAGTTTGTTTATAACCATTTCCAACTCCTTTCTTAATATTTACCACTACTTTAGTATATACTAAATGTTTATTATTTGCAACATTTTGTTTATTAAATTACTCAAATTGTTTTGCCATAACAAAAAGAGACGGGTTTTATCCCGCCTCTTTCTTGAAGTAAATGTTATGCGTTTTTCAACTGATTTTTCCAATTATGAATCATATTTCTCTGATTTTCGTCTGCTGCCTCACGCTCCATACGGTCTAATTCAGAAATCATATGATCTCGGCTATCCTCACGGCTATAATTTCTTCTTTCATAACCGGAGTAACCATCATCACTTGAATATCTACCCATTGAATCACGCCTTGCATAACGTCCTCTACCTCTTGCATATGAACCATTACTCATAGCATACGAATTGTTGCTCATATTTCCATCTTCATAAAAGTATCTCGGCATATAAGCACCTGAATAATCTTCGCTTGCCTCTTTCATAGCACAAATTGTTTCAATATCTTTTACGATATCAACAACCTTGTCCATGATTTCAAGGTTGTTAGAGGTAAGTTCACGTTTATCTGCGATTTGCTCTAATTCTTTTTCGAGAATGTCTTTAATTTCGTAATATACCTTCATGTTTTACTCCTTTCATAAGTTTTAACCTTCTTTGGAGTTGTTAATGCTTTTTCTATACACCAACCAAGTTTAAACACTCTTTGTCTAACAGTATAGTAATCAATATCATACTCTCTACACCATTGCGGCAAAGATTTTGTTATCCCATTAATCGTATAAAGTTTGACGTTACGCTTGTTATTTGCTTGAATTTCTTTATTGACAAAACGACAATTCGATTCACAATAATCACCATCATTATCAATTCTGTCAATTTCAAGTCCATACTTATACCCGGCTTTCATAGCCCATTCATAGAACGTTTTATAATCATTCGCCCAATCATCATTCATTTTTATACCTCTACCGCCGTAGTTATGGTATGCTGTGCTATTTTTGTTATAGCATCTTTGCTTTATCCCATTCCATACAGAATATAATTTTTTATCATTCTGTCTAACAGTAGAATAAAGTTTTTTTGCATTTTCTCTTTTATAGCATCCACAACTCTTAGTGTTTCCTGATTTTAATGATGATGATTGGACAATACAATCATTACCGCAATCTCAAAAGCAACGCCATCTTGTACACCCG
>JAGCWQ010000152.1 GCA_017961765.1 Paludibacteraceae bacterium | reverse complement strand
TCTATTAATCTTTGCCTCTTAGTATGGGATTAGATTTGCTGCCTCTATGTCAAGAGAAGGGAATGCCCTTCTTTTCCTATCGTCTCCCCGATACGGAAGCGATAGTTGTAGGCGTGCAGCGGTCGCCCGATATGGAGATTGTCCCAGATTTCAATGCTTTGGATTTCAATTGCAAAGGTTTTCTCGTAGCTCCTTTCCTTTTCGGAGAGGGTCGTCCTGCCTATTTTTTGAAGGCTGATTTTTTGATGGACGGAGAATCCCTTGTTTCAGACGAAAGAATCTCTTTTTTGGAGCAAAAGCCTTCCCAAACGATCCATCCAAGCCAACCAGCACAACCGCTCTCCAAAGAGGAGTATGTTCGGCGGGTGAATCAGTTGATAGAGACGATTCGCAAGGGAGAGGTAGGCAAGGTGGTCTTTTCTCGTAGTCAGGTTTGTCAGACAGAGCAGGGGTTCGATTGGTTGGACGCTTATCGTCGGATGTTGGCGGAGTGTGCCCATGCTTTTGTCTATTGTTTCTATATTCCGACGGAGGGCTTGTGGATGGGCGCCACACCAGAGTTGCTTCTGAAAAAGAGGGGTAAAAATGTGGAGACGGTTGCTTTGGCAGGAACCATGCACTCCTCGTCCTCTTCTTGGTCAACTAAGAATTCGGAGGAGCAGGCTTTGGTCGTGCGTTATATAGCGGAGGCTTTGCGGAGTATTGGGGTTGGAAATGTGGAAACGGAGGGACCAATTTCAGTTCTGGCTGGGAACGTATGCCATCTGAAGACCTTCTTCTCTGCGACCTTACCTGACGAGTCGTATGCCCTTCCTCTGTTGAAATCGTTGCATCCTACACCTGCCGTGTGTGGTTATCCGAAGCGAGTAGCGATGGATTTGATTCGTTGCACGGAATTGACGGATCGCTCTTTCTATTCAGGCTTTTTAGGTCCTGTGGATGGTGGCGATTTCGATTTTCATGTTAATCTGAGGTGTATGCGGGTCTATGAGGATGCTGCGGAGCTATTCGTCGGAGGTGGTATCATGGAGAATTCGGATGCGGAGGACGAATGGAACGAGACGATTCTTAAATCGAAGACGATGAATCGTTTTGTCAGAGGGGAAGCTTAGAAAATACGCAATGGAGACTGTGACTATTGGTCTTGTTCACAAGGACATACTGCCTCTGATTTTTATCTTTTGACACTTAATTTTAATTATAATCTTGTTCTGGTATGGAAACGACAGATAAGGCGATTGTTCGAATCTTGGTTGAGTTGTGCAAGGCGCATGGAGTGCAAGATGTGGTTTTGTCTCCTGGGTCGCGTAATGCACCCTTGTCGGTGGCGTTCAATCGGATGCCGGGATTGACATGTCGTGTTGTTGTGGACGAGCGGAGTGCCGGCTTTTTTGCCTTGGGCGTAGCTTTGGCTACGAATCGTCCAGTTGTGGTGGTTTGTACTTCGGGTACGGCCTTGCTCGACTTGTCTCCGGCTGTGGCGGAGGCCTATTACCAGCGGGTGCCCTTGATCGTTCTCTCGGCCGATCGTCCCAAGGAGTGGATTGACCAGAATGACAGTCAGACCATTCGGCAAGAAGGAGCGTTGGCTAATTTTGTGAAGAGATCCTATCAACTGCCTTCGCATGATGATGCGGAATCGTGTTGGTATGCCAACCGCCTCGTTAATGATGCCTTGATGACGGCCATGTCAGGACGAAAGGCGCCTATCCATATCAATGTTCCATTGGTAGAACCCCTCTATGGTTTGTGTGAGGCTCCAATGGCAGCGGAGCGGGTTGTTCGTTCTGCTTCGGCTCTTGCCCCTTTGCATTTGGATGATCCTCTTGTTGAGGCTTATGCCGAACGATTCAATCGAGCTAAGCGGGTGATGGTTTTAGCTGGATATATGCGTGGTGATTCCTCTTTGAAGTCGTTGCTTGCCCGTTTGTCGGGGAAAAAGGTGGTTGTGGTGGCAGAGCTTATTTCCAATGGTTGTTCTGATTCGACGTTGAACCATCCGGAACTTTTCTTCTCTTCGATAACGGAGGAGGAGACGGAGGCTTTCATTCCTGATCTTTTGATTACGATAGGAGGTGCGCTTGTCTCCAAGTCTGCCAAGCTGTTTTTCCGTAAAAATCGACCTTCTTACCATTGGCATATTGGTGAGGAGGAGTGGACTATCGACACGTTCCGTTGCTTGACGGATCGGGTGGAGGTGGAGCCTGCTGTTTTCTTCCAACAACTGATAGGAAAATTGGAGGTTAAGGATTCGGTTTATTTCGATTCTGCGACGACAAAAATGAGGACGATTTTACGTCGTCAGGAGGAACTCTACCCTTTGAAGGAATGGGGAGAAGAGGTGGCTGTCAGGGCTCTGTTGGAGAACCTTCCAGAAAAGGTCTCTTTGCATCTGAGTAATGGCTTGAGTGTTCGCATTGGTCAACGCTTCCCATGGCGACAGCAGATTTGTTTCCACGCTAATCGAGGAACGAGCGGAATTGATGGAGCCACATCTACGGCTGTGGGCTATTCTGTCGCAACGGAGGAGCCAACGGTGCTCTTGTCGGGCGATATCAGTTTCTTGTATGATAGCAATGCCTTGTGGAATGATTTTTTGTCTTCTAAATTGAAGATGGTGGTCTTGAATAATGGAGGCGGTGGTATTTTCCGTCGTCTGGCAGGACCTCCTTTACTGCCAGAGATGTCTGACTATTTTGAGACTCCTCATCGGGTCGATTTGTCGAAGTTGGCGGCGGCCTATGGCTGTCGGTATTTAGTGGCTCATGATTTGGATTCGCTTAGGAATGCATTGTCTTCTCTTTTTTCAGAAAAGGAGCAGGCATCGCTGTTGGACGTGAGGATCACAAGGAATTGATTAAGAATTATCATAAGTTCACGATCCGTGTCGAAGACACGACACAAAATTAGCCCCGCATTTCAATGTGGGGAAGAATTGTTTATCTCCGCATTTTATGTGGAAAATTATTTCAATAGATCTGGGCGTAATTGTTTTGTCCGTTCCAATGCTTGTTCGTATTCCCACTCTTTTATTTTCCGTTCGTTGCCGGAGAGAAGTATTTCAGGAACTTTCCAACCTTTGTATTCTGCTGGTCTAGAATAGACAGGAGGAGCCAACAAGTCGTCTTGGAAGCAGTCGGAAAGAGCCGATTGTTCGTCTGTCATGGCACCAGGAATAAGCCTAACTATCGCATCGGTCATGATGCAGGCAGCCAATTCCCCACCTGTCAGTACATAGTCGCCGACGGAAACCTCCCGTGTGATCAGATGCTCTCTGATGCGATGGTCGATACCTTTGTAGTGACCGCAGAGGATAATGACGTTGTTGAGAAGCGATAGGCTGTTGGCCATTTTTTGGTTGAACATTTCACCGTCGGGCGAGGTGTAGATGACCTCGTCGTATTCGCGTTGTTCCTTAAGGTGGGAGATGAGTCGGTCAATGGGTTCAATCTGCATTACCATGCCTGAACTGAATCCAAAAGCGTAGTCGTCAATCTTCTTATGCTTGTCGAGCGTATAGTCGCGAATGTTGTGAATGACGATTTCCGCCAGACCTTTTGCCTGAGCCCTTTTCAGGATGGAGTGGTTCAACGGACTGTCCAACAATTCAGGGACGGCTGATAGTATATCAATTCTCATATTGTTGCTATTTCAGTTTGCTCATGAAACGCTCTTTGTCCACGATGAAGCGTTGATGTTGAGCCGATCCGATGAGGTCTCCTTGTTCGTCCTTCGCTTCGATCTCGTAGGCGATTCTGCGGCCGTCGATTTCTGTGATGGTCGCAGTGAATGTGATTTTCGCACCGATGGCAGAAGCCTTGCAGTGCTTAACGTTGATTTCAATGCCTACCGTATCGCTCCCTGCCGGCAAATCGTTTTTCACCATGGAAAGGGCGGTGCTCTCCATATAGGCGATCATGGCCGGAGTCCCGAAGACGTTTAATCCTCCCGAACCTAATGCTACGGCCGAATCTTCTGCCCGTACGGTAATTGTCTGGGTGTATGTTTGACCTACTTCCATGCCCTTATGAGTTAAAATTCGGATGAGAAATGGAATCTGATTTTAGGGAAATCGGATTGCGCCATTTGGAGAATATAGCCGGAGTCGGCCAAGAAGACATCCCGTCCCTCCTTGTCGAGGGCCATGAATTGATATTTCCTCTTCTTGAAGTTCTCCAGTTCCTCTTTGTCGTCGCTCTCCACCCAGCAAGCTTTGTAGAGGTTGATGGGTTCCCAACGGCATTGGGCGTTGTATTCGTGGAGCAGACGGTATTGGATGACTTCGAATTGGAGTTGTCCCACGGTACCGACAATCTTTCTTCCGTTGAATTGGTTGGTGAATAGCTGAGCCACACCTTCGTCCATCAACTGTTCTATGCCCTTGTTGAGTTGTTTTGCCTTCATAGGGTCGTCGTTCTCGATGTATTTGAACATCTCAGGGGAGAAGCTTGGCAAGCCCTTGAAGTGGATATTCTCACCAGAGGTCAATGTGTCGCCGATTTTGAATGTTCCGCCCGAATCAGGGAGACCAACGATATCGCCAGGCCAAGCCTCGTCCACGGTCTCCTTCTTTTGAGCCATGAAGCAGGTCGGACTAGAGAACTTGAGAAGCTTGTTGTGTCGTACGTGCTTGTAGTTGACGTTGCGTTCGAACTTGCCGGAGCATACTTTGACGAAGGCGATACAACTACGATGGTTAGGATCCATGTTGGCGTGGATCTTGAAGACGAATCCGGAGAAGTTTTCCTCTTCAGGTCTTACTTCACGTTCCACTGTTTGGGTCGGTTGCGGACTTGGAGCAATTTTGCAGAAGCAGTCCAATAGTTCCTTTACACCGAAGTTGTTGAGGGCACTGCCGAAGAAAACGGGAGCCACTTGTCCCGCCAAGTATTTATCTATGTCCAATTCTGGGTAAACGCCTTCAATTAGTTCCAGATCTTCACGCAGTTGCTGGGCATCTTCCGTTCCGATGTGGTTTTCCAACTCGGGGCTGTTGATGTCTTTGAACTCGATATTTTCCGTGATGATTTGTTTGTTGGGTGTATAGAGGTTGAGTTTATGTTCGTAGAGGTTATAGACCCCTTTGAATTTGTCACCTTGGTTGATAGGCCAGGAGAGCGGGCGGACGTGGATGTTGAGTTCCTTTTCCAGTTCGTCCATCAGGTCGAAGGGATTGTTACCGTTGCGGTCCATCTTGTTGACGAAGACGATGACGGGGGTGTTACGCATACGGCACACGTTCATCAGTTTGCGTGTCTGAGCCTCGACACCCTTGGCACAGTCCACCACGATGATTACGCTGTCAACGGCGGTCAAGGTTCTGAAGGTGTCCTCTTGGAAATCTTGGTGTCCGGGGGTATCCAGAATGTTGATTTTGTATCCGTCGTAGTCGAAAGCCATGACGGAGGTGGCCACGGAGATACCACGTTGTTTCTCGATTTCCATCCAGTCGGAGGTGGCTGTTTTCTTTATCTTGTTGGATTTGACGGCACCGGCGATATGGATAGCACCACCGAAAAGCAACAGTTTTTCGGTTAGGGTTGTCTTACCTGCGTCAGGGTGACTGATGATTGCGAACGTGCGTCTTCTTTTTATTTCTTCAATTAGTCCCATCGAAATTAGTTCTGATATAATTCGGCTACAAAAGTAGTCATTTTGGCAGAGTTTTCAAAAATCAGTAGGAGGCATTTCTTTTCGATTTTAGCTTTGGATGGGGTAGGGTGTGTTTTGTTTATGGTGGACCATTAGCGTTGCGAACAAAAATCGGTCATTAATTAGGCAAGACCTAAATAAAAAAGGAGAAGGACATTGTCCTTCTCCTCTATTTAGTAAGAATCAACTATTCAAAGATGAATTACTTGATAGTGATCTTAGCAACCTTAACACCTTCAGCTGATTTAACAGTTGCGATGTAGTTACCCGCCTTCAAGCCTGAGTTGATTTCTTTGTTAGCCTCTACGTTAGCAGAGAAAACAACCTCGCCAACCAAGTTAACGATAGTCAACTCACCAGCAGTAGCTACAGAGAAGATACCGTTGCTTGGGTTAGGATAGATGAGGTCGCTGCTCAAAGCTGGAGCGTCGTTTACATTAACACTTGGATAACCAGGACCAGTGTAAGCCTTAACCTTTGTGAATTCAAGTGGACCGAGGTCACCAGCTGCATCTACGTCAATACCAGTCATGAATGAAATCTTGATTGTGTGCTCGCCTGCCTCTTTGAACAAAACTGCGATGTTGTCGCCATCGTCTTGGTCGTCAAGATCTGATACAGGAGAGTACCATTTCCAAGAATCCCAATCTGCTGTGTTGAATGCGCTGTGCTCAGAAACGAATGCCATACCTGCCAAATCCTCGTCTGTGTTGATATCTACAATCAAGTTACAGCTGTGGGAAACAGAACCCATACCGATGTATTGGTTGGTAGTTGGGTTACACAATGCCTTTACGCTATAGTAACCAGGCTCTTGTACATCCAATGTGATAACAATCCACTCACCTGGTTCGATGTAACCCAAATTGTGCCATCCTTCATCGTTGTTAATACCGTAGCAGTTTGATGCATCGACACACTCGTTTTGACGGAAGGAGAATCCTTCACCACCCCATTTGAATGCACCATTACACAATGAACCGTCGTTAACCTCATCGTCAGTTGTGTTTTCCTCGTGATAGGTTACGCCTTCACCACCACCAACATAGGTGCTTCCGACTTTTCCGAAGCCCATGTCCTCTTTGCCTCCATCAGGATTTTCATCGTACATACCCAAGTCAACAATACCAGGAACTGGTTGACAAGTACCAGCGTAGCATGATGTTACAATTGGCTCAAAGCAATCTCCTGAACAACCTAAGAATTCTACGATTTTCTTTCCTGTCGTTGACAATTCCATAGAACCACAAGACATCAAAGAAGATGCTTGCTCTGCCTTTTCACCGAATGACCATGCACACCAACTGATCTTTTGTCCTGCTGATCCGTCTGCAATTCTCATCAATGATTCTGCACTTGAGATACAACTTTGGTCAACATTTCTACCTTGTTGAACACCACCATCGAAGTTGGCAATACCCCACTCAGAGATGAATACAGGAATAGATCTTGCTGCATTCTCCAACTTAGAGAGGAATTGTTGGTGAGAACATGAGTAGTAGTGGAATGAGTAGAGCAAATTCAAATTGTTGTAACCTTGAATTTGGTCGTTTTGTGCTTGGTCAATCAATTGGTCCCATTGAGGAGTACCTACGACAACGCAAGCACCTGGGTCGTTTTGTTGGATAATAGGCAATACCTTTTGAGCGTAGCTCTTGATATCATTCCAACTACAGCCGTTAGGTTCGTTACAAATCTCGTAGAGCACGTGCTTATAGCCTTTTGACTTTACGTAGCTAGAGATTTCGCGGAAGTAGTTTTCTGCATCACGATAAGCATTATCGTTAGGGTTTCCTGGAGACAATACGTGCCAGTCGCAAAGGTAGTACATACCCAACTCTGCTGTCTGGTCGATGAACGTTTTTGTTTGTTGGGTGAATCCACTTTGGTTGCTGTTGTAACCACCCTCTTCAACATACATGGCACCACGATAGATGCTTGCACCCCATCTCTTCATTTGTTGCAAGTGTCCTTTTTGGTGGCAATCTCCCCAGTTGTTCATCCAACCGAATGATGACCAACCTCTCAACTGAACGGCATTGCCGTTTTCGTCGGAAAGTTGCTTCCCATTCAATTTAAGACGACCATATTGTTGAATATAGTTGTCTTGCTCACCTGCAGTCATTGAAAGAGCCAATGTTGCAGCGGCTAATAATGAGAAAAATTTCTTCATTTTTTCCAAAATTTGAGTTATTAAAATTGTTAATTAAAGTTCTGTAAAACTGCTTATCATGGATCTTTTCAACCCTATCAAAATATACATAGCCAACCATGCTTCCACCTCATCTTGTCACCCTCACTTGGTCTCCGCCTCTCCTTTCATCCTACTTGGTTTTCGGTTACATTTTGAGTATAAGCATGGCAAAACTACATTTTTTTTTCTTACCTCACAATGTTTTCACAAAAAAAATACAAAAACGGCGTTTTTTAGCATAGGAATAGGACCCTCATATCTCTCTAATGTTGTGTCATTCCCTGATTTTTCCCCCTCGATTGTTCGTTCCTTTGAAGAGAAGTTGACTCCGATTTTCACGATGGGGCGGCCATCGTTTTGGTAAGGCGCTGCGTAGCCTTTCTCTTCGATTTGCGCCAAGGCCTTCTCTGCGCTCTCCTCCACTTTGAACTCGATGATAAAAATATATTTGGTTTAGATTCCCCATTCCAAGTTGTTTCTTGTTAGAAGGCTGTGGTGTAATCAGTTTCGAGGTAAAACATATACAGCCCAAGGCTTTTTAAAGAAAAAGGAGGAGTTGGGCAATCCATCTCCTCCTATAGTTCTAAGGTTGTTTATCCTTATTTGATAATTATCTTAGCTACCTTTACTGCATTGGTTGTCTTGACTTTGGCGATATAGTTGCCTGCCTTTAGGTGGGTGCTAATTTCGGTGTTGGCTTCCACTTGTGCGGAGAAAACGACTTCACCGATTAGGTCGGTGATTATCAACTCCCCAGCTGTGGCGACAGAGATGTTTCCGTTGCTTGGGTTAGGGAAGATGAGACTGTTGTCGAATGAGAGGTAATCTTCGTTCTTTGTGTCGTAGCCGAGGCCGTTGTAGGCTTTTACCTTCGTGAAATTGAGCGGACCGAGGTCGCCAGCAGGTTTTGTTTCAATGCCATCTTGGAATGTGATTTTGATGGTATGTTTTCCCGTTTCCTTGAATAGAACAGCATAGTTGCTTGCGTCTCCTTTTGTGTCGAGGTCGGTTACGGGAGCTGTCCATTCCCAATATTTGTCATTTTCGTCTCCGTGGTCAGGAACTTCGGAAACGAAGGCAATCTGGTTCAACTCTTTGTCGTTTGATTTGTCAACCAGTAAGTTACAGTTGTATGTGATGGAGGTGATTCCAAAGACTTGTTTGGAGCCGAAATTACAGAGAGCCTCTATTGAATAGTAGCCAGGTTCTTGTATGTCTAATGTGATGGCGATCCATTCTTCCGGTTCGATATAGCACAAGTTGTGCCAGCCTTCTTGTCCTGTGAAACCATAGCAGGCTTTGGCATCTACGCATTCGTCTTGACGGAAGAAAAAGTCTTCATCGGCCTGCTTGAAGGCTCCGTTACAGAGTGATCGGTCGTTCTTCTCGTCGCTGTAGGAATTTAATTCGTGGTAGGCGACTCCCTCACCACCACCGACGTAAGAGGATCCGATTTTTCCGAAGCCCATGTCTTCTACGTTCCCTTCTTCATTCATGTCGTATCTACCCAAGTCGACAATGCCGGGAACTTCTTGGCATAAGTTCTCATAGCACGGACCTAGACAGCACGGTGGTTCGCAACAAATCCAAGGAAGGAGTGAGAATATTTCCATGCCGGTATTGCTGAGCTTCATGTTTTCACAAGACATCAGAGAAGATGCCTGACTTTCTTTTTCGCTGAATGAGCTTGCACACCAACTGATCTGTTGACCTGCGGTACCGTTGGCAATATTTATTAACTGTTCGGCACTAGTATAACAGGAGGATTCCACTTTACGTGAGTTTTGTTGCTCGGGATCAAAGTCGGCTATGCTCCATTCAGAGATGAAGACAGGGATTACTTTTGCTGCATTCACCAAACGGGAAAGAAATTGTTGATGAGAGCAGGCATAGTAATGGAATGAGTATAGAATATTCAGGTTGTCGTAGCCTTGAATCGGGTTCTCTTGTGCCTCGTTGATGTTTTGATCCCATTGAGGCGTACCTACGATGACGCAGGCTCCCGGGTCATTTTCTTGGATGATGGGCAAT
This sequence comes from Paludibacteraceae bacterium, assembly GCA_017961765.1. Classification (GTDB taxonomy): domain Bacteria; phylum Bacteroidota; class Bacteroidia; order Bacteroidales; family Paludibacteraceae; genus RGIG10190. Next base: position 5,422 of record JAGCWQ010000152.1, on the reverse strand, counting down.
ATCTTGTCTGCATATTGCTTGATATCGCTCCATGTGCAACCGTTTGGTTCGTTGCAGATTTCGTAGAGCACGTGAATGTATCCTTTGGACTTCACGTATTCACTGATCGTTTTGAAGTAGTAGGGGGCGTCGCTATAGACTTCGTCATTCGGATTGCCTTCCTTCATGTGCCAGTCGCAAATGTAGTACATGCCTAATTCTGCCGTCTGATCGATGAAGGTCTTGGTCTGGTTTATAGCCTCCTCCTTGTTGTCGTTGTAGCCTCCCTCCTCGGTAATGAACATGGCGCCACGATAGACTCTGGCTCCCCATTGTTTCATTTGCTCCAAGTGCCTTTTTTGATGGCAGTCGCCCCATTGTGACATCCAAGCGGAAGAAGACCAACCTTCCAATCGAATGGCGTTGCCATCCTTGTCGGAGAGCTGTCTGTTGTTTGGGTCTCCGTTGAACATCTTCCCGTTCAAGTTGAGACGACCATATTTTTCAATATAGTTGTCTTCGATTGCAGCGCTTGCGTTAATGGTAAAGGCCAGCGCTGCTGTTGTTAGTAGTGGGAAAAAATGCTTCATTCTCCTAAGTTTTAAATGGTGAACTATTGGTTGCTGCTTATTTTAATGTGTGCATTTTTTAGGACATGTAGTCGGTTGTGCGTTTTTGGGTTTTGTTCGGTTTTAACTATCATCCTAAATTTTATGGTTCAATTACGTATAAGCATGACAAAATTATGTTTCTTTTTCATGTTATCCAAGGAAATCTTAAAAAATATAAAAATTAAGTTCTGCTTTTGCAAGTTCTCTGTTTGCTCCTTCATCTTAGAAGTCGTTTGATTTTTTGAGGGGTATAGTCTAATCAATGAGTGATTTTTTGCCTTTAAGGTAATGAACCTATCAGAGACATTTCTGCATCGATAGTTAGGCCGAAAGACTTTTTTTCGTCATGCCAAATAGAGTGATTGCATATGTTGCAAGTTCACGTCTAGTTTTTTTTCTAGAAATGCTTCTGCACTTCCGCATTCCTTTTCCATTAAATCGAATGCAGAGGATAAGAACTCTTCTCGAACGGTTTTGAAAAGTGTCACGATGCTCCCTAAGTAGTTGAGGTGGTCGTATTTCCCTTGTAGGGTTTGGTTGGTTAGGAGGTAGTCTTCGTATATGGTTTTCCTATCAACACCTAACGAGGTGAGAATGAGTGCGGCTGCTAAACCTGTCCTGTCTTTCCCTGCCGTGCAATGGAATAGCAGGGGGTGATCCTTGCCTGATTGAAGTAGTTGAAAAAGAGACCCGTAAGCATCTTGGTGCTCCTTTACCAAACGACGGTACATCTCACGCATCATGCCCAAAGCACGTTCCATGCGAACAGTTTCTGTTAAGTTCTTGTCTTCGATGAGCAGTGTCAGCTCGGGAGCCAAATTGCCTGCATCGATGGATAAATGGCAGAACCGTTCCAAACCGGGGATGGCACGGTCGGGTAGTAGGTTCTCTTCTTCCTCGGAACGAAAATCGACGACGGTGCGGACTGGAATCAGGGAGAGGTAGTTGGCATCCTCTTCCGAAAGTTCGTGGAAATCTCCCGAACGAAGCAATGTCCTCCATCGGATTTGTTTTCCTCCAGCTCCCACGTATCCTCCCAAATCACGGAAGTTGTAGGCGCTCTTTATGGGCAATAGTCGGGTCTTCTCCATGGAAACTGTTGATTCTTTATTCGATGATTTCACCCTCTTGGGTTCGTTTGTCGTTGTCTGGAGTCTCGGCACTTTTCCTATCCAATTGCCTTCCACAATATTTGCAGAAAGCGGCGTTGAGGTCATGTCCTACTTTATGGCAGTGGGGACAGACTTGTCCTGGGTCTTTTTGGTTTTGACTGATCATGGAAGCCGATACGATACCTGTAGGGACGGCAAGGATAGTGTAGCCCAAAAGCATGACGACGGCGGAAAGGAATTGCCCCGTGGCTGTTGTCGGGGTTACATCTCCATAGCCTACAGTAGTCATGGTTACGACGGCCCAATAGATGCCTTTGGGAATACTGGTGAAGTTAGAGTCGGGTTCGCCACTCTCTACCAAATACATGATGGTTCCGATGGAGATGACCAGGAGAAGGACGAAGAGAAAGAAGACAATGATTTTTCGGCTACTCTCTTTTAGGGATTGGAGCAACAAGTGTCCTTCCGACAGAAAGTTAAATAGTTTGAAGACACGGAACACTCGGATGATACGGAAGATACGGATGACCATCAAGCCATGGGCTCCACTGATGAAGAAGCTCAAATAGGTTGGGAGGGTCGCCAGCAGGTCGATCATTCCGAAGAAGCTAAAGAAGTAGTGCCGTCTATCTTTGGCGCAGTAGAGCCTTAACGCATATTCCACACTGAAGAAGAGCGTGAAAATCCATTCTAAAACGTGAAGGTAGGGGGAGAAGGAGGGTGGTAGCAAACTCTCCACAATGACAATCAGTACGCTCAGAATGATGAACCCCATCAAGCAAACGTCGAAGAGTTTTGCGAGCGGAGTGTCCGATTCGAAGATGATGTTGCCTACTTTTGCCTTGAATTGTTCGTCTGTAAAGAGTCGGACGACGAGGCTTTTCACGTATTTAAAACTGAATTTGGACATAATAATTCATGAATATTAAATTCCCCCACGATGAATCGTGGGGCTAATAGTTGTGTTGTGTCTTCGACACAGTTCGTGCACTAATCCTCTCGATTTCTCCACGATGAATCGCGGGCTAATCTTGTGTCTTCGACACGAGGATGGAATTTCATTTCTTTGTCCGATAGGCGGCATGTTCCATAAAGGAAAGAGGTAAGGCGCAAACTGGAATGTGGCCTTACCTCTCATTTATGTGAATTTTTATTTTGCCAAAGCTTGTTCGATGTCGGCGATGATGTCGTTAGCGTTCTCGATTCCGACAGAGAAACGGATTAAGTCAGGACGAACACCAGCTTCGATCAACTGCTCGTCGGAGAGTTGACGGTGTGTATGGCTGGCAGGGTGAAGCACGCAAGTACGGGCATCAGCCACGTGTGTCACGATGCAAGCCAATTGCAAGTTGTCCATGAAACGGATAGCACGAGCACGGTCGCCCTTCAATCCGAAGGTTACGACACCACAAGATTGTCCGTTGGTGAACTGCTTCTGAGCCAATTCGTAGTATTTGCTTGATTTCAAGCCGCTGTAGTTAACCCAAGCCACCTTGTCGTTTTGCTCCAAGAATTCGGCTACCTTTTGTGCGTTTTCGCAGTGGCGAGGCACACGGAGGTGGAGCGTCTCCAAACCGAGGTAGAGGAGGAAAGCGTTTTGAGGAGATTGGATGGACCCCAAATCGCGCATCAATTGAGCCGTAGCCTTTGTGATGTAGGCACCCTTTCCGAAAGCTTTGGAGTAGGCCAATCCGTGGTAGGATGGGTCTGGCTCGGTCATGCAAGGAAATTTGTCCTTGTGGGCTTCCCAATCGAAATTACCGCTATCGACGATGCATCCGCCTACGTTTGTGGCGTGTCCGTCCATGTACTTAGTAGTAGCGTGGGTGACGATGTCGGCACCGAACTCGAAAGGACGGCAGTTGATTGGCGTAGGGAATGTGTTGTCGATAATTAGAGGTACCCCATGGGAGTGGGCGATGCGGGCGACTTTCTCGATGTCGAGAACGCTCAACACAGGGTTGGCGATAGTTTCGCCGAACAAAGCCTTCGTGTTAGGACGGAAAGCCTTGGAGATTTCCTCTTCGCTTGCGTCTGGATCAACGAAGGTACATTCGATGCCTAACTTCTTCATCGTTACGGCGAAAAGGTTGAAAGTTCCTCCGTAGATGGTAGAGGAGGAGACGAAGTGGTCGCCAGCCTCGCAGATGTTGAAGATGGAGTAGAAAGAGGCTGCTTGGCCAGATGAAGTCAGCATACCAGCCACACCGCCTTCCAATGCCGTGATTTTAGCAGCAACCGCATCGTTGGTAGGGTTCTGCAGACGAGTGTAGAAATAGCCGGAAGCCTTCAAATCGAAGAGGTCGGCCATTTGCTCTGTATTGTCATATTTAAAAGTGGTACTTTGGTAAATAGGAAGAACGCGAGGCTCTCCTTTTTTAGGGGTCCAACCTGCTTGGACGCAAATCGTCTCCAAATTTTGTTTGTTATTCTCCATGTGTTACGTCTAAAAATGTATGTTTTGACTATGTGTTACGTTCCCTATCAGAAATGATGGAGAACATAAATTATGTAAATGCAAAATTAGAGGATTGATTTTTCTTTTCAAATAAGAGGGAAAAGATAATTCGTCTTTTTTTTAGCGGAATGATTGGAATTTTTTCTGGGAAAAGAATGGAAAATTATATAGAGGAGGCAAGAAGTGGTAAATAGCCTACGGGTTGAACTCTACACTGAAGTGCGGGGCTTATCCCATGCTGTCATGGCATTGATTTTGATTATGTGAGATAGGGCATTTTTATTCATTATCTATAAAAAATAAGGAAAGCATTTTTTTTTGTGCGAAAAAAGTCGTTAATTAGCGCAATTTTATGGGCGGTAGTGCTCTAAGTATGGAATTAGTTAAAATTAGTATAAACTTAAAATTGAAAAGATGAAGAAAACTTTACTCGCTTTTTCAGCTCTTTCTTTGTGTGCTGCTATTTCGGCAAACGCAGAGGAGCGTTACTATTTGATTAAGGACGGCCAAGTGGTTGACGGTGCTGTTCAAAGGGCTTATTATGTTCCTGGAAAAACAGATGCTGATGTAGAGCCAGGTGCTTATGATACAATCATAAGCGGAAAAGAGTATGATGGCAGAAAAGTGGCTGCCTATGTTCATGGAAATGCACAATATAAGGATGTGCGTTTCGACTTGTCAGAGGCTCCAATCGACTTGACAAAGACATGGGTGATGACGTTGAAGTATCGTATGCCATTCATTGCCGATAGTGTCAACTATAACACTTATCAAGCAATGGTGGATTGCTCTGCCAACGATGGAACAAAGCCTGCTATTTTCTTTGGCTTGTCAGCTGAGGCTGACTCTATGGCATTGAATACAATGGATTATATGTTCAATGTTCAAGCTGCTTATGAATCATTCAAAGCAGAAGGAGATTGGATGACTAAGGAGTTGTATTTGGTGGCACCTTCTTTCTTGAAGGAGGCGAAGAGCTTCATTATGGGCTATGGTCGTGAGACAAGTTTGAACCGCGATATTACGGAGGAGCCTCTTTATATTGAGGAGTTGTCTTTCCATTCAGCAGGCGAGTTCCCATTCTTTGCAGAGGACTTCTCTCCAAGAAGGTCAAATGTTTGGTCTGATGTGGGTAAGTTGAATATTGCTGACACGGAGTGGAAGAGTGGTGCTAAATTTGACGTAGGTAAGAAGACTGTTTCTTCAGTTCGTATATGGAACAAGCCTTGGGATGATTCTGAGGTGCCTGCTACGGAAATCGC
>JAGCWQ010000151.1 GCA_017961765.1 Paludibacteraceae bacterium | reverse complement strand
TAGATTCTTACTACATCGACAATGACACATATGTGGTTATCTTTGAGGACTTTGTTGACGAAGATGGCGATAAATACCATCTTGAGGTCGAGTACCATTTCGACGAAAAACGCTTTACGTACACGAATTGTTGGGAGCATGGTACCATGGTTGCTAATGTCCCCGAGAAAATTCGGAATGAGATTGAGAGTGAAATCCGCAAGTACATAGGTCTTGTGTCCGGAGTTGAGATTCGTGAGGTTAAGAAGTTCAGAGTAGAGTTTGTACTTGAAGTCGACCCGGACGCTACTGTATCAGATGTGAGGTCGTACTTGGACGGCGTGGTGGTTACTGTGACGCCACCGCCTGACAATGAGAAGATAAGGTTGATACAATCCCCATGTGTATGTTAAATAAGTGTTAAAGTAGTCGGAATATTTGCGTATTCCGATTATTTTCCGTATATTTGCATTGTCAATTTAAAAACAGATAGGGCATATGAGTTACATTTTAGAGAAGGCTATGTTCGTGAGGACTTCCAAAGGGTACATACCGATGGCGTTGGTTGGTGATACTTCCGTCGTCGACTTTGAAGGGAATGTATTGAAGTTGTGGAATTGCCTGTCGTTGGGGACTCACGAGAAGTTCCTAACGGAGGAGTACATAAAGAATTACCTTGACCAACGTGAGAAGGAGTATGAGGACAGGAAAAAAGGTCTGTTGTATAATCTGAGCTACGCCGACCTTTTCGGCATCAAGGCCGGTAACGGCAGTTTCAACTCTTTCAAGAATGCCATTTTGCGTGGCATAGGGAATTCCGTTGACTACGAGACCGCCGTCAACTCCTTGGGATTGTGGATGAGGTTTACGATGCCTAACGGGAACGTGGTCAGCTACAACCTCGCCAGCGTCAATGAGGACGAGTTTTTTGGGAGGCTATCGGCAGCGACTGGTCTTGACCATGAGCGGTTGTCGTTCTCTTTCAACGTCCATTCTGCCGATAGGTATTACGATTTGACTAATTCGGCCAGGAAACTTGTGTCCGGGCGTGGAAGGAAGTCAGTCCTGGGATATGCGATAGGTGTCAGCGTTGGGGATAGGCGTAACTCCACCTCGAAGTATGTTGCGACGGACGGTAAACGCATGGTGCTTGTGGACGATAAGGACGACGCACATGTCTTCTACACCGAGCCGAAGAAGGGGGTTGACCTTTTCGACGTTGTGCGCAACCAGTTCCCGGAGATTTTCGGTATGTGGTTGGTTTACATGGGGAAATGACGTTTGAGCGAAGAAATATTTGGGTATGTTAAGGATAGCAAAAGGGATAATATACGCCATCGTTGTGGTGGTGTTGTTGGTGAACATTGACAAGGTGTTAGCCATAGGGAACGCATTGGTAAATCTTGTTTACAACGCGTTGACATGATACGTGACATATTAGGTGGTGAGACGTTTAAGTTCATCACCGGCGATGCCGGCGAAGTGCTTAATGGTTTCCCAGACAGATGCGTTGACTGTTGCATAACATCCCCTCCTTATTGGGGAATGAGGGTATATGATAGCGGCGGCATTGGCAATGAGGACAGCTTCGACGAGTACGCATCCAGTCTCATGTCTGTTTTCTCTCAAGTCAAGCGCGTGCTTAAGGATGACGGGTCGTTTTGGCTCAACATGGGCGACAGATATTACCGGAAAAACTTGGTCGGTATGCCGTGGAGGATGGCGATAGCGTTGATGGACGATGGATGGATTTTGCGTAATGACGTGATATGGCACAAGCGCAAAGGCACACAAAGCTGTAAGGACAGATTGAGGGATAACCATGAACACCTATTCCATTTCGTCAAGTCACGCAAATATCACTATGACGCCGATTCCATACGTATAAGTCCGTCTGCACTACCTTCGGAACGTGGCGGCAATGTTGTGTCTGCGACAGGGGTGACGGGCGCAAAATACAGAAATATGATTGAGCATAGCCAATCACTGACCGATACCGAGAGGGAAAATGCACTTTTGGCACTTGATACGGCATTGTCTGACGTGAAGGAAGGGCTGATAAACGACTTCCGCATGACCATACGCGGAGGGCAAAGACCATGGCACGGCAACGACGAGAAGTTAAGCGGGCGGGCGAAGGAATTGTCAGATAAGGGGTTTTACGTCATAAGGGTCGGTTCCAACGGTCATTTGCCAGATGACGTATGGGATATTGTCCCGGAGGACACTTGGAGGAAGGACAGCCATTGCGCAGTCTACCCGGAGGAATTGCTGACCGTGCCTATAAAGGCGACATGCAGACAGGGAGGGATTGTCATGGACCCTTTCAGTGGCACCGGCACCACCGTAGCTGCCGCCGTGAATCTGGGCAGAAGGGGGGTTGGCATAGATTTATCATACGAATACAATGTGTGCGCAAACTGGCGGCTGTCAGAAAAAAACAGAAAAATTTAACACATTTTTAACACAAAAAAATTTGCATATTCCGATTTTTTTGTCTATCTTTGCATCGTCAATTTAAAAACAGATAATATGAGTGAAGAGAAAATTCTTGAGTTTTTCGAGTTCTGCAAGAACTATGTTCTTGACAACATCGATGATTACGAAGGGTGTGATGTATACGGTTGCGATTTAGGCTGCACGATAACCGAGTCTATGCGTTACGACGGGACATTCACCTACTCTATCGCAAAAGCTAAACGGTACCTGATGGAATGGTTTGCGGATGCCGCTGAATACTCGGACTATGAGAAGTTCAACTTCGGAGAACGTTCAAACCCGTTCGATAACGTCGAGTTGTTCATTGTGCGCATGGTATGTGAGGGGGTCAACTCGATAGTGTCGAGATGCAAGGTAGTCGACGACATGTGGAACGAGAAATTCGAGTTGACCGAGGAAGTTATAGCCTCCATCAAGGAACAAGTGGAGGAGCAAACTGACGATAATATCTTTTAACTTTTGAATTTCCGTAAAGCAATGGAATAAGAATTATGATATACCTTAAATTACTTGAAGAATGAATTAAGAGAGGAGGAAGGTTTGAAGCTATGGATGAAATACAGTCTATGGAGAAACATCTGGCGGAGCTGAAGGAGCGCAAGGCGTGGGATAAGTTCGTCTCCGACTACAACGATGCGAAAGATAAGTACGAGGGCAAATGCCTCAGCACACACTTGTTGGCAAAGCCGTTGGCAAACTACCGCATGAGGAATAACGAGACCTATTTCCGCGTAAGGTATATCAAGAAGATATACATGGGAGAGTTGTATTATAGCGGTGTTGAACCAAAGGTAATAACCACTCTTGACGAGTGGACGAAATGGAACGCCTGCAATGACATTAAAGTCGTCGCCCTTGGCGAGGAACTGTCCGTGAGAAAAAGTTCTGACGGTCAATTCCACGTGGATTTCAGTGAATTCAGGGATGACATCTATTACATGGAAGTTTCCGACTTGCGTTGCGAGTTAACAAAGGACGTTTACGACGGGCTTAAGACGTTATTATCCCAGATGTCCGATAATTTCCTGGCGGTTGCGACGAACAAGCTGTCATTCAAGCCGTATGTTGACAAAACACAGATAGAGACGTTGGAAAGAAACGGTGCCAAGCTGATAGACCTTAACTTTAGCGAGGTTTACATGTTGATGGACAATCCGTTCCGGTATGGCGACAAGATGGTCGTCAACGACGTGTCAATTGCAATTATCAAGGAAGAGTTGCAGGTGGAAAAGGAACTTGCGTTACTTGACACCGGGTCTTACTCCTGTGGGGAGTATATTTCCCTAAGTGGCTTTCACACTAGGAAGGTTGGTTTATTGAATGATATACTCACGAAAATGAACAGTGTCGTAATGTGATACGAAGTTTTTTTTTGTGTTAAAAAAGTGTTAAACTCATCAAAACACTTGCATATCTCAAAAATTATTGCTATCTTTGCATCGTCAATTTAAAACAATAAGGTTTATGTATTACGTAACATTTAACGTCAATTCCGAAAACGGTTATGAAAAATTAGCCGTGGAATGCGCAACGGCAAATCAAGCGAATGATGTTATCGATAGCCTTGGTACAAGGGCATGGGCGAAGTACGTGCGTCGTAGGACATGCAGCAAGCCAATATCACGTTCCATCATGACATATAAGGACTACCTCATGAAGTATGATGTGGAACCCGCCACATTGGAAAGGTGGTATTATGCCAGTTACAGTGCTGTCGACAAGGATGGCGAGGAGATATGCCCGGATGGTGATTACTACATGGCGGACTCCGACGAGAAGGCTATCGAATACGCCAAGTATCTTGCCGGCCAAGGTGTTGACTATTCGGACATAGGTCACGTCGAACTCGATCTTTTACAAGTGGTAAGGGTTGACCCGGAGCAAGAGTGGGATGAAGTGGAAACCGTGTGGTACTGATACAAATTACCATTTTTACTCGTTCTTGATGCATGGGGTTGTCAATGGTTAATTTTTGTGTTAAAAAAGTGTTAAACTCATCAAAACTCAAAAATTATCGCTATCTTTGCATCGTCAATTTAAAACAATAAGGTTTATGTCAGTGCAAGTTTTAAAAGACTACGGGCACATATCATCGGTGTCGGATGTAAGGAAAAAACTCATTGAGGGTTTGGAAGATTGCTACGCGGAACTTGACGTGAATGCTATAGAAGCAAGTGTTGGTTAATTGATTTATATATTGTACGATATGAGTTTAGAGTTGTTTGATGCGTTATTCGCAGAGTTGGATGTTGATACCAAGGTGTCAATTTTTAATGAATGGGCGAGGGAAAATCGTCCGGATGACGAGATATTCGAATTCGACGAGGATTTCCTCAACGTGTATTTCGAGACCCCTTATGATGCCTGCCGGGCGATGTTCTTCGGCAATATCACCTCATGGAATGACCCCTATATCAGGTTCAATGGTTATGCAAACCTCGTGTCGATGTCGGACTCTGAGACGGAGGAGTATATCAAGGACTACGTGTCCGAATTATACGAATACCCGGAGTGTTACTCATCATACATCGACGAAGTGGATGACGAGGAAGAGGATGACGAGGAAGAGGAATGCGAGGAAGACGTGTGACGTCTGCTGGTGGTGGAGAATATACGGCGAGAACATAGGTCATTGCCGGATGAACGGGGGGCATTGCCGTGGCGATTCAAGGCATTGCCCCAATTTCGTATTAAAAGTCGGAATATAATATTTAACGTTTTTTATCGGATTTTTAACACAAAAAATTTGCATATTCCGATTTTTTTGCCTATCTTTGCATCGTCAAATTAAAACAAGTAACGACTATGGGAGAGAAAATTTACAAGGTAATTGATGGCACCTCATTTGATGTGAGGACGCCTAACCAAGTGTGCGACGTGTTGTTGCGCCTAATGAACAAAGATCACCGTGTTCGTGTATTCTATGGGGATGCCGATACCGGTAGAGACTGGTGTGAGTTCAACGACACAATGGGGTATGTCGTTAGAACTGGCGGTAAGGTAAAGATACCTATTTTGCTCCATAATTCAAGGAGTATTGGCGGTGGGTCGATATTAGACCATTGTATTGTGAAGATAGCAGTCGGGAAGCACGTATTGTACAAGCATCCCAGATATCATGTCCCGATTAAGAAGGATGGGAATAGAATACTGTTTACGGATACCGGGGAAGTGTTATTCGATAATCCCAATGGTGTCGACCGTGTTTACGATTTCCTGCTTGGTAAACGTAACTCTCATTAAAGATGGGTTTGGGCAAACTGAAATGTGACACGCGCGGTTGCGTTATGGATGTGGCGGTATCAGCTTTCGCCATTTTCCTGTTGACGTGCGTCGTGTACGCTATTATTGTCGGTTTAACGTGAATTGATTTTTGAGACATGAAAACATATATATACATCGACAACCAGACCGGCCAGAAATACAGGTCGCGTTTCGAGATTGAAAAGCAGACTTTGGGCGACCTTCCCTATGTAGTACGGAAAGCCGCCGGAATTTGCGATGGCGTTGACATGAGCCAGACCGTCGTGGAGTATTTCTCATTGTCATTGAGCAAATCCCTGCACAAACTCATGTATTGCAACAAGCTTCCCATGTTCGATTGGATTACATTCCTCATGGACGACATCGGTCTTGTCGGTGACGATGAGATGACGAAGATACGGAAGAAGGTAATCGCCACTTGCGAGGGACGTGTGGTGTATGTCACGAAAGGCGGCAAAATAACGTCAAAGCCCTTGTACGGAAGCATTATCCCGGTAGGCTTGGACTCCGTTGTCGGCATATACCGTGTTGGTTACGGCGATGGGAGGGATTCCGTCGACGGCAAGTGCGCGACCTTAACGACCAACAAGGATGACGTGAAGGCGTTGTGTTCGTACTACATGACACGTCTGAAGTAAGTGGTAGGGTATTGGACGGTGATTTGCTTACGTGAACGTCCAATACCTTCCTTATAGGCAATGCCTTTACCATAACAGTCCTTAACCCACTTGCCGATTGGCATCTGTTTAAATAGGTAGTATTAGACCCCATAATGAGTTATGGCAAAAGATTATGTAACAATATTTACACGAGATTATGATATATTAGGTCATAAAGTGCGAGAAGTTTATGAGCAATTTGACTATAAATACTTAAACAGTGATAGATTTCAATCTCGATGTTTAAGATGTTGTTTTTATAATCCTGAAACAAGAGGATTATTCCCAAAGAAAAAAGATTTTTGTGACCTTATACGATGCAATGGATATAGTATAGAAAGGGCTTCACATTTTGAATTAATAGAATAAGGTCAAATAATGTATAATTCCCAAAACTTAACTTTTATCACAACTTTTTGTTTGTGCCAAGTTCTATGTTATTGCAATGAAATATCTTATAAAATACATAAAGACGCTTTCGGATAACATAACAGAGTCCGAAAGCAATAAGTCATGCAGTAGGTACTATGTTATTGACGGCTCATTTAAAATCCGGGTTTCTGACCATATAAGACCGTCATGCAATGCCTACTCGCTGTATGTTGATATAGTCAAGATATGGGATTCAGACGATTTTATCGTTTTCTTCAAGAAGTCGCTGCAACCCATACGGATGGACAGAAAGAAGGTGAAGGACTTCGTTAAGTTCGCCTATGACACGTGGAAACTCGACAAAGCAGCCAAAACCGAAATGAAGAATGCGAAGTCAGTCGACAAGGACGTGGAAAAAATGGAAAAGGAAATGCCTTTTCCCAAATTGCTTGTTGCAAAGTATCCTTCAATAATGAAAACGAATGATTTTGACAAACTGCACGCGTTACTAGGCAAGTTTGACGATTTCAAACAGATACCGAAGGAAACAAGGAACTATTTCAGGAAGCCGTTTCAGCAAGGCAAAATCAATGCTGAAGACATTGTCACAATATGGCATGATTCACTTACACCCGCAAGCACTTGCGGAGATGCGGAAATTTCGATTAGGGCGTATTTATCAAAGCGGTTGGTTAATGATAAGGGTAATTGACGATGAAAGGCACAGACGAAAGAAAAAAGGCACAGACTGACACCTCCGATGGCAATGACACAAGCACGATGGCTTGTTTCACGGTTACGGCTGTATGCTCATGCCCGTTGGCGATGTCCGGTCTGGCCGGAATATATGTATGGGTAGCTGTCGCCTTGTTGTCCGGATTCGTGTTGGATATACTGGCGTCAATCCTCCGTGAGGTGCGGGAGGTCGACGACAGGTTGGGGGCGTTGGAGAGGAAATGCGACAGGATTGGTAAGGCAATGAAATAAGAATGTTATGTATGGGAGAATGCAACGAAACGACAGACGGATGGGTTAAAGCCGCCATCATGGGTGGCCGGTCGATATCACACGTGTTTGCTGCCGGCGATGGGCGATGGACAGAAGCGTTTAGGGAAATATTGGGAGCGTCAAACGGAGTGATGGTTTATTGTGGCGACTCGATATACCCTTTTGAAGGGGTTAACGACGAAGTGCGTGGTTCGTTAATAGACGCCATATCCGGACTTTTGGATAGGGTTTATGGCGGCATGTGTTTCGTCGTGAATGGCGAATGCGTCGGGCGTATTTCTGGTTTACTTCACGACGAACATTTGGAAGGGAATGGTGCCGTCGTGTATCGTTTACCGGAAGGTTTCTCGACGAGGTACAAGGGGTTCATGCTTTCCGACAAGTCGATAGTATCTGCGAGACTGCTGAACGGCAACGCCGTGTATGTGAACGATGACGAGACCATAAGGGGATTCAGGGAGGAAATGCGCAGAATGATAGGCGTTTCGGTGCAAATGAGCTAATATAACACGTTGGCTTATACCAAGTACGTGTGGGTAGCAACAAAATAATAAAACGGTAGATAATATAAGACAATTATACACTTTTTTTACAAACATGGAGTCTGCGAAGAAAAAAACTTTGGAAATTAGAAGGTCTTCCACGTTGTCCTATGAGACGATAACGGGGACGATGGAGACTTTCGGACGTTACCTTAAAATGCACAGGGACTGTATGTTCATGACGGAAAGTCTGAACATCATCGGCGAATGCAATGAGAAGTTGAAAGAATGGCAAAACGATGCACAAAAGAGGTTGGATAATTTCAATGAACTTGTTGGGAAATACTGGAAGATGTCGTATTTGGAGCCTGACGGTTTATTGAAACCAATCGCTTACATGTTGCCATACCGTATTGTAAAAACCAATCAGTACATGTTTGCATTGGTAAGTGAAATCGACAAGCCATACCCAATGTACAACGGCTTGATGGAGAAAAGCTATGATCTCATGGATGGCGAAATAGCGAAGCATGACCTCGTGTTTGAGGAAGTAGACGAGGATGAAATCATTAACTACGCAAAGAAACAGATAGATGACGCGCTATCGTTACGGCTGTGGAAAATGAAGCACTGCGACGATTACAGTTACGAAGCCATTTGGGATATGTCGCGAGAACAGGCGGTAAAATAAAAACACTGACAAAACCATGCCGTGTGACTACTTAAGGCATGGACGATTGTTTCCTTCCAATTAAAATAATGTCTATAGAAAGTAAAGAATAGGGAACTATATACGTGTTGTCTTAATGCAAACGACAATATAGTAAATCATCGCTGTTTGGTATAACGGGTATGTAATCACAAATAAGATATCCGTCGACACATTCAATGGATAAAAGGAACAATACGCCAATATGTACTCAATCGAGTACAGTTTAGGTTTGGCGTTGGCGTCTATCGTCACGCCTCCAAACTTGGTTGGCTTTGCTTAACATGCTAGATACAGGGCTTCCCATCCTATTTATACACTGTAAACCAAAAACAATATGGACACGCTAACTTTCTTATATTCGTCTCATTCGCCAGAGGCTCTGATGAAACTGTTGGACGAGGTGCTATACCTTTTCGATAACACGGGACTGAAGTCCTCCGACATGTTCCACACGGGCGTCTTCTGCAAGGACGTGACATACGCCAACTACCGGTACTGGAGGGATGCCCCATCCACGTTGGACATCCCCGATGAACTCACCAACCCATGTTCCAACTCAGACAGCCGCACATCATATGTAAGGGACGTAATCGACAAGGTTATAAGGGGTGAGGTTGAGAAGCCGGAATGGATGATATACGTCGAGGAGGAGGATTGTGAATGTTCGGGTTCGGCGCCAAGCACGTTCCTTGTGCTTGTGCCGAAGGAAAAGAGGTTCGCCGACTTGGGTGAACGCTTGCTTGAGTTCCTCTACTCCGTCAACCTAATGGTTACGGCTTGTAGGTGGAGTCCTAGTTAAAAAAACTTAATCCATCGGCATGAAATTTGCATTTTAAATCTACAGAAGTACCTTTGCAACACAAACGGCTGATAAGATGAAAAATAGAATTAACATCGAAAAGGCGACACCTACCAGCTATCCACTACCGGTAAGCCATGAGGATGAAGGAAAAGAACGTAAGGCGTCATACCCATGCGGATTGGGGAGTAGCATTTTTGAGTCGCTGCCCGAAAGGGACGTGATACACAACAAGTTATAACACGTTAATATATGGGAAAAAAGTTTGAGAGATGCAAGTTCGCACATCTACATTTGGACGGGAAACACTACTGCACACGCAATGGCTTTGATGAAGGTGATGCTTTTCCGGTAGAAGTTAACACTTGTGAGAAATGCCAAGATTATAGGTCACGTTTTATGGAGTTTCCACTTGAAATCAACGGCATACACAGCGATAAGATAACATACGACAATGGTATATACGCCAAGATAGGACAACTTGTCTCCGTGCGCCCGTGTGGCGATGAATACGGAGGAAAGACATATGTTGGTTTCTATCTTGGGGAATTGCCTGTGACAATCACCCATTACCTCAACCACGAAACCAAGATGCTTATGTCCGGCGTCATAAGCAACCCGGCCATGTACGTCCCAGAGATAGGGAAGGTAATTTTCGGCATGTCATCATGGTGGCATACCATCAATAGCGAGTATGAATTTAGTAATATAACGGATGGTGACATCGCGAATACGTGGTACGTTAAACTTGCCAAGTTACTATCGACAAATAAAGATGAACGCCATGGAGAATGAATTAGTTCTTGACTTGGTGTTAAAACACAAATGGTACGACATGATTGAAAGTGGCGTCAAGAAAGAGGAATACCGGGGCATAACCCCATATTGGTGCAATCGACTGCTATATGGTTGCACACTTGGGGTAAAGGAATACTGGGACGATGTTTTAGCCAGAACAAAACAACAGATAGAGAAGCATGGCGAGAGGATGCCAAACGCTTTCAACCTTAAGCATCTACTTGTTTGGGAGTACGGGACAAGAGCATACACGCATGTCCGTTTCCGACGTGGCTACACAAACCATTCTATGCTATTTCGCCTTGACAAGATAACAATAGGAAAGGGCAACGCTGAATGGGGCGCTCCGGACGTGGACGTTTTCGTGCTGAAGTTAGGTGACAGGGTTGCATAGTTTCACTATCACCCCAACGTATCCGTGCATGATATTTATCTTTGAACAACACATTGAGAAAGATGTTAGTCTATAGTATTTACACAAACGTCAGATGCAACCGTTGCAAGAAGCTCCTCACGACTGAATGGGCGCCTGATGCCGATGAACTAAACAGGCTTATGTCCGATTGCGACTGGTTGGTATGCAACGATGAACACTATTGCCCAGATTGTTATAAGGAATCGAAGAATGGCATAATCGAACCAAAAGAACCTATCCCGAACTATGTGGTAAATATACGTAAAGCCCTTCGCAATATAGGCTTGGGTGATGGG
>JAGCWQ010000150.1 GCA_017961765.1 Paludibacteraceae bacterium | reverse complement strand
TCGTTATAACGTGCATATCCTCCCCATACCTTTGAGCCGTATGAACAACACACGCTCACATAACCGATTAGCCAATCTGGATATTTGCCGTCACCATCAATTTCCGTCCTTCGTATGGCGTTATATTCATCCTCCGTAACAGACATCGGGATACCTTCCATACCGTGCTGCTTGATGTGCTGCCATAACTGTATCAGGTAGTTATCAATGTCGTTAGCCCATTTCAGCTTATGAGGGACTTCGCTTACCACGTTCATACCCCCACCAAATATATCAACGAAAAGAGTGTTTTCGTCGACATGTTCCATCAGTATCGGCAACAGTTCCTTCACGTACCTCTTCTTACTTCCGCTATACCTCATATACTTCTCTTATTAATATACGACTTCTATTGGGGCATGACTGAGATAGTAGTACACGCCCCTGTCAATTTCGGAATAATCAAGGTATGTCTCAACCTCGGACAATGTCTTATCGTCAAAGCCGGCCTTTGTCGCCCATTCAATCAGAAGCCATCTATTGTACATGAACGTGTCACGTCTATCATAGTAATCGTCCCAGTCGAATATTTCCGGCGGGGATAGAAGCACTTCGTAATATAACACGTCAGTATCCTTGAGGTATGCTTCAAAAGCCTTGACTATGACTTCATTCGGATCACACTCGATTTTATCGAGTTCATCTTTTATCTTCTTTATTTCATCGTTTTTCTTATTCACGAATGATTCAGCCTTAGACTTAACAGCAAAGGCTTTTACGGGGATTGTTATTTCCCCCTCTACTCGTTCGACGATATATACTTTCTTCAGCATGATGTTCCGTCAAGAATTTCTTCACATAAAATCGCATCGACAGCCTCCGACAACGTGGAGACTTTCTTCACCCCTTTAACTCCGTTGTTATATGGACGGCTGACAAGAATCTTAACGGATTTATCACGTCCGTCAAGTACAAATTCCGGATTGTCGTCGATGAGATAATCCCCATAAACCATCCATTTGTCCCTCGTGAAGCAAATGTCGTCGTAATGTAAGCCGCACTTGTCGAGGAATTTCAAGGTATACTCCTTGTTGTCAGTCGTGAATTGCCACGTGACGATGACTACCTTATGTCCGGCCGAACGCAACCTATCCAACGATTCAGCAGCATCGGGGAATGCGTCGCTATTGACAAACACATCCTCCGCCTTCTCTCTGAAGAAAAAGTCAACTGCCGACATACCGCCGGTAGCATATGTTATCTCCGTGAAGACCTTGTTAATGTCGTATTCATCAACTTCCCATGGAAAGATTGTTTCACCAAACGCGTCATTATATATGATGCACATACGTGTTATTATGTCACGCAAGACACCATCAACATCAATTTTAACAACCATAAATTTTATAACCTTAATTTTTCATCGCAAATTTACATAAAAAATTTGTCATACGCAAATTTTTAGTGTTAAAAAATTCTAATAAGGCACTTTTTCATAGACTTCCGGTATTGGTAGCCTCGTGAATGTCCCCCTTATGTCAGATGGGTCGTACCTAAAAAGTTCACCAATCTTGAACCTGAAGCCGTTCCCGTTCTTCACCCACGTAACATCCCCTGTTGTCTTGTCCCTCACGTATATCGCATAATACGTCTTGAAGCCAAATTCAATAAGTGCCGCCTCATACTTCTCGCACAACGCTATCCTGTCCGACTGCACGTCCGGCCTGTTCGACTAGAAGAATGATATGGGCTTTATCTGTATAGCGCTGACTTTCCCATCCGAACGGGTGACCTTAATATCGACACCATACCTAGCGTCAATGTTCCCGTCGAATTTTGAGCATTGATAACCCAACGACGTCAACAAACCGACAAAATCCCTCTCGTTCTGCTGACCGTCCCACGTCTCGACTATTATATGGCACAAGGCGTCGTCGAAATAAGTCTCCAAGTCATGTGACGTGGCCGTCAGTTCCTCCGATTTCGCCTTGTAGCGTCTCGCCAACTCAACCAGCTCATCATATGACAGCCCCCTCCTTGATATTGGCATGTCATGGTTATCAGACGCATAGACGATATATTTTTCGTAAAAATCCTCACACGTGCTTGGGCGCAATACGCGATATAGGTTAGTGCAATTACCGACATGGTTGCTCGGAGCGAATCTCTCACGCCATATCTTGCTTATCACACCATTACGACCAAGGACATTCTTCGCTTTAACGCATTTATCCCTGTCAAAAACAAAGGGCATTTAAAAAAAAAGTAATTCATTATTAGGTAAAGGTAAGGACTTTATCAGATAAAAGCAACATTCAGTGTCAATTTTTGCCCATCATATCCTCCTCCATGCGCCGTGTCCTTGACAGGTTATAATACCTTAAGCCTGAAAGCATTGACCCTATCTCATCCTCCCCCATATGGTCAAAGTAGGAAATCTTCTTCGAGAGCGATTTCCTGAAAACAAGGAAGTACGAGTGGAACGAACGGGCATGTTGTTGGTTCTTGACCTTTCCACTAATCAGTCTGTTCTTCGCTACCAGTATAAACTCGTCAATACTGTCGAAACCACATGATTCGGCTACAAGGCGTGAATAATACGGCGTGTGCAAGAACTTCGATCCGCTTATCACCGCTTGTGTCTTGAATACCATGAGACCTCCATCACCAAGTACCCTGTACATCTCCTCTATCCAGTGCTTATAGCTCTCAAGAAGTTGTGACACCGGATAATATGCGGAAAAACGCCGTTGGATTATGTTGTTCTTAACTACATTGCCATCATCGTCATATTTCAGCGTCTTAAGGCTTGGCCCGCACGATATTACGAACGGCAAATCGCAGACTATGCTATCTATTGAGCAGTCATCGAGCGGCAGCGGTCCCGACGGCTCTATCTTGACGACATCGTCCATTTGTGGGTATACGTCGAACTTGATACGGGGTGACGGTATCTCTATCTCACGTTTATTGCCATCACTTCCAACTATGTTGAACTTTCCGTAAAAGTTCCCTATCGAATAAGTCATGTCACAATCATATGGCACACCGCCGTTATGAAGTTTCATGATATTATACAGTATCTCGTGCTGGTCATACCCAACACTCTTGATCACATTAGAATAATCCATACAAATTTTAGGCTCTTTGGTGCAAAAGTATGTTTTTAAACCAAAAGACGCAATTTTGCCGTGTTAAAAAAACCTAAATCCTTCTCAATCCCGATAAAACGTCTGCCATTGGCAATACAAGCTTCCCCGGTACTTCCCGTACCCATGAAGCAGTCCAAGACTATATCGCCATCGTCGGAGTATGTGCGCACCAACCATCCAAGCAGGTCGACTGGTTTCTCAGTCGGATGCGTCTTTCCCCTTGTAACAGTGGCGAACTCCAATATGTTAGTCGGTTGCCTAACGTCATAAGTCTTGATGTTATCGTCTGTGGCATAGTCATGTAGCAGCCTAGCATCCCCATATATCTTCACGTTTGACTTACGAGGTTTATCGCGTTCGACGACTTGCGGGTTATACTTCATATTATTACCCTTTGACGTGAAACAGGCTTTTGACTTCGAGAATACCATTATGTTCTCCGTAACTCTGCCCGGTTGGTAATTCATTAATTGGAAGTTGCTTGGCTTAGGCTTTTTCCATATGAGGTCATACCTATACATCTGAAGGTTTGAACATCTTACCTTGCTTGAGAACGGCTCTTGTCCAAAAACGACAATGGCGCCGTCATTCCTTATGATACGACACCATTCTATCCACAACCCATCCAGATTTACTTCGACGTCCCATTTTTGCGCCGTCACCTTGTATGGTGGGTCTGTCAAAATCAAATTGACGGAACAGTCTGGAATTGCCTTCATTGCCGCAAGGCAATCGGAGTTATATAACGTGACGTCTCTAATATAGTCTTCCGCCATTCTTGTAGAAATCGTTCTTTCTCGTTATTATGCCAAAATACTCACTGTCTATCTCACATCCGATGAAGTTATCCCTTCCTGTGGC
>JAGCWQ010000149.1 GCA_017961765.1 Paludibacteraceae bacterium | reverse complement strand
CCGAAGGTCAGCATGGTGGTGGTGATGACAACCAATTTCTGTCCACCTTCCGCATCAATGAAGGCATTCAGTACGATGTACCAAATGGCGATGTCCAAAAGAGCCAAACCTACTACGGTGAGACCCATGACTGCACCGGAACGGAAAGCCACTTTCAAGCCGCTGTTGAGCGAGGCTCTGGCGGCGTTGGCCGTACGAGCGGAAGCGTAGGTGGCGGTCTTCATGCCGAAGAATCCAGCCAAACCAGAGAAGAAACCTCCCGTCAGGAAGGCAAACGGAACCCATGGATTTTGCAGTCCGAAGGCTGCCATTACGGAAAAGATGATTGCCAGGACGACAAACACAATTCCTACCACTTTGTACTGCTGCTTGAGATAAGCCATTGCACCTTCGCGCACGTACTGCGCGATTTTTTTCATCACATCTGTACCTTCATCCTCTTTCTTCATCCATCTGAAGAAGAAGAAGGCGAATCCTAACGCCAAAATGGAGGCGAGGGGAACTGCGTAAAATAAACTTCCCATACGCGATATAATTTATGTATTAGATTTAGAATTCCTAACAAGTCATCCTCACATCAACCTCACACTTCCTCATTTGCAACGTCCGCCCCTCTTTTTTGAATTCGCTATGGGTATTTCGTCGCTGATAATTCGTCGTGGGTTATCATTTTCTGTTTTTAACAGATTTTTGCTAACACTATATAGCAAAGTTAAAATTTATTTTGAGAAATTGGTAGTGTTTGCCGATTTTTTTATGAATGTTTGAAAATAATTTGGTTTGTTCTATTTGAAAACACACAAAAAGGGCTCTTGCCTGGTTAGTGGTTGGTTGGGGCTGTCAAAGCAGTGGATTAGGTCAGAGGTGTTTCCGTATAGGTGCATTTAATCGGTGGCTCGTCAAAATTGGTGAGGAGGCTTCTTTTTTTACTCAATATTAGTTATTTCGGCTTTGTGTTGGACAACATAATTTTGCATCGTAAAATGAAACGAGTTATGATTTATAAAAGTTTTTTAGTTTTTGCCTTCGCTGCATTGCTTATGTCATGTGGAGGTGCTGGTAAGCAGTCGGAGAATAACGAGGGGCAGGAAACTCCCTCTTGTTGTCAGTCAAAAGCGACTAAAGTCTATAGTCCGACTGAGTTGATGGAAAATGGTGAGTCCGTTTTGGAAACGGAGATCCAGGTACAGGGTGTTGTTAAAAAGGTGTGTTGTCGTTCTGGCAAGAAGTGTTTCCTCGTGGATGATACGGCTTCGCACAAGCCGTTGCAGATTTTGGCCAATGCGGAGATGGATACATTTCCGAAATCCCTAAAAGGACAGACCATCATTGTGAAGGGTATCGTGAAGGAGAATCGGATTACAAAGGAAACGATAGAGGAGAAACTTCAAGCTGAGGTTGCGGCTAAGGCTGAGAATTCGGCTTCGGAGCAAAAGGGCGGTTGTTGTTCTAAGAAGGAATCCGCAGGGGAGTCTCACGAGCATGGTGGTTCGCATGGTCATTGTGGAGCTGGAAATAGCGATGCAGAGCAGATGAAGGCTTGGATGGAGTCGCATGAGAAAGATTACTTCCCTATTTATTTTGTCGAGGCAGTTGGTTATGCGGAGGTAGAATAGCCTTTGCAGGAAATATTTCTTCATTCATAACATATATTTTATTGAATTCTTTTCGTTCGGGATAGGTTTCCTATTCCGAACAAGGGAATCGTATCTTCTGTGATTGAATAATATTGATTAGTAATTATTTGAATTATAGTGTATTGGGTTTTATAATAAAAAAATGAGTAAGATGAAAAATAAAATTTTCTTTTTCTTGATGGTCGCTTTGGCTCCGTTCATCGCATCTTGTGAGGATGATGACGATGAGGACAAGAAGATTACCGTGAATTTTAGTGCGCAACCACGAGTTTCCGGCTCGTTCAACTCTGATATGTTCGATGGCTTGGAGGCTGTCTTTACGGAGGTGAGAAGTCAAAACTCAACCTCTTGCGTCCTTGATGCCAATGGACGTGGAACTGTTTCTATCAGCAAGGGTATCTATAACGTGGTGGTGGATAAGTCGATCAAATCGGTGGTAAACGGGGCTGATTCCATCTTCATTTCGGTCTTGTTGGAGAATATCACCATCAGCGAGGATAACCAGATGGTACAAGGCTATATCAGTGCTTTGCCTGCAAGTGGTCTCTCTAAGGGATTTATTTTCAGCGAGATCTTCTTCAACGGAGAGCAGAACTCAGGACGTATGATGCACCCAGACCAATATATCGTCTTGTTTAATCCGACTTCGGAGGTGCTTTATGCGGATGGTGTTTCCATTGCGGTGACGCACCATATCTCTTGGTGGGACAAGAAACTTTGGTATGATGATTTTTATCCAAACCGTGTTCCTATCGGAGGTTTCGTCACGATTCCAGGAAATGGAACGGAGCATCCTGTTCAGCCGGGTGAGAAGGTGGTGATTGCCTTCACGGCCATCGACCACTCATCCGTAGAGGGATATGACCATGCGGTTGATTTGACGGGCGCCGACTTCGAAATTTACAATGGTCCTGAATCGAATGATGTAGATAATCCAGACGTGCCTAATGTGATCATCACGGAGAATGGTGACAGCTACGGATTCTTCTTCCAACCTCGTGGCTATGTTTCTCCTTTGATTTTCAAGTTGAAGGATGGCAAGAAGGCTACCATTGAAAGCTTCTATAACGAACACATTTCTAGCGCAAGGGAAGTGGTTGCCGCTACGGACTCTACGGAAGAGACGATTGTCGATATCCAAATCTTGAGTGTTCCAACTTCCGACATATTGGATGGTGTACAAACCAGCGATGTTCCGCAAGATGTAAAGACTCGTGTGATTCCTGAATCGGTAGATCGTGGAAAATTCCTTGTGAATGGTTGCCATCGTCAAGAGTTGGCCATCCGAAAGGAGATTCATGTCGGTGATGCCATCTATTATCAAGATACCAATAACTCGTCGGAGGATTTTGTCATGCAAAAGGGACAAAACTCTTATCCGTTGGGATGGAGAAATAAATAAGGAAGGCTGATTGATTTTCGCATGGTTTTTTATTCTGTTCTGTGTGTTGCTGGAGGTAGGAAGGTAGTTTCCACATCTGAGCCTTCCGAATTTCGGCAACACACCTTTTTTTCAAATCAGGAAAGGAAATAGTGCGGAGTGATATAATCCCATTTTATTGATTTAAAACTACTTTTTTCTATGAATCGGTGCTGACTTCTGTTTGGAGTTGGCGACCGATTCTTTGTTGTGTATGTTTTTTAGGATGTTTATGTTGAGGCAAATTCGTGTTGTTGGGTTGTGTCTCTGTTTTCTTCTTTTGGCGGAGATCTCTTATGCGGCCGATTCGGAGCTCTTCCGTGTGAAGGGGAAGGTGAAGTCGGAGGGCGAGCCTGTTCCTTTCGCCTATGTCGCCATTGAAGAGTTGAATATCGTTGCCATCTGTGATGCCAATGGACAATTTTCGTTGTTGAAGGTTCCTCGGGGGAAGCACACGTTGCAGGTCTCTTGCTTGGGCTATGCCTCTCGGACTAAAGTGCTGGATGTCAACGGAGATATGGAGGTTTCGGTCTCTTTGCTTTTCTCTACGTTGGATTTGCCTGAGTTTGAGGTGATGGCAAAGCAGAAGAGTGCAGAGAAGGTTTCTGTGAACGAGACGGCGATTGAATACACGCAACCCACCTCCTTGGCGGATGTCCTACTCTTGTTGCCCGGCAATGTCTATCAGTTGAATGGAATGAGTTCCTTCTCCCAAATTTCGAGTCGTCAGGTGGGGACGGATGCCAACTCCTCCTTGGGTGTCGCCCTTGTGACGGATGGTGCGCCTGCCACTAACGACGGAATGCGTACTCAGATGGTTGGAATCACGGCAAATTCCACCTCCAGCAGTGGCGACTCTGAAGTGAAGGATAGGACGGGAATCAATCAAGGTGCGGATTTGAGGTATATTTCGACTGATCATATTCAAAGTGTCGATTTCACGCAGGGAATCTCTTCCGCACGTTACGGCAATCTGTCGAGTGGCGTGATTCAAGTGAATTCCAAATATGGTGTCTCTCCGTGGAATATCCGCATGAAGACGGACTTGAAGAATAAGTTGATTTATCTGGGGAAGGGTACTAAACTCTCCGACAAGGCAGGTTCGTTGCATTTGGGAGCCGATTATCTCCATTCTGTCGATGACGTGCGGGAGGAGATGGATAAATTCTCCCGATTGACGGGGCAGGCCTACTATAATAATGTCTTCAACTGCTTGGGAAGGAGGACGAGCCTTGATATGCGCTTGAGCCAGACGATTACCACCAATAAGATGAAGAAGGACGAGTTGACGTATGAGTACGATGAGAGCTACGAAGCCAATTATTCCAAGACAGGGTTTATGTTGAAGTCGAAGATGGAGTTCGGCTCAAAATGGCTGGATTGGGTCGAGTTGCTCTCTTCTGCAGATCTTACCAACGACAGGATTGAACGCCACAAAATGGTCATCTCTTCGAGTGGTCCATTGAGCGTTCCCTTGGCTACCGAGGAGGGAGAGCATGAAGGTTTGTATCTTCCAGGAAAATATTACAGCGATTTCTATGTGGAAAATATTCCGTTGAACACCTTCGTCCAAATGAATGCCTCCAGTGGTTTCTCCTTGGGGAAAAACACCAATGCGGAGTTGCAGTATGGTGCGGAGTTCTCCACTTCGAAGAATTGGGGCGAGGGGGCTGTGGTTGAAGACCCGCAACGACCACCCTTCCCGTATGACAATACCTATATGCGTCCGAGGCCGAACTGGGCTATCCTGGCTTTGGAGAATGGGGCGCTCTACTTGCAAAGCGAGTTGCGCCATAATTTCGCAGGTAGCCGAGTCTTGAAGCTTTCATTGGGTGGACGTGCCACTAGGATGTTCAATTTGGACAACAGCTATGAGTTGTCGAAACGTTGCTTGCTTGAACCTCGTGCCAACGCTTCGTTCAAGTTTGGCAAGCGTTTCTCGAATACTTTCCGTTTGGGTTATGGCGAGGAAAACAAATTGCCTACGTTGGACTATCTCTATCCCGAGAAACTCTACAAGGACTTCTATATGCTGAACGCCTATACGAACAATCCCGATTATAGGCATCTGATCACCTATACCAATATTTTCGAGGTGGAGAACAAGTCCATCCGTGAGAACAAAAATAGGAAGATGGAGGTGGGCTGGAACGGAGAATGGTCGGGCTATGCTCTTTTCTTGACTTGCTTCTATGAACGGAGTACTTCCGGTTTCGACTATTTCTTGGTCTATTCCCCACTTGATTATGATTTGTATTCGACGCTTCTCCCTGATGCGGATATTTCAAACCGTGTGCCTCAGAAAGAGGATTACCAGAAGGAACATTATCAAATTTTTACGACCTCGTCGCGTGTGATGAATAGTAAGAAGACGGAGAAGAGGGGCGTGGAGTATCGCTTGGTCATTCCTAAAATCCGTTGGATCCAAACTTCCATCGAGGTTAACGGAGCCTATTACCGCACCAACTACGGTTCCTCTTTGCCGACCTATTCTTATCCCGATAAGCGGATTGCCGACCGTCCCTATCCCTATGTGGGCATTTATGACATGGACGAACAGAATGAGTACCGTCGCTTCAATTCGAACTTTTGGTTCAACACGCACATCCCTCGCTTGAAGTTGATGTTTACCAACTTTGTGCAAATCGTATGGCTGAATACGACCCAATACCAAGATTCTCATCTCCGATATCCCACCTCTTATCTTGATTTGAACGGTGTGGAGCATGAAACGACGCAGCAGGAGATAGATTTGATAGAGGGAGGTGATGCGGTCTTCCGTCATCTGAAACAAACGACTCTCCCGATTGATTACGAGGAGGATGGTAAACCTATTTCTCTCCTGTGGAATTTCAAGGCTTCGAAGGAGTTGTCCAAAATTGCCAAGGTCTCCTTCTTCGTAAACGGAATATTGGATGTCAGTCCGAAATACACGTCGGGGAAAAAGGTCACGGAGAGAACATGGAGCGACCCCTATTTCGGAATGGAGTTGCAGTTGACATTGGGTAAATGATTTTAAAATTGAGCAGATGTTGAGTAGATGTAAATACATAATTTTGATTGGGTTGTTGATTCCGCTTTCTTCCTTGTTGGCACAACAGGACGCATTGACTGATTGTTTTCAATCGGCTCAATCTCCTTTGGAGCGTGAATATTGGACTTATGCCTATACTTCGCAGCAGAGGGAGGATCGACAGAAATGGGACAATCCCTCTTTTGCCTATTCCGTGGTTTCGGATAGCCTCTCCTCTCAAACGTTGCCTACTTCTCTTGTTGTTCGCTATGCGGAGGGAAGCCGAACGGGTGATTTCCTTCCGTCGGAGGGAGCCGCTTTTGAGGATTTGTCCCTTCAGGGAAATGGCTTGTATCATGTGAAGGATTATGGTACTTTATATGGAACGGTTTCTTATGTGCGGGGTCGTCATGATGAGGTGGGATGGAGTGCTTGTCGTCAACCGGAACGCTATGCACCCTACTTTTCGACCGATTCGGTTGGAGGTGATTTCCATTATGAAGGCTATGCCGTTTCTGCTGCTTTCTCTTTTTTTAAGTATGGTTGGAACTGGGGCGTACAGGGAACTTTCCATGGTGAGCAGGCTTATCGTTTGAGTGACCCACGGGCCTTGAACAACACGACGGATTTGATGGGAAAGGTAGGCGCTTCGAGAAAGTGGCGGCGATCCCTGCTGCTTTTGGATTTGGCCTATATGCGTAATAAGCAACATCTCAAGTTGAACTATTGGCGTCCAGGCCAGCAGGATCGCTTCTTTGTCTGTTATGGCTTGGGTCAATACGATAAGCGGAAGAGTGCGGTGTTGTTCGGTTATTCCCGAATGTACTATATTGATGATTTTTCCGGACGCGTGGCTCTTCAGACGGATGAGACTAAAAAGATTTCCGCTTGGTTCTCTTTGGCTGCGGGCTGGGCAGAGATGGATACGGAGGAGTCGGACATCCAAAATTTGTACTATGCTAAGGATACTCGGTTGAATCCCACTCTTAGGTTGCGTTGGAAGGGGACGTCGGCTTGGATCTCCCTTTGGACTGAGTACGAGGGTTCTTCCCGGCGTGGTTTTGAGAATATCATAGAGAGTTACCTTGTCGATGCGAACAACAACATCTATGATTTCCGTGTGATTGATACCCAGCAAAACTATACGTTGGAATGCTCTTCCTCTTCGGTTACGCTGGAGCCCGGCATGGAGGTGGGGCGGCATGGTAAAGTTGGGTTGAATTTGGGACTCCGCTATTTTTCAAGGGAGGAAAAGTATAAGGCAAGGGATTATGCCATTCGGAACAAGATTTGGGTTCCGTCGGTAGGCGTCAATAGCGATTGGAATTGGAGAAAGGAGAAACTTCATATTTCATTCCTTGTCGGGAAAAACAAAACGAAGGAGGCCGATTATCGAGTGAAGGTGGCGGAGGGTGGTATGCCTCAGTTGGATTTCCAACATGCGTTTACCCAATATGCTTTTTATGATAGTGATTTCAATTTTTGGCAGGCGCATGTCACTTATTCGCACAGCTTCCCTAAATTTGGTTTAGGCCTAGATGTAAAGTGTCGATTGGAGCGGGGAGAGCGTGCGGATGATTGTTCCTATAGCGGCGAAGTGGCTTACCCCTCTTCGGCTCCATCTATCTCGTTGACGCCAGATAGGCATGATTCAAGATGGGGCGCTGTCTCACTTTTTGTCCAATTTTAGTTGTGTTATGAGAAAAATGAATTTCTTTTGTCTTTTGAAAGAAGGTAGAGTATGGTAAATAGAATAAATGGAAAATGTCTTTTGAGGAGAGTGGCTTTGTTGCTCTGTTTTTCCCCTCAATTGATTTTCGCCCATGTGGTGGGTACGGTAAAGGACAAGGACGGGCTACCTTTGGCTGGAGCCTATATCTGCAAGTTGAATCCTGAGAAGATTGTGGCTGTGACGAACGAGAAGGGGGAGTTTCAATCGGATGAGATCAACCCGATGGACCGGCTGATGGTCAGCTATGTGGGCTATGCGAACGATACGGTCTTGGTGAAGTCGTCTGACAAACCGCTAGAGATAACACTTTCCAACGACAATCAGATGTCGGAGGTGCAGGTGGTCGGGAAATCCTATGGGCTGCGAAAGGACAGGGTGAGCGTGACCAATCGGGAGGTGATTTCCGAGGGAGAGTTGTTGCGTGCGGCGTGTTGCAATCTCGGAGCCAGCTTTACGACGAACCCATCGGTCGATGTCAGCTATTCGGACGCCTCCACCGGGGCCAAACAGATAAAATTGTTGGGATTGTCAGGGCGATATGTTCAGATGCTTACCGAAAACATCCCGAACTATCGAGGCAGTGCGGCTCCCTATTCGTTGGGCTATATTCCTGGCACGTGGATGCAGAGCATTCAGGTCTCCAAGGGAAGTTCTTCTGTCAAAAACGGTTACGAGGCGATAACGGGGCAGATTAATGTTGAGTTTAAGAAGCCACAAGACCAAGAGCAGGTGAATGCCAATCTATATGCCAATCACATGGGTAAATTGGATTTGAATGCAGATGGCAACATTCATCTTACAGATCAATTGAGCACTGCTTTGCTGGCGCATTATGAAAAATCGACGATGGTACATGATGATAACAACGATGGTTTTGTGGATGCTCCCAAGGTGGATCAGCTGAACTTGCAGAATCGTTGGATGTGGAAGGGAAAGAACTTCCGCTCTCAATTTTCGGTAAAAGGCTTGTTTGAGAACCGGGAGAGTGGACAGATTGCCGACGATTTCCACGCTGTTGGCGACGTGCCTTACAAGATTGGGATAGAGACGCAACGTTATGAGGCATTTGCCAAAAATGCCTTTATTCTCAATCGGGAGAAGGAGATGAATGTGGCTTTGATCCTTTCGGGTTCCCTGCATAATCAAGATGGCGATTACGGTGGCTTTGATAGCGGTGAGTTCAATCGTTTGTTCCCTGGGCGTTTTTTGTCTTCTGACGAATTGGCTCGAAGGGGAAAGTTCTATGATGTGGAGCAGCAGAATTTCTATTCCTCCCTGCTCTTTGAGACGAAAATAGATAAACGGCATAGCTTATCTACTGGCTTGAGTTTCAACTACGATCGTTTCGACCAGCAGTATCGTTTGGGCGATGAATCCGATCTTGCATCGGTTGAGGCGGTGGACGACGAGTCGGTGCCTGGAGCCTATGCCCAATACACCTACAACCTTGATGACAAGTGGGTGGCGATGGCCGGTTTGCGTTGGGACTATAGTTCCGTTTTGGGCTCCTTCTTTACTCCAAGGGCGCATTTGAAGTATGCCCCTAACGAGGTGGCCTCTTTCCGAGCTTCGGTAGGCAAGGGCTATCGTTATACGCATCCGTTGGCGGAGAACAGTCACTTGTTGGCAAGTTCACGGAAGATAGATATTCGGGAGGACGAGATTCAGGAGGAGGCTTGGAATTATGGACTTAGCAGTTCGTTCTCTATTCCTGTTGTCAGGAAAAACCTCTCTTTGGGGTTGGAATACTATTATACTCGTTTTTCGGAGCAGTTGGTGGTAGATATGGACGAGACTCCTCATTCGGTGGTCTTCCATTCGCTTGACGGGGATTCCTATTCCCATACGTTCCAAGTGGATGCCTCTTATCCTTTTTTCAAAGGCTTTTTGTTGACCGGGGCTTACCGCTTGACCGATGTGAAGGCGACCTATAATGGAAAATTGAGGGAACAGCCCTTTACGAACAAGTACAAAGCTTTGTTGACGGCTACGTATAAGACGAATCTTGAGTTGTGGCAGTTTGATGTGACGTTCCAATACAATGGGGGAGGTCGTTTGCCGTTGAACTATATGGAGGAGGACGGAACTCCTTCCTGGAAATCCCATTATTCCTCCTATCCGATGCTTAATGCACAGGTTACGAGGTTGTTCCGTCATTGGTCCATCTATGTCGGTGGCGAGAATTTGACGAACTACAAGCAGTCGAATCCGATAGTCGATGCCCAAAATCCGTGGGGAAGTAAGTTCGACTCGTCTATGATTTATGGTCCGATAGAAGGGATTATGGGCTATATTGGCGTGCGCTATAATTGGAAAAAATTGTGATTAAGGGAAAAAAGTAATAATTTTGGAAAAGGGTTTGAACACCCTTTTAACTAAACAGATAGGAAAATGAAAAGAAGAATTGTATTGTTGGCAGCCGCTTTGGGGTGTATGCTGACCGTTTGTGCAAAAGACTTGAAAACAGTCGTTTGTACTACCAATCCTAAGATGCATTGTGCAAATTGCGAAAATAAGATTAAGGAGAACCTCCGTTTTGAGAAGGGTGTGAAAGCGATTGAGACCAGTGTGGAGAAGCAGACGGTGACGGTGACCTACGATGCGGACAAGACCAATGTGGACAATATCATCAAGGGCTTTGCCAAGATAAAGTATCAAGCGACCGTTGTCCCTCCTGCTGAGGAAAAAATGCAACAAGAAGCTGCGGACAAGAAATAACTCCGTGGGGTAGGCGGTGGCCAGTCATAACCATAGAGATAGTAGGGGCGGAAAATTTCCGTCTCTACTAGTTTTTAACCATCTCCCTCAGTAACTTCACCTCTTTCTTATTCACCCAACCCTCTTTGGCATCACTGCTTCCGAGTGGCTTCACATAATAGGATGATTCATTTTCGTCTGTAATACAAATGCGTCCTTTTTTAGAAGTTGTATCTTTGTCGGCTACACTCTCTTTTATCACACCAACTGTTTTGCCTAAAAACTCATGGAAATAATCCCTTTGGGAAGTGAGAGAATAATTAAACAATCCGTCGGATAGATAAGAGGGTAGGGAATCTTTATCTATTCGCTTTAATACTCTTTTTGATGCAATTTTTTCTCTAGAAAAATGATCATATGACCATCCATAATATATATAGAGAGAATCATTAAAACATTTTAATGTATCTATAGTAGGCCGCTTATAACCTGAAATTCGATCTCCTCTTAAATCAAGTTCACTACGATCATGACGAAATAGGGCATAAACATTTGAATTTACATCCTCGATCTCTTCCCGTACAAAATCATCAGGGAATTCTTCATACCTTGGATCACACGCAACTGTGAGTTTTCCTCGATATTTGTCTTTTATCAGCAAAAACTGATATTGGTGTACCCACATTTCACCTTCACCGTATTCTTGTATAGATAATAATTTCCAACCACCTTTTTGATATGACCAATGTTCAAATCTATTAAAAATCATACGGAGTATTTCATCGTCATGAATCAAAGCAAATTCTTGATTGCAATATATAGGATATTTTTCACAATGTATTCCTCCATCCCACACTCCCTGCATACAATCGTGATTACTTCCTTGTGCAAGAGATGTAGAGAAGCTAAGCAATAGCATTATTATGAATAGGAAATGTTTCATGATATTGTCTTTAGTAAACATATTGCAAAAATAGTCTTTAAAATAGGAAATGAGTCAACTCCTTCGATTTTTCACACCATCATCCACATCAACGCTTAGGCTGAAAACCTTCCCTATTAGTAACCGATTGCACCGCAGGTGCTGCCAGAACACAGAATGGGGACGAACCCTTTCCTTTCGCCCCCACTCAATTTTCAAAAAAATAACAATGAATCCAAATTATTGCTTTACAGCCTCTTCATAGGATGGCACCATGACCATGTTGCGCATTATCTCGCTTGGTGGGTAGGGGACCTTCGCATTCAAAAGACGGATGTCATCTCCCGAAAGATGATATATCTGCCGAAAATGGGCGGAATCCACCAATTGAGACCATGTTTTACCTTCGTACTCTTCTTTGTCGAGGATGAAAATGGTAAGAGTGTCAGTTGTTTTGAGAAAATCCTGAGGTTCGCGATGCCATCCTCCTATACCACAAAACTGATTTGCTTTAGCCCTTAGTTCTGTAAATAGAGAGGAATCTCTATACAAACTATCGATTTTTATGTACGACTCCTCTTGCCCGTAACCAAAACTTGTCAAAACATACAATTCACTTTTTGTATTGTTATACAAAACAACATCATAAGAAGAAGGCTCCATTGTCAGACATGAAACAAAGGAAAATGCCATTGAAACTATATATAATAAATTCACTATCTTCATAACTAATAATTAATTATTTGTGTGTGGGATGATGTTTTTCAACATCTTGTGTCCAAACAGCATCCACATATTTTCGAGTAAAATGTCTTTTCCCGTAATAGCTGGCCTCTATCTCATACCATTTATGTTTATGGTCATCGTGGTTTGAAGCACTATTTAAACTTTGAGTACCTATATAGTACATATACAGACGTCCATGCCAGAAATAATTTCCGTCGTAAATATAGTGAATCTCCCGCTTTCTTCCAAGGAAATCGAGGGGCAAATCCTTCGTCTGATTTTTTGGGCAAATCAGTACTATTTTAGTTTAATAATGTCAGTGACATATCACAGCAACAGTTAGGCTGAAAGCCTTCCCTATTAGTAACCGATTGCTCCGCAGGTGCTGTCGGAACACAGAATGG
>JAGCWQ010000148.1 GCA_017961765.1 Paludibacteraceae bacterium | reverse complement strand
CAAGGCCGTGACGTGGCGGTGCGAGCCCCGACGGGGCGCCCTATCGCAGGCAGGGGTGTGAACCCCTGACGACATGGTTCCATGCATGGGGGGCACACGTCTGTGATGTGTTGTTTTGGGGGATTGGGGATATCATATCCTTCATGCATACTAAAATCCATTGCGGTTTTATGAAATTTCCAAAGAGGCTGCAAAAGATGTCTCATCTCGGTTTGTGATAATAATAAAAAAAGAGACGGAGCATCATTCCCCGTCTCTATGATTCTCGTTTTCCTTTCGATTATGACCTTGCCTGCGTCGGGTTGATGCCGAAGTAGGCTTTGAATTTTTTGCTGAAATAGGAGGCGTCTGAGAATCCTACCGCATAGGCCACCTCGTTGACGGAGATGGTCTCGTTGCTCTTGAGTTGCCGTAGGGCTTCGTTTAGCCGGTATTCTCCTAGTAGCTCCACTGGCGACTTTCCAACAATGGTCTTGATCCGTCGGAACATCGTGGAGCGGCTGACACACATCTCGTCGGCCAAGTCGTCCACAGAGAGATCTGGGTCGGAGTGACGTTGGCGAATCAAGTCCATGAATTGATTGAGGAATGGATTCTCTTTTGCTGGGTCGGATCCTTCTTCATCCTCCACCTCGCTTTGTGAATCCTTGTTCTGCATGATGCTCTCCAATATGTGGCTTCTCGTTAGTTCCCTATGCTTGAAGAGACTACACAATTTCGCTAAGAGTTCCTCTTGATTGAATGGCTTCGTTATGTAGTCGATGGCACCCTTGGAGAGTCCTTGAAGACGGTCGTTCTCTTCGATTCTTCCTGAAACGAAGAGCAGTGGAATATGGGCTGCGCTCTCGTCTTTTTGTAGTTGCGTGCAGAATTCGATACCGTTCATGACAGGCATGTCCACATCGCTTAGGATGAGGTCGATCTCTTGGTTGGCGACAATCTCCAATGCCTCTTGTCCGTTGTGGGCAATGACGACACTGCAGAGGTCGGAGAGTAGCGACTTCATGTTTTCGCAGATGAGTGGGTTGTCATCTACGATCAGGATGACGTTTCCTTCAATGATATCTTCTTGAATCCGGTTGCTCGGTTCTGTCTTGCTTGGTGTCTCTGTCTGGTAGTCAGTGATGGCTACTGAAATCGGCAGGTTGATCGTGATGCAAGTGCCTTCTCCCTCTTTGCTTTCTACCTGGAGGGTTCCATTGTTGCGTTGGATGTATTGCTTGCAGATATTCAGACCCAAGCCAGTTCCTTGCTCTTGGTTGGTGCCGATGGTGCTCTCCATCTTCTCCTGTTCGTTGGAGAGGATTTTTTCGATTACCTTGCTTGGCATTCCAACGCCGGTGTCGCGGATGGCGATGTGTATCTCGTGCTCGTCTTCCCATGCTTCGGCTGTGATGGTACCACCTTCTGGGGTGTATTTGATGGCGTTGCCGATGATGTTTCGGACAACGGTGCTGACCATGCGGCTGTCTGCATAGGCTTTATGCTTCAAGTCGATCTTCTTCTCGCTGATCAAATTTTTGCTTTTGAACAAGGCATCGTTCAAGAGAAGGGCATCTTGGATAATCTCTCCCACATTGATCTCTTGCGGTTTGCATACGATGTCGTCTTGTTTTGACTTCGCCCAAGTCAGGAGCTTTAGCATTTCGTTTTGTAAAGTTTTCGCTGAGTTCAGCGTCTCTTCGATGAGGTGGTGTTTGCTCTCTTCGTTCATGGTTTTCTCCTTCCTAAGCCAGTTCTCCAAGGCTACCACGATGGCGAACATTGGATTCCGAAGGTCGTGGCCGATGACGGAGATGAGGCTGTCCTTGTCTTTCAGGGCGGTCTGCAACTCTGCCGTACGGATGGCGACTTCCTTGTTCAACTTGTTTTTCATCTCAATCAAGTGGCGCACCCTCTGTTTGTAGGCGAAGAAGGCGATGAGTCCAATTAGGATCAGTAAGAGGGAGATGAACCACCAGGTCTCCCACCAAGGAGGAAGGACGTTGATGGTGAGGGAGATGCATTTCTGTTCGCACTCTTTGTTGGCGCGGAAGGCTTTCACCTCCAATTGGAATGTTCCTGTCGGAATGTGGGAGAATCGGATGATTCGGTCGGATCCGACATCGATCCATTGGTCTTGAAGACCTTTGAGGCGGTATTGACATTGAACTTTATCCACGTCGGCAAAGTCCGTTATTTGTATGTTGACGGCGAGGTCGGTCTGTCCATATTTGAGTTCAATCTCCGATTTTTGGGCGAGGGGTGTTCCGTTTAGGGGATTCTCCTCTATGCCGATCTTTTGGTTGTTTATTGAGAGGGTGGAGAAGGAGAGGTGCTCGATCTTCGTCTCGAAAGACAACTCCTTGGGATTGATGCAGATGTAGCCGATGTTGGTTCCGAAATAGAGTTTGCCATCGGATGCCTTATAGCCGGCTCTGATATAAAAATAGTTGGTGGCCACGTCGCTGAAATTGCCTGGAAGTTTCGAGCAACTTTTCGTATTGTAATCGAAGGAGTAGATGCCGTCGTCGCCTGCTGCCCAATATTTCCCGTTGTCATCCTTGAGGAGGATTCGGAACAGAGATTCTGGAATGAATGGTATGTCTTCTATTTTCCCGTTAGGAAGCATCCGTTTTATTCCTTTGTTGGTCGCGGCGAAGAGATTCCCATTGGGGTCGCCTTTCAGGTCGAATATCTGGAGGGGACTCAGCTGCTTCCCTTTCTTAGGGGTTATGATCGTCTGTTGCTGACCCTGGATCCGAAAAAGGGTGTTGGTGGTGTTGACCCAAACATCTTGGTCGTTATTTGCATAGGAGAAGATGACCCATTTGTCTGGAGTTTTTGAAGTGGAGTCGTAAGGAATGAACCGTTCCCATTTCTCTTTCCCTTGTTTCTTAATGTAAACGCCGTCTCCGGTGGTGCAGGCGTAGAGGTCGGCTCCATTTAGGATATTGACGCTGAAGAAGCAGTTGCAAGGGTTGTTGATGCCGGCGAACTCCTCTTTCTCTATTCTATTGCTTTGAGGGTAGTAGCGGAAAACACCGCCTCCCCATGTGGCCACGTAGCAGGTGCCGTCGTTGGCGCGGGTGATGTTTGAAATGTTGTTGTTGGGGAGATCCGTCAATTTCCTGTACTTTTTTTGGGGCTCGATGATGAAGAGACCTCCACCGTCAACGCTGATGATGATGTTATGGTCGTCGTCTTCAACGAAGGCAGTGCAGACGGAAGGCGGGAATCCGAGGTCGGAAGAGGTGGAGATGCCGGATGTGCTGCTTTGTCGGAATCTCCATATACCTGAGTTCTGCGTGCTGAACCAGATGTCGCCATATTTGTCTTCTATGATGGAGTATATTTTGTTCACCTCATTAACATAGGCATTGTGGGGTATCAATTTCGTAAAGGAAGTGGTGGGGGTTAGGTCTTGGTCGGTGTACCAAAGGCCGTTGCCATCGGTCGCTATCCAGAAGCGGCCATTTTTATCCCTGATTATGTCTGTTATGCAGGAGAATGGGGTCTTGATGATGAGTGGATCGGCGATGGTGTCGGAACTGTCGTCGAAGATCCAAATCTCGTTGTTTTGTGAAGCGATGACGATTTTGTGGTTGCCGATAGGCAGGATGGTTCGGACGAAGCTGCAGGCTTCTCCTTCTGGGACATACCGCAAAACGGAGTTCCCATTTATGTCTTTTACTAGGACGGAGTCGATGGATCCGAGCCAGTATCGGTTTTTAGCATCGACATACAAGGAGCGGACATATAGGTTCTTGGTCATTTCGAAGAGCGCATTCTGGCTTGAGTACACATGTTTCTCCTTGTCGTAGGTATAGGCTCCCGAACTGGTCACCAAGTATTGGTTTCCTTTGGCCGAATAGTAGATGCCTAATGTCTCTTTGTAGAAAGAGTCATTGAACTCTTCTGGCATGGGGTCCTGAAAGGTGTCTGTTAGAGGGTCGTACTCTATGATTAGTCCGTTGTAGCCGCCAGCCGTGATTTTACCGTTGGGTAGGGCATGGGCAAAGATGAAGTCTTCACGGCTCAAATCCTCGTAGTCGTTTTTCCGGTGGTGGGTGAATTTAGTACCGTCGAATTGTTCCAATCCGAAATTGGTGGAGGCCCATACGAAACCTTCCTTGTCTGTCGTTAGCGAGAAGACACGGTTGGAGATGAGCCCATCACTTGTGGTGTAATGGTCAAAAATTCCATACTCCTGGGCTGCAAACCCTTCCGTCAAGAAGAGAAACAAACCTAGGAATAGGTAAGAGATTCTTTGGCGTAGCAACATTGACATAACTTTTTTGTCTGCCTTTCGCTTTGGCGAAGTGGCTTGTTTTTGGCATTTTCTGGTGGTGTCGTCAATCTGTTTCGGCAACTGATTGTAATTCAATGTAAGTCAAAATCCAACGGTTCTTGTCAGTCGCTCCGAAACTATGAATCTTAGAACACCTAAAAATCAGGAGACCCCACAAGAGAAAAAAAGGGTGGCTCCGTCGTGTTTTTCTGGATATCAACTTGTACGAATGTTCGGACAATCTCCATCCAATGTGTTTTTCAAAGGCAAAGATAATATACTAATGCAAAAAAGGAAGCAGAGACAACTAAATTTGTCCCTGCTTCCGTCAAAAAAGTTTCAATTTGTAGTTGTTATTCCCTTGAAAGGATAAGTTTCGCTTCACCCGTCTCGTTGTTGCGGACGATGAATGCGCCTTCTTGCTTGGTCAATGAGTTCAAAGCCTTGTTTATGTCGTTTGAGCCCTCTACGGTGATGGTGCCGATGAAGCTACCAGTCGTCGTATAGACTTGGAAGGTCGCGTTTTCTGTGAAGAAATTAATCTCCTCGATACCCGTTGTGCAATCCGTGCAAGTGAAGGTAATCTTGTCTATGTTTCCGTAAGGACCATCGATGACGATACGGATGATTTGTTCGCCCTCTTGCAATGGAGAGAGAAGTTTGCCCGAAATGCTTGAGTAGGTGGTCCAGTCAGAGCCCTCCGGAATGGAGATTACATCGGTCAATTCGTTGTATTTCTGTCCATTCTTGAGTTCCAAGTGGAATTTTGCGCTACCGTTACCAGCTGCTACGACTGCTTCGTAAGTGTAGTTTCCTGCCGATCTTACGTTGACGGTATATTCCAACCATTCATTCGCAGCCGTGTAACCGATGGCGTAGCCTCCGTTGCTCAATTTTACGATGTCCACACCAGAACCGTCTTTTCTGTAGTCGTCTCCGCCCTCTTCGGCTGCACCCTCGTTTTTGTTGTCGCTGTCCTTGAAGGAGATGCCTTCACAACCAAGATCGAAGTCCTCCATCTCGATGGTGCCAGGCAATTCGATAGGCTCGGAACCGAATGGTTTGCGTGCAGAGCATACGGTAATCTCTTTGCTAGCCTCTTTTTTGTTGCCCTCCTTGTCGTATCCGATCACCTTGATGCTCAACTTGCCAGCCTCTGTTGGCGTGTATTCACCCTCGTAGGTGGATGAGTTGCTCTTGTTGATGAGCTCGTCGTTGATGTAAATCTCAAGATGGTCGATATCTTTTGTGGCGGATGATTTGACGTTGAACGTCAATTTCTCGCCAGCTTCTATGCTCTCTGTAGAGACTGTCAATGATACGTTGACAGTTGGGCCTCCTATTTTTGGTGCTTTGGCATTCTTTGCAGCATCTGTCTTCATATAGTTCTGCAACCAAGTGAAGGCTGAACGGTCTTGGCAGTTTCTGACGAGACCAGAAGCTCCTTTTCCGTCATCACCGTTACCGTCGTTTACCCACGTCTTTCCGTAGATCCACCCCCAGAGTGTCACGCCAGCCACGTAGTCGGCCTCCCACATGATAGGGAATTGCTCTTTGTAGCGGGTCTCGAATGTGGCATCGTTTTTCTTACAGATATCATACTCGGTGATGTACTGAGGCAATTGTGTCTTGTTGTGGATCTCTTCCAAGGCGCTCTTGAATTGGCTTCCGCTCATATCGTTCAAGTCGTGAGCTTGGTTTCCTGCTGCGTCGATAGGACCGCCACAAGCCTTGATTCCGTTGACGAGGTTGATGAATTCGGTCTTTTGCCATTGGAACGTGTTGTAGTCGTTATAGATCAAGATGGCATTTGGCCAACGCTCACGAGCCATACGGAATGCCTCAGCCAACCATTGGTAGGAGTTGGTATTTGGATAACCGTTGGTGTTGCAGTTGTAGCTTGGACGGCGGCCCGTCTCCCTCTCAGCTCTATCTTCTGCCAAAGAACCCAAGGCTTCAATAATCTTGGTTTGCTTATAAGGAGAGTGGTAATCGCCTCCGGAATAGATGGCCTCGTTGACCACGTCGATGATGGTCAAGTCAGGATAGTGCTTTTGTACCTCGTCAAACCATTCTACGATGGCCGTCTTGGTATCGTTTACACTTAGGCTCTCAATCCATGTAGGGTGTTGGGATCCCCAAATCAAGGCGTGGTATTTAAAAATGATGCCATGCTGTTTGCAATAGTTGTAAGTCCTATCTGCATTGGTCCAATTGAATCTACCTCGTCCACTGTTGACGGAGCCCCATTTGGTGGCATTCTCACAAGTTACTTGATTCCAATAATCAGTGAAAGTACGGCGACATGGACTCCAGTCGCATTGTTCTTGCCAATTGTCGTCAGTTGTTGTGATATTGCCAAGAAACTTGCTGCATCCGTTCGCCATCTGTGCCGAAGCCGAGCTGAAGCTCAGCAAAGCGGCTGCTGTAAGAGTAATTAGTTGCTTCATGGTTTTAGTTGTTTTAGTTTGGTGGGCTCTTCTAAACATTAGTGTTTGGTTGAACTCACGATGCAAATATATGGGGAAGGGTAGCTTGCTTATATGGAAAATAGAGTATTTTATCTGTGTTTTTGTTGCAAAATGAGGTTTCCCCTGTCTGATAGGATTTGGAATTTTGTTGAAATGGGGAATATTTGAGCGTTTTTAGTGATTTTATCGACAAACCTATTGCTACTATGGATGAAATGGCTGTTTTGTGAGATGAGCCATAGGTCTCTTCCTATTGAAGGCATGTTGCATTAAGGTGAAAAGTCCCTTGTTTTTGTTAAGGTCGCCTCCAGAGGCGTGTAAAAAAGGAGGCAGCCTTAGTGGATGTAAGGTTGCCTCCCGATTATCTTGTTGCTCCTCTTTCGTGATTAAAAAATCATGTCGGTCAAGGTGCAGTTTTGGTTGAACTTGAGGGTTGTGCCCATGGTGAGTTTCACCTCGTAGCCGGTTTTGACTTTGGCGATTTTGGCCACCTTGGCATCCTTATAGAGTTCCTTGGAACGTTTTAGGATCTTCTCAGGTACCACTCTGTTGGGAACGGATCCTTTGCTACATTCTACGAGGTTCCAATCGCCCATTTTAGTGAACTCGATTTTGGTAGCGTTGTCGCTGAGTTCTGCACGGTAGCTGATATTATTGCCGTTTTTCAGGGCTGCAGCCGTGGTTGCTTTCTTGCCGGGAAAATAGTCTGTGATGAATTTTTTTGCTTTAGCCGGAAGTCTGTCGGCTGTGATGGTTTGAACGTTCTCTGCTTGTGCGTATTGGCTGATGGTTTGGGTCATCAAGGCTACCAATAGCATGGTAAAATACAATTTTAGTTGTTTCATCTCTTTGTGTGTTTTTTAT
>JAGCWQ010000147.1 GCA_017961765.1 Paludibacteraceae bacterium | reverse complement strand
TGCCGCCTGAATGTTTGGCGGGAGGGCATCCGCTACGTTTTCCAGCAGGACATCTATCGTTCGTCGGACATGGCCTTGTGCACGAAGGGACGGGTGGAGGCTGTCAGCGTGGTCAACGGTCGTCTGGCCTTGTGCGACGAGGTGGAGCGGGCTCTTCTGGCCTCTCCAGAATAACGGGCGGCTCCGTAGAAAAACAAAAAGGGTTCCAGAACGGAACCCTTTTGTCTATCACGTCTAACGGTGATAGAAATGTAATACAGACTAGTAAACAAAAACAGTCGTTCGGTTCAGGTTGATTTAATAAAACGAACTTTTGTATTGCAATATTAAGGATAATTTTTCAATGTTTCAACTACAATAATTTGTAGAAATAGGTCTAAGATTTGTATCTTGTTGTATTTCATTTTCTTGTGATGTCGTTTTGGGCGTCTTGAGTTTTGACTGATGGAGATTGTTTATGCTCTAATTAATGACTTTGATGATAGTGGCTGTGTGGAGCCATTTCTGGATTAACGGTTAGAGACGGAATGGGGCGCAGGCAGGAAGTCTGCACTTTCATCCATACGGTGGCTTCCAGCCACACTCTCGTTTTTCTCGTCAGCCGGGCACTACGTACCCGGTTGCTAATAGGATTGGCTTCCAGCCAATAAGGCGGTTGAATGGGTATTTGTCAAAAAAATATCAGTCACCAGACAAAGTCCTTGTTACATTTTTTGTGCGGACGGATTTATAGTAGATAGGGTTGGCTTTACCTTGTTTAGTTCTCGATCCTTTGTTTTTGAGAAAAATCCCTATTCTCTTCCCTCCATATTGATGGTTTTTTTACATTTGTAGTGTGCGTTTGGGGCGCAGGCGGATAGGTAGAAAAATGGTTACTGAAGCTGCTCTACAAAGTGAGGAGGTATTGACAAAATTCCCTTATTGTCATTGAAAATCAATCGAATGTAGAGATAATTATAACATATATGGCACAATGGCGAAAAGATAAAATAAAACTGGATAATGGAGTGAGTGCAGATGCACAGTTCCCAGTGATTGTCTCTGCAAGCAGGAGCACCGATATTCCTGCCTTCTATGCCGATTGGTTCTTCAACCGCTTGCGCAAAGGCTATTCTGCATGGACAAACCCTTTTAACGAGGTGAAGTCCTACGTTTCGTATGAGGAGACTCGTTTTATTGTCTTTTGGTCCAAAAATCCGAAGCCATTGCTCCCTCATTTGGATTACTTGAAGGAGCGTGATATCAATTGCTATATTCAGTTCACACTGAACGATTATGTTGCGGAGGGCTTGGAACGTGGTGTGCCCAAAGTCGAGGGACGGATTGAGACATTTAAGGCATTGGTGGAGAAGTTGGGCAAGGGGAGAGTGGTCTGGCGTTTCGATCCATTAGTCCTGACAGACCAAATAACAATAGATGATTTGCTACGGAAAATTGAAAACATAGGCGACCAGCTATTGGGTTATACGGAAAAGTTAGTCTTCAGTTTTGCTGATATTGTATCCTACAAAAAAGTAAAGGCGAACCTAGGAAAAAACAAGGTGAGCTATCGGGATTGGACAAAAGAGCAGATGGTAGAGTTCGCTTCTCGATTGGTAGCTTTGAACAAGAAAAAAGGGTGGAATTACGCTTTGGCAACCTGTGGCGAGGTGGCAGACCTTGACGGCATAGAGCATAACCATTGTGTGGATGACAACCTAATGATTCGCTTTGCCTACAAAGATGCGAAGTTGATGAAGTTCCTTGGTGTTGAGATTCACCCCATTGAGAACTCTCTATTTGGCGCAGCCCCCGTCCCTGCCAATGCGATAATGTTGAATGCCAATCAATATGCCGTAAAGAAGAAAAACAATGCAGACAAAGGGCAACGTGTGGCTTGCGGATGCATGGTGAGCAAAGACATCGGGGAGTATAACACCTGTCCGCATCTGTGTGAGTATTGCTATGCGAATACGAGCAAAGAGGTAGCCTTGAAGAATTGGAAGCAAGCAAAAGAAACGAATTGGGAATCAGAAACGATAACAGGGAGATGATGAAGGAGACGACTACAATATATGCATATAAACTTCAATATGTTGAAAATCTTACATTTGATAAGACACGAGGATTTGCGAAAAGGTTTATTGACGAATTGCCGAAACCGCTTGTTGACGACCTTTATTCGCAGCTTGAACGAGGTGTGGTTCAGATATGTTCTGAACCGCAGATGCTGGTGTATCTATATGTCTTCGGCAATATGCATCAGGCGAAACTCAATAAGGCTTTTGAAAATGTTCCCGAAGTATTCTTTGAACAGCCAGAAATCAATATCATTGATTACGGTTGCGGACAAGCCATTGGCACAATGTGTTACCTCGATTTTATCAGGCAAAAAGGTGTTTTGCAGAAAGTTAAACGAGTTACATTGATTGAACCGTCGGAAATCTGCCTAAAACGTGCTGCGTTGCATACGTCGGCATTTTTGCCTAATGCGGAGATTCTAACGGTGAATAAGACTTTCGATGAATTATCAGAGGAAGATATTAATTGCGAGGAGAGTTTGCCGACGTTGCATATATTGTCGAATGTGTTGGATCTGGATTTTGACTTTGAGAATTTTGCGGAGTTGGTAAAAGGAGGCTTGCAAGGCTACAATCAGTTTGTGTGTGTCGGCCCTTATTTTGGCTTTTCAGACAAAGATGAGCGGTTGGAAGAGTTTTGCTCATTACTAGGTGGCAAGTCCAATTTCTATGAGGTCTTGGACAAATACCAACTCAATCCAGAAAAAGCTTGGACAGCGCAAATAAGATGTTTCTCCGTTGGCGAATTGGAAGAGAATTTGTCAACTGAAGTAACTGATGAAGATATCGAAAATGGTGTGGAAGATGAGTATGGTGTTGTGTACAGTAGGGATGGAAAGAGGTTGTTGACATGTTGGAATGAAGATTTGGAAGCCTATGTGGTAAAAGAAGGAACGAGCATCATTTGTGATTATGCGTTTTTTCAACTAAGGAGATGTTCTTTGAGCGCTTTTCGTGGGTGTGAATCTTTGCAACAAGTCACGATCCCCGGTTCGGTCACGAGCATAGGAGATAGCGCTTTTTTGGGGTGTAAATCTTTGCAACAAGTCACGATTCCCGATTCGGTCACGAGCATAGGAGATAGCGCTTTTGTGGGGTGTAAATCTTTGCAACAAATCATCATCCCAGAAAACAGCGTTGAAAAGTTCAAACAAATGCTTCCGAAGAAAATGTGGGGCAAGTTATATTATCTTGTCAAGGCAGTAAATGATGATGAACAAGAGGACATTGACTTAGAGGACATTCCGTTAGACCTCCCATACTAGTGCTATTTATTCAAATAAAAAGAAGAATATGAAAATAAAAAAAGTCAAAATCCATAATTTTAGAGCGTTTAAAGACGTTGAAATAGATTTTAACGATTTCAATTGCATTGTTGGAAAAAATGACGCAGGTAAATCAACTATATTTGCTGCATTGGAATGGTTTTTTAAACCAAACAAAAAACTGAATGAAGAAGATTTTGCTGCGGCTGG
Organism: Paludibacteraceae bacterium; assembly: GCA_017961765.1. Taxonomy (GTDB): domain Bacteria; phylum Bacteroidota; class Bacteroidia; order Bacteroidales; family Paludibacteraceae; genus RGIG10190. Next base: position 8,674 of record JAGCWQ010000147.1, on the reverse strand, counting down.
TTTTGATTGGATAGTAGACAAAGATAGGTGTATCGATGCGTCAAGCGGAGAAGTAAAATCAGAAGAAGTAGTTAGAAACTATATCTATGACGATTTTTCCGTTTCTGTTGATGTTTACTTTAAAGATGCCATAGTGCCTGATAGTACGGAAAAATACAAATTCATATATGCCGAGGATTTCTTTTGTGAAGAAAATGAGGTGTGTGTTAGAAAGTATATGTGTCACCCGCTATCTCAATTGGGGGACAAAATGGGATACTTTATAAGGGTTAACAAGTTAAAAGAATATGACAAAATAATATCCGATTTCACGTTTGACGAATTAAAAGAAATCTATAAAAAACAAGGGAAAGATATCAATGATTTATGTGCTGATTTATGTGCTGATTTAAATAAATTAGAAATAAAGAAGGAAGGTAAAAGAGGTCTTGCTTATAGTGCTCAAATAACTACCCAAGAAACTGAAATAAAACAAAGAATATGTGCCGACTTATCTGACTTTTTTAAGGATTGCCCGAAAGATGTCGATTGGAAGCTCTTTGACGAGGAGGAATCAAATGCTCCGTTTTACTTAGATTGGGTTAATTCATATGGTTTGTACATATATACCCCAAATACACCCATAAGTGAGTACCTTAACAGATTGTTTAATCGGCGTAATGCAAGTAAGATGTATGATTTAATAGAGGAAACAAAATCTCGTGTCGCAAGAAAACTTTCTGGCATCATAAAAAAAGAAAGTATCACGTTCGACACAAAAGAAACAATGAATTTATTTACAGAAAATAGTTTAATCTTTAAAATGAGCGAGCTTCCACTAGATGTTCCTCTAAAAAACAGAGGAGAAGGGACTCGATTACTTATTAAAAATGCTGTATTTAGGTTACTTGCCGAATCTCAATCAAACGATAAAGACAAAATTCTATTTGCCTTTGAGGAACCAGAAACTCACTTACATCCGTCTGCTCAAATCGAGATGTACAAAACCATAAAGAAATTATCAGAGAATCCCAATTATCAAGTGATTATAACCACTCATTCGCCATACATTGTAAAAGAATTGGAGAATGATAATATTTACCCTATTGTTGTAAAACGTAATGAAGAAAATAACGAATCCATAATAATTGGTCTTAACAATGAAAGAGTTTTGCCATACAGTTCAATGAACGAACTTAATTACGTTGCTTTTGATTATGCTTCGGAAGAATTTCATCAAGAGCTATATGGCAAAATAGAGATCGATTGGTTTGGAGAATCAAATGGATGTAGAATAGGTGACATAATCAATAGTCTTAATAAATGTGATTTTAAGCCGAGCAATAGACAAATAGGATTTAAGGGCATCCTGTCAGAAATAATAGACCAATTTAACCACGACAATAATTCAACGTTGGATTTGTTGAAAAACAATTTCATATCACCAGACAAAGATCCCCAAGACTATACTCTTTGTCATTGCGTTAGAAATGCAATAGACCATCCTTGCGAAGGAAATAACGTGTGGAAACAAAATCGTATTGTTGAGTTATCAATAAAGATACTGTTAGAAGTTAATAATTTCCTTGTTGACATAGAGAAAGAATTTAAAAATATTGCAGAAGAAACAGAGAAATTGGATGATTTTGGGGGGGAAGTAGATTATTATGTGGACGGGGAGAAGCAGTCTCATTCAACTGTGTATTGGACCTATCATTGTCATTATGAAAAACTTAAAGTATTCAAAGACGAAGAAGGTAAAAAAAACGTAAAAAAATACATGAAGGCTGTAAAAGACGCAATGGAGGTTTTAAAAAATCATAGTGGGCAGAATGATAATTGAACCAAAGCAACGGAAGTAACAGTATAAGACTCGTAATCGAAGGTCGGTTTTCATCTGATTGGACGATTTTTGAAGTAGACATTGCAATAAGTCCTGCAATCTTTGGTTTGAAGGGACGATTTAAGGATTTGCGGAAACATATCAATAGCTCAAATTGGCAAAATACTCAAGAATCTCCCATGACCATGCACCCCTCAGAAAATAATTCAGCTAAGCGAGGAAGAAATGGATTTTAGTCGAACTTCTAGTCGAACTTCTTTTGTTTTTTATTATTATGACTTTGTAAATGCTTAATAAATAGTGGATTGTATAAATTGTCTTTTAGTCGAATTTATTACTTTGTTTAGTCGAAGTGTATGCACCTTGCATATCAGCAACTCAAATTAGCAAAATACCCACAATTGCTCCATGCCCATGTGCCCACAGTCAATAAAAACAGCAAGGACGTTGCCGCCTCAACGCAGGAACAACAATTCCTCCTCAAATTGGCGGAGGCTTATCGGACCTACGATGCTTTCGTGATAGAGAAGTATTTGGCTGATGACATGCATTTTTCCTCCATTTGGGCCTATCCTGAGATAGAGTCCAGGCATTTGTATTTGAATTGTCTCTGTGGCGTGTTGCAAAGGATGAAGTGGTACAGGGCAAGGTTGAAATTCGAGTTGGTGGAGGGGAGATGGCATGAATATGGCTTGCTCATCACCAATGTGAAGGCACCTGGGGGAGGTTATGGAGGCTTTGTCGCCGATTTCAATGCCGAAGGGAAGGTCTGCTTGCTAACCCAAACGCAACGCTCGTTCTTTTAGGGGGACAAAGGTGTGGAGGATGGTTTTGGATTCTTTTTTTTGAGGCCATACCATTCTATTATATCTGTAATGAAATAAGCTATGATATGTCTTGATTATAGAAAAAATATTGTATATTTGCGACAAAATTAATTTGATTATATGATTCAATCTATTGATGATAAGATAATTAATTCATTGTCTAAATGCGGTAGGGGAATTGTGTTTTTCCCTGCTACATTTTCACATTATGCGCAACCGAAGGCTGTCAATAAGGCGTTGGAAAGGATGACTGATGCAGGTGTGATTATTCGGGTAGCCAATGGGATATATTGTTATCCTAAAATAGAAAAGAAAATAGGTTTGGGCATCCTTTACCCTACATTTGAGGAAATTGCTCGTAGCATAGCTAAGCGGGACAAGGCTCGCATTGCCCCTGCAGGTGCGTATGCGCAAAATAAATTAGGACTTAGTTCGCAAATACCGATGAATGTCGTTTACCTTACTGATGGGGAGCGTCGTAAGGTGACAATACATGATGGTCGTGGCATATTTTTCAAACATGTGGCTCCTCGCATTTTTGCCTTTTCTGATCCGTTGGCTCAATTGTTAACGATAGCCTTGAAAGATATAGGAAATGGAAATGTTACCGACGAACAAAAGAAATGTGTAAAGAAACTTGTCAATGAACATCCTCGTTTCTCAAGCGTGGATATGCGATTGATGCCGGTTTGGATTCGCCAACTAATAATGGATTTATATGATTGATTTTCCTTCCTCCCGCATCAAAATATTTTCGTAAAAAATTGTAATATTTCGTTCTGTTTTTCCAAAATTAGTTATATTTGCGTTGGAAGGCTTCGGGTTGCGAAGGAACTTCCGCTCTACAAAAGGGGACTATGATTTGATTTAGGGGAATTTGCTGAAGAGGTCCACCCTTATTGATTGTGAATGAATCGGTAAAATGAGGGTTTCGTCTGTCGTTTATCTGCCGACAGAAGAGGACGAGGATTGCTGAAGAAATCGTACAATCCCATTATTATTTATGAAGGTGATTCCATGAATTCACCGTAACAAAAAACGAACTATTTAGCGATGCGTATAGGAGAAGGTCGATACAAGGTCAGGGGTGTCCGTCTTGAACTGGAAGAACTCGATTATGGTTCTTTGGGTGAGGTGGAGAACCTCTTGGATAAGTTGAGTGGCATTGAACCTCTCAATTCCTACATTACGGATTACTACCAAAACAAGCTGTTGTTTATGTCCGAGTCTTTTTGCCGTTTCTGCGGCTATTCGAGGGAGGAAGTGGAGGAGTTGGGCGAAGGCTTCTACCGTAAGATTTTCCCGCCGGAAGATTTGTCGGTGCATATCCGTATTGCCGGTGCCTTTATGGATTTCTTCTATAGTTTGAGCCTGGAGGACCGACTTAATTCCGCCGCATGCTACAGTTTCCCGTTCTATCGGAAGGACGGCCAGCGGATTGGGGTCAATCGTCGGGTGATGCCTTTGAAATGTACGGAGGACGGTAGGCTGTGGCTCTCCGTCTCTTGCGTCAACTATTCCTCTTCGAACGAGATTGGGGGCGTCTTTTTTGCTTTGCGCAACAAGAACAAGATTTTCTCCTATTCGCTGGAGAAGGACGAATGGATTGAGCAGGCCCCTGTCGTGTTGTCGGAAAAGGAGAAGATGGCGGCTATCGAAATCTATCGGGGAACCATGGACAAGCATATCGCCGACTCCCTTTGCGTCTCGAAAGACACGATCTCCTACTACAAGAGGCAGATTATGCAGAAGACCAATACCAAGACCATCAAGGAGGCCTTGGACTTCTTGGTGACGCATTATATTATTTGATTCTGATTTTTTTTGCTGGCTGTCGGTTGGCGTCGATACGGGGCGTAGCGTCTTTACAACAGTCGGGTGACGCTGAGGGGAGGTTGGATCTCTTTCTGGAAGAGGTTCTCCCCGCTTAGGAGCCAAAGGGAGAGGCGTTCTCCCTCTTTTATCTCCACCTGAGAGGCGTTGAATTGTCTTTCCAAGCCCTTTTTCAGTCCCTCCTGTATGATTTGTCCCGTGTCGGGCAGGAAGGGCAGGAGGATGCCGTTGCGGAAGGTGGTGCTGTGGGGCTCGTTGTCGTATTGGTTTAGGCTACCTATCCTTAGGACGATTCCTTGGGCATCCGTCTCGATAAATCCGTTCGGGATGATTCTTTGGGGTGAGCAGTATAGTAACAGGACGGCCGTCTTCATGGGACTCCTATTGCTGTTTGTCCTTTTCCTCTTTCAACTTTTGGACCACACGTCCGTGCACTTCGGCCAAGTCGTCGGTGTTTCGGCTGTACCATACGAGGGCGGAGTCGAACTCAGCTTCCGTGACCCCGTGCTTCTCCAAGAGGTGGCAATAGTAGTAGTGGCGCTTGTGTCCTGCGGGGATGGTGGTTGCGTCGAGCGTTCCCTCCGTGAGGTAGAAATCGTAGATGATCTCCACCATCTTATCTTTCCCGATGAGGGGCTTGCCCTTGTCCACCTTGCACGATGTCAGGCAGACTATCAATCCGATGATTAGCCAATAGCTTGTTTTTGAGAAGAAACGGTTCATATCTTTTGTTTTTTTTCTGCGGTTAGTAAATCTGTTTCTCTTCCGGACGTTTTATGCCAGCTTTTCGCTTGGCTTTGCCTCCTCCTCTTTGTCCTTCTCCGAGAATTCGGTCAGTAGGACTTTCCTTTGGAAGAGAGCGATCAGGAAGACGGATACGGTGATGGCCGAATCGGCGATGTTGAAAATCGGATCGAAGAAGGTGAAGTGGTTGCCTCCTACGAACGGCATCCATTCAGGCCAATAGAAGTCAAAGAGAGGGAATTGGAGCATATCGACCACCTTTCCGTAGAGGAAGGGCGCATAACCTCCATTTTCGGGCAGGAACGTAGCCACTTGGCCGTTGCTCAGGTCGAAGATCTTCCCGTAGAAGACGCAGTCGATGATGTTGCCAAGGGCGCCGGATGCCAGCAGGGCGATGCAGATGATGTAGCTCAGCTGCAGATTCTTTTTGATGGTCTGGGCCAAGTAGTAGAACAGGGCGAAGACGGCGATGATTCGGAAGACGGAGAGGAAGATCTTGTCGAAGAACTCTATACCGAAGGCCATTCCGTTGTTTTCTACGAAGGTGATGTGGAACCAAGAGGTGACTTGGTAGCTCTCGCCGAGCATGAAGTGCGTCTTTATCCAGATTTTGACCACTTGGTCGAAGATGAGGATGAAGAGGGCGACGGCGGTTGCCACGATCGCTTTGTGGGAGTTTGCCCAAATCTTGATTTTTTGAGCGATTGATAGAGGGTTTGCGACCTCGGTCGCTATGCTTGTGTTATCTTTTGTCATAATATAAAAAATCGGCAGTTGCAAAGATACATCTGCCGATTCATATTTCAAAAAATAGTGGGGCTCTTCTGAGCGGGAGCCTCTATTTTATTTTACGCCTTGCTTCTTTGCGTCGATGCAGAGAGTTGCGTGGGGCACGACTCTGAGGCGTTCCTTAGGGATCAGTTTGCCAGTCTCCCTGCAGATTCCGTAAGTCTTGTTCTCTATGCGTATGAGGGCTGATTGTAGGTGTTGGATGAATTTCATTTGTCTTTGAGCCAATCGGCCAGCCTCTTCCTTCGTCATGGTTGTTGCGCCTTCCTCCAATACTTTGAATGTAGGGGATGTGTCGCTGATGTCATTACCGTCCATGTTGGTCAGACTCGCTTTCAAAAGCTCATAGTCCCTCTGTGCCACTTCTAACTTTTCAAGTATGATGGCCCTGAACTCTTCAAGTTCGGCATCCGAATATCTAGTTTTTTCTGTCATAAGTATTAAATTAGGTTCCCGAAAATAAGTTTTTCGACACTTTTGTTTAGATGTGAAAATATTCTATTCTCTTTCCGCTTGCGAAAATAGTCAAATATATGGGATTATGCGAAAAAAATGAGGGGAATTTTTGAACCGTCTATTTCTCTTATTCTTGATTTCTTAGAGGGAAAAAAGAAGGGAAACATCTTGTCCGATATTTCCCTTCCCAGAAATGAGCTTTGGATGTCATTTCTTTTTCTTGTTGTTTGTCACCTCGTGTTTTGCCTCTTCTATGGCATAAGCTGGTGCATGTTTTGCTGTTTTAGATCCTTTGGGTTTTTTGTTTCCTGCTGCTCCCATAATTAAATCCTCCTTATTTCGTTAGTAATCAGGCGAATTTTGTATGTCGCCATTCCTTGTTTTGTTGTTTCTGAAAAATCAAAAGTAGGGACAAAAGGTACGCTTTCATCCCTGCTTTTGTTTGATTTCTGCCTCAGCCCAAAGAAAACCAGCCATGCCTATTGTCGGGGACTGGCGTGTTCTGAAGTCAAATGGAAAATTGGGTCTGATTTTTTGAATCTCGTAGTGAGCGGGTGTCCGCTATTTCTTCTTTGCTGCGAGTTCGCTTTCCTCTTTTAACTCATACGCAGGAACGTGCGTGTGATGTCCTGCCTTCTTGTCGTTTTTCTTTGGCTTTTTAACGTCTGAACCTTTCATAATAAATCCTCCTAAAAATAAATTAGACAATGGCGTTATTCACGTCTTATTTATTAATATGAGTCGTTCGGTTACAAAATATAGCTGGACAGCTCATATAGGCCTCAGCAAATAATAGACCAATTGGGGCTTGAATGGATAAAAAATTAGGGTGATTTTTTCTCTGAAACTTATGCGTGGAACTTGGCTATTGGAAGGTTTTTGATAATCAATCGGATAATTGATTGGGTGAAAGAGAGGAAGCTCTTCGTCGCTGTTTCAAAAGGAATGGGAAGTGGCTGCCGAGGTGACGGTTTGTCTCTTTTGACTCCTTTTTGTCAGTTTTTCTGCCGACTTGTCTTGTCTCTTGTCAGGGAAGGAAGAAGAGGCCTCCGCCGTCGTAGAGGTGCCCGTTGCAGAGGGAGACCACCTCCAAGTTGTTTTTTTCGATGAAATGGCAGAGCCCAGCTCCATCGGGGTGGGTGAGGGGATTGCCTAAAAAGAGGATTTTCTCTTCCCATTTTCCGCAGGTTCCCCCTAGAAATCCGTAACGGTGTACGGCAATTTTAATCTCCTCGGGGGTGAAGAAGAAGGTCTCGAATCCGTGTAGGTTTAGTTGCTTTTCAATGCCTCTGTCCGAGGTGGCGAAGGCGTGGTCGTTCAGGGCGAGCAGGGAGCAACGGGTGTAGCTTTGCGGAAGGGCGACGAACACTTTCCCTTGGTTCGCTTCCCGAATCAACGGGTCTGTGAAATTCTCCCGGTGGAAGAGATGGTGTTGGGTCGCCACGCAGTTGTAGTAGCAGGAGTTGTTCAGCAGGCTGCCGACTTCCGAGGTGCCTATCTTGTGGCTGATATTCAATTGATACAGCTTTTTAAACAGTTCTTGAGGTGCGTTGGGAGCGACGATGATGGTTTGTGGGTCTTGGTAGAGGAAGATGTCGGGATGGCAGGAGATGGACTCGTAGGTGATGCCTTCTGTCTGGAACGGGTGTACTTCTTCGGCGAAAAGGGCTAATCTATCAAGGATTTCCTTCCCGCATCGGGCATCAACGACGGCTAATTTTGACTTCATATTTTCCTGCTGTTTCTTTTCCGATGATTTTAATCTCCAACCCCATCTCCTCGAACCAACGTTTGTTTTTCCCTGCATAGCCCCATGCGTAGTTGATCTGGGACGGATGGATCTCTAAGGTGAGTTGTTCGTTCTGCTTGTCGTACAGTTCTTTATGGAGGATGTCGCTCCATATTTCGGTCATCATCAGTTCCTTGAACGATTTATGGTAGGGACCGGCCAAAAGGGACTTGTCCGGGCTCAACTCTTCCGAGGCATGCAGTCCGACGCGGAGGATGTTCACGCCTTTCGACTCGAAGCGCAGATAGAAATCTTTGGCCCAACGGACGGCTTCGTCGAGGCTGAGCGGTTGGTAACGTCCTGATTCGTAGAGTTCGGCGAGTTTCGTGCCTTTGATTACAAGGGTCGGATAGATGCGAGTGTTGTCGGCACCGAGTGCGATGATGTCGTCCACTGTTTGGCTGGAACGCTCGT
>JAGCWQ010000146.1 GCA_017961765.1 Paludibacteraceae bacterium | reverse complement strand
GATTGAGAAAATATTTATAGATAATAGGAAACGAATATGGCTAACGGTACTTACGGCATAAGGAAGCCGGCTAACATAACTTACAACGACATAGATATTTTTTATCATTACAGACCAACCAGAGGCACGGAAGCCCCCGGCTATTCTGAGTTTAAGAATGATATAAAACCTGAGGAAGTATTTTCAAATTGTTATGCTTCCGGTATGCCCGTTTCCGGGCTGTATAACCTAAGGCTTCCGCTCAAGCATTTCGGGAAGAAAGGCATATACACGATATACATTGTGCCAAAGGAAATTGAGACAACCATCGTTGATGTGAGCACCCTTACGGGAAATTACACGAACATCAGGGGTATCGTACTCGATTCGAATTCAGTCGGCATAGGCGGAAACGGCGAACTTGTGGGATACCGTGTCGAATATTACGATGGAAGTGCAAAGACGGGAGATTACCGCATTATCACGTCAAACAACAAGTGCGAGCCCGTTTCTCAGAATACTGCAGGAAGCGCTATGCAGAAATCAGTCAGGTACAGGTTCAACGACAGCAGTAACCTGATATTCTGCACCGTAACCCCTTCAACCGCACCGTCGTTCAAATCAGGAAGTCTGCCGAACATAGGTTCCACCGGCCAGATGGTTCACCTTGTCAATACGAAGTTCAATCCTATCCTTCTCGAAGTGGAAATGGTAACTCACGACGCTGACACCATTTCAATTATGCTTGAAGGTTCTCAGGTAAGGAACCTCGACGAAGGTATAATCACGACGTTCGATGAGGACGGAAACATTTACCATCAGGCTGTTTACGGCAATATTACGGAGCCGAACAGCGGATTGCACGAGGACTTCAAGATAAAGTACAGCGGAAACCTCATTATCAGGAAAGAAGAGGACAAACTCAACGAAATCAAGGAAGCAATAAATGGGCAGACGATATAAAATAAGCCACAGCAACTACACAGTAAAGAAACGCCATCAACTTTTGTCTGACGGCGTTGTTTACGAGCGTGACTTCATGACAACCACCAACTTAGGAGGGTGGGATAGCGGATCCATACCTCTTGGAGAGGGTAACTTCCGAATGATACACAGGCATACGGAGAACGTAAGGAAGTTCCCGCATGCCGGTTCTTGGTTGACTTGCGGAGAAAGCGGAAATACCGTATGGACTTCTGCTTCCTGCGACATGAAAACGGGCGTTACGGAGGAAACCCAAATCAAGAAAAAGCCGAATTACGGTTCAATGCTCGATTTTGCCTACTATGGCAGTTGCGTTGAACTTGTGAAGTCCACGATCAAGAAGATAATACAGGAATTTCCGGGTGAAATCGTCGTAAATGAGACCGCTACGTACAGAATTGGTAACACGGATTATCTCGCTATGGAAAATCCGTTCATGGTTGACATTTTCGACGACGAAGACGGGGTAGGCATAAAGGATTTCCACGAAAACTACGACAAATACTCGTTGGTTACCGAGGGCGGTGCTTCTTACCCTGTTACGAACGTAGCCGTTACGTATGGAAATGCGTGTGTTCACGGCGATAGCGGTGCCACGGTGGTAATATCTTCCGGCAACAGGAGCATTACGTTGTACAAGATATTGTACGACGACCAGTTGCTGACTTTCAGGAAAAAGACGGGCACGAACTATATGATACGCCCGAACGACGAGTCTGTTAAGGAGTTTTTTGACAATCTCGACGATTTCGGTAAACTGCTTCTGAACAGGGGAAGCGAGCCGAAGTATACGGCTGTAATAGACTACCCACATGAGACTGAAAGGGGCGTTAAAACATACAAGCGTTCGTTCACGTGGCCAATGGACGGCGATTGGAACCTTGATGTTCGCAGCATAGCGTATGAAAATTATGTTCAGGAACTCCTTTCGATAGCCGAATTTTACGACAACGGCTATACGAACAATCTTTGGAGAATGCTGACGCATGATTCAATAAAGACTATGGATCTTGCGTTCACCAATCCAATGAAAGACGAGGATACTGAGGACTATAACGACGGAACCACGAGGCTTGAAGGCTTGCTTTGGGCATACGGAAGGCAGTTCGACGAGTTGAAGCGTGCTATTGACAACATAAAGGCGACATCGAACGTAACTTATGACGAAAACGGCAACCTGCCCGATTATTTCCTTTCCGATTCATTGGAACTGTCCGGTTGGGAGGTTTACAATGCAGATAAGGGAATCGAAGGTGAGTCTATCACCCTAAAATGGGGCAACGCCGGTAACAATGTTGGCGTATCGAAAGAATACACTTCAGAGGACGCTAACAACACGTTCCTGAGAATGCTGAAACTGAATTCAAAAGATATTTTGAAGAAGAAAGGCACGAGGGACGGAATAGTGTCTATTCTTGGACTGTTCGGTATGAAAGAAGGGTTAGATTTCGAGATGCATGAGGAAATTGCCCTTGTTTCAAGCCAGATAGAGTCAGTCGGCCTGGACGAAGAATTTGAAATGGCGAGACTCAACTCGCTCAAAATGAGTTACCCTACTTCGGTGGAGGAATTGGCTATCAACCCGTTTGAAGGGATTCCTTTCACCTACGTAGAGACTGACAGCAAGAAATATATCGTTCCTTGGTTCGAACATGGCGTCAACTATGACGGTGACACCTATTTCCAAATGAAAGGCGGATGGGAGAAGTCAGCCAACATCAGCAGTGAGGTAGGAAATTACAAGGAAACCCTGAATTATCTGTCAGTTGTTCCGAACCAGGCGGCAATGCTTTCGTTGCCTAAGACAAAGGCTTACAAAGGCGCAATATGCTATGTTGAGAATATTGGTGACTCTGGGGCGACGGAATACGAGCACTATTTCACGCTTGTAGACGATGAACATTACGATAGCATTTATTCTTGGAGGAGTTCTACGGAAGCGGAGGTGGATTACATAAATTCCGTAGTCAACGACTACAAGGCGAACAATCCTCACGTTGGTTTCGGAAGTTATGACGGTGGAAAGGAGTTTATTGAACGTATCAAGGTTCCTTTCTCATACCATGTCAGTGCGAATACCGAGGACAATCCGATGTTCAGCGACGCTGCGTATGATTGCAGCGGAAACTATGACGAAGGCTTCTTGACAACCAAGGTTGATGTCGACGAACATATAATCGACGATAAGAAAGTATGGTTCTTCGGAAATTCGTTTAACGCAAGCGGAAACGAGGGTGTCGAGAAATTCATTACCGGGCAAACCATTTTCGATTTCGAGGCAGAAACAGATAGCAATGATGCTACTGAGGCTGCAGCGAATTCCGTCATAAATACCAAGGTAATAAACTTCGTATTTTACTGCCCGGTGCAGTTTATACCCGACTTCAAAAAGTATTTAGAGGATGTAGTTCTTCCGTATATGAAGCAGGTACTTCCGTCTACGGCAATATGGGGTTATGAGGTTAGAGCAAAGGATGCTATTTCGGTAGACACGTTGGATGAGGCACCTAACCTTATAGCGATACAGGCAGATGCTCTCGCATACTACGATGACTCAAATCAGGGAGACGACTTCATATTCAACTATAGCGACTCCCACAACATAAACTAAAGAAGAATAAAAAAACATAAACAATGGCAAAAGTAATCAGTTGGCAAATAGCAGGTAAGTTTGTCTATATTACGCCACAGCACGGCAGTTACATACTTGATAGCCAAATTAGCGAGTCAGAGAGAACGGCTCTAAAAAATGAGGCAAAGAATTGGAACCTTCAGGCATATACCACGAGGTTCCAAGAAATGTATCAGGCCGTCGAAAATATGTGGGGAACCACGGATCTGAACCCGAACGCAAGTTTCTATTACAACGCACTTCAGGGCGAGGGTGTCTATATGATAGGCGGCGCCGATGGCGTAAACACTGCTGATTACGGGAAACCGTTCTATAATCTCGTTATCGAGAACAACAACACGTCAGTTGGCCTTGGGGGAGATTACGTGCTCGACAAAAGAACGGATCTTTACACAAAGATATACCTCGAAAGAAACGGTGCGTTTTTCGCACCGCCTGCCAGCGACATTAGCATTGTTGACGAAGTTGGGACTACAACTTCGTTCAGCACAGAGACTGTAAGTGAGAACGGGATTGCAAAGACACAAATCAAACTTACTGTACCCGCAAACACTCAGTTCGACGAGGATTATCCAATCAAGGAATACACGATTACCGTAGTAAAGGGTGATTCATACACAGGAAAAACTGTGTTCACGGTTGTAGGTGTCAAGGACGGTGAGGAAGGTGCCTCATACGACCTTGTTGTTAAGCCCAGACAGATAAAGGTTACCGCAGACGGCGACGTAAGCAACGAAGCGGTTACTTGCTCAGCCGTCAGGAACGGAATTGAGGTGATAAACGGCAACGGGACGAAACTCGTTGACGATCTCAATCTGCAAATCAAGTATGACTTCGGTACTATAACGGACGATGTTGATGATATCAGCAACGTTTACCGTGGCGGTATTTCATATCAGGATATCGCTGAAAACGGCGACCAGGTTAACTTCTATCTTATCTTTAATGGACGCTATCTCGTGGATTCCGACTCCTGCACCATTTCAAGGGACGGTAAGGACAATGGCACGCTGAAACTCGAACTCGATAACGAAATGGACGGTATATCAGTTGGTTCCGATACCAAATTGGATATCAGCGAACCCGTCACTTCAAGTACCGGTTTTGTCCTTTATAGCGGCGGAACCGAACTCGAGATATTGAACAGCGGTCAGAACAAGGTAAAGGTTGAAAACCTTGGGCAGAACGCCAGCTGGACAGTTTACGGAAGTGAAAACAACACGGGTACTTCTGTTGAAGGCAAAAAGAAGGGTTGGATTAAGTTCACGCTCAACGATCAGTTCGATTTCGGTGAAGACTACAAGGATTCCGTAAAAATCACTGTATGGGGACAGAATGAGCACGGTGAAATTGCTTCCGCTACCACTAACTACCTCATAATGGGTATCCGTGGTGGAAAGGATGGAGAAGTGTTCAAGATTATCCCTAATTTGGACGTTATCCTATGCGATCCGAACAACGCAGATACTCCGTATGTCGGTTCAGAAACGCATCTTACCGCAGAGGCATACATCGGAACAGAGAGGATTGAAAATGCTGAGATAACATATTCATTGGACGTAACCTACGGAAACGCATACACCCAGACGGCACACTTGCCCGCTGCCGGTTTGGCTATTGCTGATTTGATTACAGGTGCGTCTCCGCATCGGTATGTTGCGTTGTATCTTTGGACGGGAGATACTTCTAATCCGAGTGCGAGGATTCTCGTTGATAGGGAAACCATTCCTATTATATGGCAGGGTGCAAACGGCTCAGCCGCATGGGTAGAACTTGGAAATGAGATTGATTCAGTTTCAGTTGGATGGGACACCGATTTGGATTTGGATGAGGAACTGACATCAGTTACCGTTGGAACCACTGTAAGGGTGATAAGCGGTGATACCCCTATACAGATACAGGACATAAAGATAATCGCCCCTAACGGTAAGGAAGGGCATTGGGCATCGTTTACCGAGCGTAGTTGGGATTGGAATAGAAGAGAAGATAGAGAAGATTCCGAAGAACCTGTCAACGATGAAGATGTAGATAACGGCACCCATACCATAGCAAGAGTTTTCATAACCCTGTTGGACGGTTTCGATTTCGACGAAGACCTCAGGGAGCAGGCTACTATCGCCGTTACTGCGGGCACTCAGGGCAATCTTTGGTACGGATACGCGCACTATGTAATAAAAGGCATCCCTGGCGGAAAGGATGGCTATGTGTATAGGCTAGTTCCTGAGGTGGACTTCATCAATTTCCACCCCAACGAAGGTATACAGGGAACCCTTGATTTCGGCCAATCAAACATTACTTGTGCTGCGTATTATGGTAGCATACTACTTGATCCGTTATCTGATGATCCGGAAGCCAACTTCGGGGAAATCTATTATTCGTTCAATAAAATATGCACGTCAACAGGTGATACTGAAACCGCAGGATATGTGACGGGTATGACAATATATCCGTCAGGTGGAGTTTCGCTTGGCGGTTCTGATGGAATCCCTCAACTGATCACAAGGAACAACTACACAAACTTCAAGTACCTTGTATTCTATCTGGTTGCTAATGGAGAAATAATTGATAGGGAAACAATTCCTATTATTGCTGATGGTCTTAACGCACACGATAGCGTGTGGGTTGAACTAACGAATGAAATTGACTCAATTGGCGTAGGGGATGATAGCAAACTCGATTTACCTGTTGGCGAGAGCCGTGTGGCATCAACAGGAATACTCCTTTATAGTGGAGATACGCCATTGGATATAACGAGCGTTTCGGGTGCATTCTCGCGCAATTCAAGTGCTAGTCCAAATACCTACACAATTTCTTCTGCTGCTACCGTTACCGAAATAGGTGATTTAACTGCAGCCACTGCAGATTTGCTTGTAACTCTGTTTAATGGTTTCGAGTTTGGCACTGATTTGAAGGAAAAAGTCGTTATTACTGTATACGGCACAAATGATATAGGAGAAGAAGCGGTTGCTTCTGCTACGTTTGTTATAGCCGCCATCAAAGGTGGTAAGGACGGTGTTACCTATAAGGTTAAACCTACGCCAGATATTCTCCTGTATGATATGGAGACCAGTCAATGGGCAGGCAATGCTAGTAGTGCATCCGCACTTGCTTATGCCAATGGTCTTCCAATGCGAGAAGATGGAAACGGTTATACTGAAGGTACAAACTATCAGTTGAAAACGTCCGAGATTATAATGGACTTGGATACTGCAGGTGAAAGGTGGAGCACCCTTATCAATTATCAGGAAGGCGCTCCTTATCCTTTCCATGAGCCGGCACTTAGGGGAAGAGAGCAGACGGTTGCGTTCTATCTTGCGGTTAAGTTGGATGGAAGTAATAATTGGACTGTTGTGGATAGGGAAACCGTATCGCTTCACATAAGCGGTAAGGACGGTGTAGACGGTACAAGTAGTCCTAGTTTCGATTTGACAAACCTTATTGAGGTTATTACAACCGGAACCAATAACGTTCTCGATGTTAGTGGATACAAATACTATTACACTACGGTAAGGGGAAGAATGGGGACGAGAAACGTTCCTATTAAAGTCACGACGGCAACAAGCCCTTATAGCCAATGCCGTGTAACAACCGGCTCTTCAAGTGACAATACCGTGCAAGTTACGGTAAGACTTGGTGACGGTTTTGATTTCACAAGCGAGCAAATAAGGAAATTCACGATAAACGCTTCATTTGAGAGCGATAGTTCAATCAGCGACACCCTTACGTTCACGTTGAAGTCAATACAGCAGCCTGACGTTCCTGAGGGTGAGTCATATAAGTTGAGAACCAACGTACCTGAGGTTGTTATTACAGGAAACGACTATAACCCTGAAACCATACAGGCAGGTGTTTATCTCGGGAAGACGCAGAAGGCATGCACGATATATACAAAATATGTATCGAAAGACGACCAAGAGCTGACACTCAGCCAAATAATGACAAAGAGTACGTATGGCAATACCGGTACGGGTACGACTACGAACCCTGCAACAATTTCAGTGTCTGCAGTTCAGGGCATAGCGCCTAACGGCCTCCTTTATATTGCGGCATTTGATGGGGATGATTTCCTTGATGCGGAAGATATTCCTGTGCTTGCAGGTGGCGGTTCTTCTGGCGTGATAGCCGATTTGTCAGACGACGTTGGCGTGGTGGCAACAGGAGATAATGAGAGGTTGGAGGCGAACGTTGTTGGACAACTTTCGACAAAGGCGTTCATATATGACGGGCATACACCGTTGCCGCTTCAATCTGTTGTGCTGCCTAACAACGGAAGCAACATTACGACTTATGGCGGCAAAATAAAGTTCTCTTTGAGCGGATTTACCGCAGGTAGCACACAGGCAATAATAAACGTTGACATTTCAGCAAGTACTGCTGATTTTGTTGATTTCGCAACTAGCAATCCTTTGCAGTTTGACATAGTTCTAAATGCACAGGTTGAACAGGGAGAAGAGCCTATACAGAGAACAGTTGGATATTCACTGCTTGGTTTAAGGGCGGGTAAAGATGGAGATACCATTCATCTTGAACTTAACTGCGACCAGGTATTCCACGGAGATACGGGGTTTGATCCACAAGAGATAAAATGTAAGTTGTATTTCGGCGGCGTTGACATAACCGATGAATCTGACGGTGCAAATCCAACGCTGAGGTTCCTGATAAAGAATTCAGATATGGACGATGCCGACAACACTGAACTGTGGTTGGATAAGTTTAATGCTGAATATAGAAGCGGCTATTATGTATTCCCTCTTACCGAAGAGTATACGAGTGAATATAGCCCGTTGACAATCAGGGCGGAAAGAAATATTAAGAAAAACGCTAGCGACCCTGACAACTGGGTTCTCATGGATTGGGAAACAGTTCAGGTTCTTAGGAACGGTAACGATGGCGTTGGCGGTATTGAACTTAAACTTGATCAGCCTAACTATGAAATTGAGCAGGTTGACAGCGATAAGGTTGTCACCGAAGACGTTTCAGCCCGAACATACGTATCGCTCCATTCAGGAAATACAACCCTGAATATATCGCAAATAGAGTGGTTGCAAAGCCAGAGTTCATACGGCAACGGAGTCACATTCACTACGGGCTATGAGCAGGGTGAACCTTGGATTATGGTTGGAATCCCGCAGGGTTATGATTTCTCTGTCAATTCTCCGACGCAGATACGAGTATCGGCAACAGGAGGCACCGGTAGTGATGCAATATCAAGAAAAGCCACGTTCGTAATCACCGAAAAACTCGGTGGAAAGGGCGACAGGGGTCCTAAGACAAGGCTTACTGAGTGGTCAGGGAGCAGCATATCGTATCAAGACGGAAAGAATAACGACGATTATTGGGATATCGTCTACTATATCCAAAGGGACAACCAAGACAACGTAGTATTCGCAGGATATTTTGGCTGTAAAAAAGACAATACGTCCAATGATCTCTTCCATCCGAATGCCAATGCGAACAGGCCTAAACTCAAATTGGTCGATGACGAGTACGTATGGGACGATACCGATGAATACTGGGAGTATTACGAGGACTACGATTTCATCGCTTCTAAGGTTGCTACGTTCGGAGACGGGCTTGACGGTTGGGTTATCGACAGGGGCAAGATACAGCACACGAGTTCAAGCGTAACTCTTAACGCCGACGGTATAATAGAGGTTGCAAACACAGGCACCACGTATTACAAATACAGCGGCGCTGGTATGGTTCTGTACGCAAAGCAGGATTTCACGAACAGTACTATGTTCAATGAAAACTTTGGCTCGAAGGTTCCTCTTTATTCCGCCTCTACCACAAATGGAGTAAAAACATATTATGCCTACACATACGATTTCTCTTTGTCAGGTACTTCTTCCAACCCAACAATGGTTAAGGAGACATCAAACAAAGTGAACAACAAATTGTACATGTATGGTACTCCAAATTCGTTTACGTACGCACTTGACTATTCGATTAACGAAAGCATTGTCATAAATCCGACCGTAAGGGTATACAAGATTGACGTTTGGTACCATGCGTCTGATGGAACTTATTATGGAAAAGCGTACAGTGCGACAACCCAACAATCGAGCACGTTCAGCCCAGGTACTACACGTTCGGCGGCATCAATAACTCCTACCTTCCCTGGTACTCCTTATGCTCAGATATTACCTGAAAACGGAGAGAGCACAACAGCAGAGGTTATTGCACAACTTAAACCAACACAATTTTTAAGTGCTTATGCTCTTGGTAGAGTAGACGTTGTGCCTGCTTGTGACTCAGATCAAGAAGGCTCGTGCAACATGTATTGTTCAGTAGATGAGGTGGATATAATTGATATCGACTGTCCAAAAGATTCCGTAATAGCGCCCGAAGTAGATTATATTGCGACAACTAAGTATTACTACAATTTCACTAACATCGGCGTTGTTGTCGGAGGAGTAAGCGGAGATTATACGTCTCATTTGTATACCGATCCGAGTGTCGAGTGTAACGTATGGTTTGATGCGACTGCAACGAAAAACGGCTATTCGTCGGTTGAAAACGTTAAGTTTAACAGTACGTACACTAACGTTAACGCCCCGGTTTCGCCAGTTGTCACGACACTGAGTTATGTAAATGCGGAGCCTAACGGAAGCACGACTGTCGCCGTTATAAATGGAACGAACAACGGCAGTTCAGAAATGTACGGCGATATTGTTATTGCAGCAGGTTTTGAGAACATAAAATATGTTTACAAGTGGGGCAATGGCAGTGGCAGTTACATTTACACTATTTACCCTTACAATACATCAATGTTCGGTTTGATCGACGGCGATGCCATAAGCGTTTATGATGATCTCAACACGCCTATTGACTTGACGGCATACATTTTTGAAGGCAGTAATTCAAATAGCATATATTATCTGAATTCGTCATTTACCTATGTAACCGCAGTCACGGTTTCCGATAAAACCAAGTTTGCAAATACGAGAATTTACTCTGACGGTGCCATAGTAACAAACAAACTTGTGGCAACAGATGGTAAGTTTAGTGGGTACATTAACGCAACCGGCGGCGAGTTTAACGGAAAGGTGCACATTAACGAAGGTGACATTGATAGTGTGAAAATAACCAACGGCGATTTCTCAGGAAACGTTAATTTGGTTGGAGAAAATATTTTGTCGTTTAGACAATCCGAAAATGGAGAGCCTACTATTATTCTCTCTAATACCGATATACAGATAAGTCAGGGTAATTACACTATTCCGTTCACAAACACGTACACTATTAAGGCTTATGGCCAAGAGTCATTGCATTGGACGACAGGCTATGATTCCAAAACAATTTTCACCGCAAGTGTGTCGTCAGGTTCAACGGTAATGATACCACAGGTTACGTTGAGAACAAGCTTTGAGAGAAAAGTTGTTACTGCGACGGTTTCATACAGAGTGTATTTTAACGGTACTACGCAGTACAACAGGAATTTCACCTATAGCGATACGAGCGATAGCCAGACGGCTACTGTTTCGACACCTTCCGCCACTGTTTCTGCTGATACGTTAGTGAAGATAGAAATGTATATGTCATATACTCTTCAGTCTACTTTCTGGGGTACCACAAGCATTTCTTATTCAGTTATCTCTTATAACGGAGTTACGATTAAACAGCCCGATGGAACAATTGCTAAACAGTTTAGAGTTGGCCCTAATGGGTTTGCGTACAATGACGGAAACGGAGGAAACATGTCTATTGTGAGGACAAATAGCGGAACGACAGTTTCAGCGTATGTAGGAGTTGTAAATCAGGGTCAGCCGCAGCCTTGGTACGGCATCATAGCCGATTCTGACGAACTATACTTAGTTGTTGGAGGAAACAAGTTTAAGGCAGAAGTCACAACATCAGGCCAAAATAAAATACTATCTTGGCTTTACAAAGCCTAATATAACGAATAAACCCGTGGAAAACTCCACGGGTTTATTTATACCTCGAACAGCATATCTTCTGTTACCTCGTATCCTCCGTCCCTGTCAATACATTCGATATTGAACGGGTTTTCAGACTTTTCTATCTGACGGATCACTTCTTTTTTCAGCTCTTCGATGCGTTCTTTCGTGAAATATGCTTTTTCGACGGTGTGCTCATCTTTTACCCATTCTTGGTGCGTAGGCCTTGGCGGGAACGGCTTCGTATAAACAGGAATGCGGAAACACCGCAAATCCCATTTCAGATGCACTTGATATACGAACACATCGTTGTCCACGTATTTTTTTTCTTGTTCCATTTTTACAGGTTTATTATTTCTTCGTTGTCTTCGTTTATGTCCTCAGGGTTGTTGATCGAGAACGTGTAGAATCCGTAATCGGGGTTCGGTATCTCGAACGCCTCGTAATTCTGAGATTCGACGTCCCATATAACGTATCCGTGGGACGATACGTTCTCACCATGATCCTGCTGTATGAGACTGCCGCAGTAAACGAGAGGGACGCCGTTGTTTTCAATGCACTGCCTTTTGTGGATATGCCCGAGAATGCCGAAGTCAACGCCTTCAAAAAATCCCGGCTCATACCCGTTCTCGGAAGTCCAACCGACGTCTGTCTTGGCACTTTTAACTTCTCCGTGGAAAAGTCCGACATACGTGGCGTCAGGATACTTTATCTTCATTTCTTCGATATTCGGGCGTGCGAAGTTGTCGAACGTACTGTACAGGCACCATACGATGTTTTCGTCAGGCACACAGCCTGATTCGTATGAAAGTTCCCTGTCGAGGTAATGCACTCGGTTGAACTTGCACATACTGAATATAGCCGAAAGCGGATCCATTCTTGACACGTTGGTAACGTTCATATCGTGGTTTCCGGCTATGACGATAGTTTTTGCAATCTCGTCAAGTTTCCTGAGAAACCAAGTGGCAAGCGTATATCCTTCGCCACTAATGTCGAGTTTGTTGTGCAGAATGTCTCCCGCTACGACAATGCGAACCTCGTCCTCTCCGAACTTGGAAACTTGCTCTTTGCATTCTTCGAGGAATTTCTTCAATTGTATCTGATATTCATCCTGCCGTCTTAGATTCCTGATATGGATGTCGGCACAAGCAATAATTTTTTTAATCATATTCCGTATACTTTTGGTAGGCTGTTGTAAATCTCGTCAGGATCGCTTTCAGCCGTAACGTCTCTTGAGTATATGTCTCCGTACCATCTGTAGCCTGGCCCTTTCCAATGCAGGCAAACGGTACAGCCTTCTTTCTCTGCGGCGGATATTGCGTCTATGATATCTTCTTTTGTTGGGGTTCCGTCGCTGACCCAATAGTTTACTACTTTGTGAATCATAAAAAGGAAAAATTAGAAATTTTCATTATGGCTACACCGTTGTTTGTTATTCCGGCCGGTACCCATTCAGTGTAAACATGTTTGTCGTCCATTGACTTGTCATAGGATAGGATTTCATCAACCCACTCCTCGCCATCATACAAAAACGGGAATGCGTCAATTTGGGATTTCAGAGAACTTTTCAGTTCTTTCAGTGTGAATCTTCCAACCATGCTTTTAAAATTGAACGTTTTTTCTTGGGTTCTCGTCCAAGCGTGAGTCGTAAAACATTATATAACTCAGGTCAATCGGGCTTACCACAATCTTGATGAAAAAATTCGTAAGGTCGTGCCCACGGCTGGACCATAAGTTTAATCTGTTTAGCACGTCACGCTCTGTCTCGAACGTTTCTCGTTTAAATCTCGTAATCATAATCAAATATCGCTATCTATATCGTATTTTTTTGCAGTCCTAAGCACCTTCACTATACCTTTAACACCGTCTTTCTCGAACGCTTCGCCGAAATCCTTGTACTCGTCCATAAGAATATACCAAATCCGGCCGGCAAGTCTCGTAGGATTGAAAATTCTGCAAATTTTCAAAGATTCCTCCTCGGTTGTATCGTTGTCAAGGCACAAAATCACCCTCGCATTGGCTCTTTCGACTAAAAATTTGAACAGTGCACTGTCTTGTGACAGGGATTTTCCGAGCATACTTATCGTGTTAGGGCCGTATATGCAGTCAAGGGCACCTTCGACGAGTATTATGTCGGCATCGGTGTCGATAAGCTCCTCTTGGAACACGATTTCTTTCTTGTCGGCGTCGCAGTTCTTGTATTTTATCCTTTTAAAGTCGGAATCCGGCTTTTGGGGAAGGAAATCACGCCCTACAAAGTAGTTCAGCCTACCAAATTCGTCGTATGATGGTATTATTAGCCTGCAAGCCCATGATTTGTCCTCTCCATCCCAAGATGTGTACCCGATTTTGAATTTATCTATCGTCCATTGATCGATATTCCTCTTTTTCAGGTATCTGAGCAGTTTTTTGTCACGGCACGTGCCGTATTTTATCCTTTTGTACGTTTTCGGGAGTTTTATCGGCTCCTTGTCAACGGTTTTCTGCGATTCCTCGACGAATTCGTAAAGTTTGTTCGAACGCAGTTCGTTTACGAGTTCGAAATACTCTTTCAGGAGGCTTCTACCGCCGTAACGCTTGATTATCTTCGAAAGCGAGCCGGCTATGTTGTCCGACCAGCAGTGAAACTTCATTATCTCGAGGGAAACCTCGCAGTTGTACTTGTTGTCCACATATCCCTTCTCTTCGGCACAGTACGGGCAGTTGAACTGATACTGTGTCGTCGATGAATCATACCGCCCCTGTTTGCTTTCGCCGAGGAACGATGTGAGTATGCCGTATATGCGTTCAAGTTCTATCACGTAGCCAAATATACAAAAAGCCGTGAGATTTCTCCCACGGCTGATTGCGATATATGTACTGACCCACCAATTACTCGCTGTCGTCTCCGTCGTAGTAGATAGCGGCGAAGAGACCGTCGTTTTCAAGTGAAAGCGTGTTTCCGCTTGCGGCGGATATGTTCACTGAAACGGTTTGGTCGTTGTTTCCGTCCTTGGTTCCAACGCTTACACTGGCGTCGCCTTCAGAAACGCTCTGAAGTGCACTTGCGGTGTCACCACTGATTGCCTCCAATGCGGAAAGCCTCGTGTCTGCTGATACTGCTTCGAGGTCGTCTACGCGTCCACTGACAGCACCGACTTCACTCTGGGTTGCACCACTTGCGGCGATTCCGTCCCAAGCGGTAACCTGCTCTGCGGAAATGTCGTCAAGTACTGCCTTGTTATCGTGCGTGTGTGCACTGTTTTCAAGGTCGGCAATCCTCGTATCGGCTGAAATGGCTTCGAGGGCATCTACGCGTCCGCTAAGTGTCCCGAGATTGTCTTGGAGCGTTTCGACAGTACCAGTCAATGCGAGAGGTGCGTATGTGTCATCGTAGTCAGGAAGTTCGATGTTAACGCTCTTATCCTCAATGGTGAGGGCGCTTCCATTAACTTTCACTTCTTCGATAACGTTCGTCTGAGCGCTTGCTTCGATAGAGCCGAGTTTTTCGAAGTCGCTTGCTGACATCGTACCTGCGCTGTCGGCGCTTGCTGCAGCAACGTTAATGCCGTTACTGTCCAGATAGAGACCGTTGGCTTCAACCACCTTCACAGAAACGGTGTTTGCTGTGTCAATGTCAATACCCTCACCAGGAGTGTAAGCGTCAACGAGGTCTGATACGGCAATATCGACAGGCGTGTTGCTGTTAGCGATTGTGAGACGGAGGTATTTTACACCATTCTCCTCAACAATCTGTCCAGAAGAAACTACGAGATCCTTAGGGATGTCAATCGTTCCTACCAGATCGCCGCCTTGGAAGATTTTGTAGGTTTTGAGATAGCCTTCCGTAAGTCCCTC
>JAGCWQ010000145.1 GCA_017961765.1 Paludibacteraceae bacterium | reverse complement strand
GGTTTATGTTGTAAAACATAAAAATGGGGGGGTAATTTGGACTAATTACTTTACTTTTGCATCATAGTAATTGTTTGGGCTGTAAAACGTGACCTCTACAGCCTAAACAATTCGATAAAGTGAATTTATAGAGGTCACCTGTGGTGTGTCGTTTCTTCGGAACCAGGGGATATGTGTTTGTTGATTCGGTCCAGGCATGGGTTTACACCCATGCTTGTGATATGTCGTTCCTTCGGAACTGGGGATATGTGTTTGTTGTCTTCATCTCATATCATTATTTTTTCTTCTTTTTCAAAAAGATGACGACAGGCACAAACAATACCGCCGCTAAGCCCAAAAGCAAATAAAGGGGGAAATGCTCCTCTTCGTTTCCATCTGCATTTGTATTTTCTTTGTTATAATCCAAGGTATCCAATTGAGACTGACAAGCTATTGGGGAGTCTTCCACTGTGCTATTCGTCAATTCATAAAACTTCCCATTGTCATCGATCCGATAGTAACGAGTAACCTCCTTATCTACATTCGTTTCTGGATCTACTAGTCTTCCTTTAACTCGAATGGTATAATCTTCGAATATGTCAAAATTTAGATGCCTACAACTACCTTTCCCGTATGCTTCATCATCTTCACAACCACCAAAATTACATTCCACATTCAGGCGATCGCTCTTCTTATTGATCTCCTTCAAATCAGAATAAACCACCAACTGGCCAAAATGCAGATTATCAAATCCCGCACCACAGCTCACATAGATAACATGGTATCCTTTATAATCTGGTAAAACGGTTACACTTAACTCCTCCAAATCCCCTAAATATTTATAACGATTTTCGCCATCCACAATTAAATGATAGTAATCGGTTATATCTATGTCCTTGGCCCAATCATTAAGTGAATAGCAGGTCTTATCCGAAGCTATAATTTTCATTCTACCATCAATCTGCAATCCTTCGATATTAGGAATAGGATCCTCAAAAAAGGAATCTTGCGTATCTCTAGGGTAATTTTCCAACTCATATTCTGTTACCAATACTTTGTATTGGGAAAACCACAATACATATTTCTGGTTAATGATTAGGCAACACTGATACCAGTCACCAATTAAGGCAAAATCACAGATACTGAAACATTTCAACCAATTGGAGTTACCATCACTTGCACATATCACCTTTATGCTATCAAACGAAACAGGTATTCCCATCTTCGAATAACTCTTTTCAAAGTAGGTTACAAACTCTAAATAGTTATCCACAAAAGGGGAAGATTGCCTCATGCTATTTAGATTCAGGCTCTTCCTATTCTCCCGTGGGATCGTTAAACTGCCATTCACAACAAAGTGGCCATTACCGCATCCGAAAGTAATTTTCTCCAGTTTATTCCGCATAGATTTATCAATGGGGGACCCGTCAATAGTTTCCATTTTCAATAAGTGCCAATGACCCTGAAGAGTAGAATAAAATCCTATCAGAGAGGAATTATCCTCGTTAAATTCTTTTATCGCTTCCTTATCAGATCTTGCTGCACACGCATTAAGATACTCAGCATACTTTCCAAACAACGGGTCTGCGGATTGATAATACGTGGTCGTATTGGCATGACTGTTGAAAAACATCATACCAACAATAAGAATTACTATAATTTTAATTGTTGCCTTCATAAACTCCATCTGTAAACATTCATATCAAACTTCTCTTTCCCCTCACATCGCTTTTAGGTTTTTACAAATTTACAATTTCTAAATTTGGAGGAGCATTATAGGGGTTATATTTTCTTTTTCAAAAAGACGACGACAAGTCCAAGCAATACCGCCGCCACACCCAAAAGCAAATAAAGGGGGAAATGCCTCTCTTTGTTTTCATCTGCATCTGTATTTTCTTTGCCATGATCCAAGGTATCCAATTGAGATTGACAAGCTATTGGGGAGCCATCCACTGCGCTATTCGTCAATTCATAAAACTTCCCTTCATCATTAATTCGGTAGTAGCGGGTGATAGACTTATCTTCCTCATCCCACACATGCCTACCTCTCACACGAATAGTATAATCCTCATATATATCAAAAGACAAATGCGTACACCCAGCCTCTCCATCTCGTTCATTTTCCTCACAATCTCCATAATTACATTCCACATTCAGACGATCGCTCTCCCTATTGATTTCCTTCAGATCAGAATAAACTACCAACTGACCAAAATGCAAATCATCATATCCCTCACCACAGCTCACATAGATAACATGGTATCCTTTATAATCTGGCAAAACGGTTACATGATATATATAATCGCTCACCCAATCTCCCAAAAATCTTTTTTCCCCTAATTTCTCTATAATCAAATGGTCATATTTTGACGTGCGATAACGTATAGACATATATAAACTATCTTCCGTTTCACTATAAAGATAACAAGTTTTATCGGAAGCTATTTTTTTCATTGTTGGATCTATCTGAAATCCCACATAGACAGGAAGAGGATCCTCAAAAAAATGGTCTATTGTATCAGATTTGATATTTTCCAATTCATAGTTTGTCACCAGTGTATTGAATTTTGAAAACCACAACACATATTTTTTATTAATGACCAGACAACAATGATGGCTGTCTCCGACAAAAGCAAAGCCGCACATGCTGAAATAATCTATCCATGAGGCAATATAAGCATGTCCATCTTTAGGCAAATGAGACAAAACATTTATATTATCGAAAGAGACTTGAATGCCCAACTCTGCATATTTTTTTTCGAAATAATCGACTAACTCAGAATAGTTATCCACAAAGCAATTAGAATAATTAGAATTTCTCATTCTATTGAGATTTCGGTTCTGAGGCTCACAATAACTAATCATACACCTATTTACAACGATATATGGCTCAACATATCCCATTGTAATCTTTCCTAATTCATTCTTAATAGAATCTGCGATGGGTGTTCCATCTATCGATTCAATCATCACTAACTTCCAACGATATAGTTCCTCGTCTTTTTTGTATTCTTTATATACTTTGTCATCAGGTCCAACTAGTTTCTCATTAAGATACTCAGCATACTCTCCAAACAACGGGTCTGCGGATTGATAATACGATGTCGTACTAGCATGACTATTGAAAAACGCCATGCCAACAATAAGAGTTACTATAATTTTAATTGTTGCCTTCATAAACTCCATCTGTAAACATTCATATCAAACTTCTCTTTCCCCTCACATCGCTTTTAGGTTTTTACAAATTTACAATTTATCTGTAGATTTTCGATGTTTGAATTTATTATACATAGGGTGCCTTCCTGAATAAATGTGGATGTGGCACGCCGCGTCCGTACAACCAGACCGCTCGTCACGTTTTATACATGGGTTTACGTCCACCACCTATACCCAGGGCGATGCTCATGGGCTATATCTGTTACAGTCTTTCTGGCTGGTGGTGCTGGCATTTTAATTCACCCATGATATTTCAGTTCGAAAGAGCGTTAGTCAAATAGTCTGATGAGATAGTATAGAGTTCGAATTATTCTTTATGAAGAAGATATGCCCAATTCACCTTATAGGTGCCCGTTTCAGAATCAATGATGTAAACCACATCCAATTTAGCCCACTTGGAATGACTATTTCTTCTTTCCAAATACTTAACGCCGTCCTCTCCTATTGTTCCGTATTTATCTAAAAACTGTTGTGGAATTTTTTTTATGTTAGTAATTCTGATATATCTTGTTGAACGATTCGAAGTATAGCTAATACAACGCATAACCATTTCTGTAAATTCTCCCGTATTCAACGGATATGGTTCTTCTCGAAAAGCGGTTTGACCCGTAGATCGATCATACCATCCCTCCTTTTCTAAGAAAGAGGCATAATCCATGCCATCTAGTTTTCTTTCTTCTATGATTGATTTACGATCAGTTTTCTCAATTAAAAAACCATCTTTATCATACTTTTCCACATATAATGAAAAGTCCAGAATAAAAGATATTTTACTTTCCAGTTCACCATTTTCATAGTATCGTTTTTGAATCATATAAAATGTCTCTGGCGGAGTATATTCACAGACAGAACTTGAATAACGACATATATAATTACCATCTTCAGCAACAAACTCCCTCGGTTTATTTGCATACCGAGGATTCTCGAAATAATTTAATTCAGTTGTTTTTTCCCTCTGCTCCATATTTCCTGATTCTTGTTGCCTTCCATCCTTCTTCTGAGACAGAAAAGACAAGCAACTGGTAAATAATAATAGTATTACGATATAAATAACTTTCTTCATTGTTTTCTTCATTCATTGTTTTCCATTGCCAATGGGAATATACGGGTAAGAGCTGTTGTTTGAATTAACAGCAAGACACACTTGTTATTTTTTAGCAAATTCAAGCATTTTGTTGATTGTTCAGAGCCATATCATCTATAATACAAATATATGACAAAATCCAGATCTTCAAATCCATCATAGTTCACCCAGGGCGACGCCCATGGGCTATATTTGTTTTAGTCTTTCAGGCTAGGAATTTGGGTTATTGTTTTTTTCCGTAAATTTGCATCATCATCAATACTAAAATTATGGCAACTATCATTTTTTCAATATATTTTATCCTCTTGGTCATTGTCTTTGGCAGCATCAAATTTGTGCTAAACAAGCTATTTCTTAAAAATGTTTCAATGATGACAATGGGCATATTCTTCACAATCATGTTAGCGCTTCCGATTGCCATATTCAAAGGTTGCGAATGGAGTATGGAGTATGTCAAGGGAGATAACAAGCAAGAATGTGAACCAGATTCCTCAGTTTCAACTGTTGAACAAAAGGAAGAGGTGAAAGTTGAGAAAGCCGAAAAAATAAAAAGAGTTATCACCTTCGAATTAAAGGAGGGTCACGATCATGCCATAACGAAAGGCGACACCATAGAAGTGGTCACCTACAATGAAGACGGCAAAATCATAGAATCTTACCTCCCCGGCAAAATTGTAGAGTGGGATGATGAATGGACAAGATTTACCGCTAAATATGACGCAAAAGGGAATAGAATTGAAGAATACCATTACGACCATAAAGGTCGTTGCTTCAGAAAAAAGACCTTTAAATATAATGAAGATAACAAGAAAATAGAGGAAGTGACTTCGAATTTTGTAAGAATCTTCACCATAATATACAAGGCAAAATACGACGACAAAGGACTTTTGATTGAAGAATCCGAAACAACGACAGATGGGGATGTAAATTATCGTACCACCTACAAATACGACGACAAAGGAAACCAAACCGAGTATTGCAGATACACAAGCGACGGCAGCATAGAAGAGAAGAGCACAAATAAATATGACATCAACGGGAAACTCATTCTATGTACCTATAGTTCAGAAGAGGCTTCGTATAAAAACACTTATCAGTACGATGAGAAAGGGCATCTGGTAGAAGACTGCAATTTCGACTCTGACAATTCGCTTTATACAAAAAAGACCTACAAATACAATGATAAGGGTTTCGTGGCTGAAGAATGTATTGAAGAAAGTGATGGTCAAAAGACTAAATATGTGTATAAGTACGATGACAACGGGAAAGAGTTAGAAAAGTGCACCTATAAAGCAGCAGCCACCCTACAAGAAAAGGTAGTCCGTCAATACGACGCCAATGGGGATATGACCGAATGCTGCATCTATGGTAGCAATGGCAAGTTAAAGAATAAAACAACATTCAAAAAAGACAAGTACAAGAACGAGACCATCGTCAGAAAAGGTGAAAGCGGCATCTTTGAATCGGGTGAATTAGAGGAGTTTGAATACTTTGAGTGATCCATTGGGATCATTCCACACATGGGTTACCCCCCTGTATTATGCCGTTCCTTCGGAACTAGGAGGCAACACATCCCGTAGGTTCGAAATTTCAAGTATATGTGCGGCATCGATGTACGGAAGTCGCATGCGGTGTCCATCATTTCATGCATGTGATTATATCTATCAAAAAACATAATTCTTCCAATTTATCTTCTAAAATCGTCCTTTATGCCAATTCCCAATGATATAATCATGAGGAAAATCATTAACATATCAAGATATTATCACTCTTCCACCTCACGTATCTCACCTTGATCAGTTATACGGTAATAGCGAGTCACCTTATCTACGACACTTCCTATCCTCCGCTCTCCATCGACGCGAATAGTGAAATCCTCATAGATTTTGAATGTTGAGATGCGGTAGTCTCCTTCATTTTCAAATGGATCAGCTTCCTCAAGTGTGCGCACTTCTATCGAAGAACTTGCCTGATTAATTGTTTCCAAATCCTTATATACATAAAGACTCCAGTAATCACCAGAATCAGCTCCATATGTTCCACATACAATCATTACATTATATCCCGTATGAGCGTGAATAGGTAATATTTTCACTGCTGAGCCATTAGGTATTTCCCCCACGTAACATTTGTATCCATCATATGTCTCATGTATGATGTGATAATATTTGTCATCATCGCCAGTCTCCAATTCATTCCATTCATCAAAAATAGATTCTGTAGAACAAATCACTCTCTGTGTGGTGTCAACATTGATGGATTCAAAAGGAATTACCTCATCTTCAAAAAAATGATCAATGGTATCTTTTGAACGAGCTAATATCTTACACTTTTCTTCATACCATGGGTTAAAGAACCACAGAGAACAATTCATCTCCGCATTCAAATATTCCATAATAATGTATTTGCCATATACATATATATTTGCATAATGAAAGCATTCTTCTATATCATTTTCAGCGAAAATGCTTAAAACAGAATCTCCCATGTAACTCCCATACTTGTCCAATTTATCATTATAGAAGTAATAGTGTTTTTCGGTTTCTGAATTCCATTCAAATGGTTTTCCGAAGGACATGTAAATCTCACATGAAGCATCAGTTTTATCGTTGGTCAGAATCAGCTTATTTTCATGGATTTCAGCCTTCAAACTCGAAAGTAATGATGCAATGCTGTCTGGGGTATCTGGATAATTAGGATCTACATTCTTAAACAACATAAAGGGCCTAAGAGTATAATCTCTGTCAAAAGGGTAAGAACTGGGGGTGTTTTTCATATAGACATAGGATCTTATCAGCTCTTCATTTGCTGATATGGAATCCAATGCTACCTCCACTATGTTTTGCGCTGATATGGGATCCAATCCCAATACTGCCTTCGCTACGGCATCCACTGATGCGGTGTCTACCGTCGCTACGGAATCCGTATCAATGTTATTATTTTTTTCTGATTCTCCGTTTCCTACACATGAGCATAAAAACAAGAGGGAAAAAACAATCCATTTCAACTTTATTTTCATGATTGTTCTATCTTATTCATAAATACCTTCCCATAATCTCCAACATAAAGGCACCCCCACTTTTTTATTTTCCCAAATGAAGAGCAATGGCTCTACTCTACAATGATAATCTCCTTATTTTCAGAAGACAAAGCCTTCAATTTTTCTGTCGCTGCCTCGGCATCGTCGGTCACGACAATGAGCTTGGTGTCATTCTTGAAGATCTCTGAATGTCGTGCGGCGAATAGGTTAATCTCCATGGCTTCACGTTCTTCTTCCTTATCATAGACAACGCCATTAAGTACCATGCCATATCTACTTATTTGGTCCATAATAAGATAGAGTACTCTGGCATTGCCATCCGCTTCGGCCATGGCATTTGCTTTCGTTAGGAGCGAGTCGAAGTGGTTGTATTTTTCGCTGTCGAAGTCGTAGAATTTCAAGAATTCCACATTCTGCTCTTTACGTTGCTCCTCACTACCGTCTTGCTTATTGTAAATCTCCACAAGGTGATGGTAGTCAGAGATTTGTTTCTTAAATATGAAATCCGTGTAGTAGTTGGTCATTCCCACTATGGCAAAGAAAATTGCCACTAAAGAGACCGATCTGATCTTGGAATAGTAGGAGCATTTCTCCTCATTAAGAAGGAATATGTTGCAAAGAGCCGCAATTAGGGTGGCTAATCCACCAATGGTCTTCTGTATTGTTCCGCCAGGCCAATGTTGAGCGGTGAATAGGATTCCTATGCACAATATGGATAGGCCTAAAAACAAGGCCATCTCGGATCCTATAACTTGGTTATTTTCTTCAGCTTCTTCTGTATCTTCCCACTTAAATTTCAAAACTTGTGAGTATCTGAATTTGGGAGCGAGGAGCGCAAAGAGCATGCTGATAGTAGATAGCCCTATAGTAAGGATTACCCCTGTGCCTGGTAAATGGGCGATTTTGAGCAAGGGCAGAGCCAATGCAATCAGTATGAGGGTGATGGAGAGTTTTTGTTTGTTCATGGGGACGAAAATTAAGAATTAAGAATTAAAAGTTAAAAATTGGGGTTGTTATTCTACGATGATAATCTCTTTGTCGTCAGGAGAGAATGACCTCAGCATGGAGGTTGCGTCTTTTGCATTGTCTGTTACGACAAAGAATTTGGTATCGCTGGCGAAAAGGTCTTTGTGCATTGCGAAGAAGCTACCCAATCCGATGGGGGCATATGGGTATTCTTTGTCGAAGAGGACGTATTCCAATGTGATGTCATATTTGTCTTTGTAGTTTGTCAAAAGATAAAGCACACGGGCGTTGCCGTCAGCCTCGGCCATGGCATTGGCTTTTGTCAGGAGCGAGTCGAAGTGGTTGTAGCTTTTGCTGTCGAGACATTCAAATTTCAAGAGTTCCAAACTTCGTTCAGTCCTCGCCTCTTCGGTGTCGTTTTTGTCGTAAATCTCCACAAGATGGTGGTATTCGGAATTTTCTGTTTTGAATAGGAAATTCCAATAGTAGTTGGAAAATCCCACGGTGGCGAAGAAAATCGCTGCGATGGCGACTGGTCTGATTTTGGAATAGTAGGTGCAGTTTTCCTCGTTTATCAGAACGATATTGGCTAATGCCGTGATAAAGGTGGCAGCTCCGCCGGTTATTCTCATGAATGTCGCGCCAGGCCAGTGTTGGGTTGCGAATAGTACGCCTACGCATAGGATGGAGAGCCCCATGAACATGAATTTCTCATGTGCGATATGTTTGTTTTCTTCGGTCTCGTCGCCTTTTTCCCATTTCCATTTTGAAATCATTAGGAAGATAAAGATAAAGCTGATACTGAGCAAGGCTATGTTAATTAATATAGACATGCCTGGTATTTCAGCAATATTGATAGCGGGCAATGCTAGCGCAATCAGCATAAGTGAGATGGAAAAAAGTTTCTTATCCATAGAAATGATGATAATTAAGAATTGTCAAATTTTGTCTCAGCCCCATACCGGAGTATGGGGCTTATGACATTTATTTTGTAATCTCCTCGAGGGCTTTTTTGATAGTGACATCCTCCCTGTTCAAGATTTGATAGAAGGCGCAATCGCCTAATATGTTTCGGATGATGTAAGCGTTGGTCTTATTGATAATCAACTGCTTGGATTTCTCGATCATGGTTGGATTTTTGCGGACTCCCTTCTCCTCGGCAAAGGCGGCGAGTTGGGAGAGCAAGTCGTCGGTCGCCAAATAAGCCTCCAACTCATCGGCTGTCTTGTAGCTGTTCAGCTTCTCACGGTTTCGGTCGGTATAGGCGAAGGCGAACTCGTAGATGATGCCGTTGTTGTGAATCTTATTGTAGTAGGAGGTCGTGCCTGTGGTGTCACGGGGGACGAAGATGTCAGGCATGATGCCGCCGCCGCCGAATACTTGTCTGCCGTTCTTCGTGTGATAGACGGTGGAGTCTGTCTTGTTGACACGGATGCTGTCCTCGGAGTCGAATTCTCCGTGGAGGTATCGGTTGACCAAATCCTTGTCGTAGTCTTCGTAAGGCTTTTGGATACAACGGCCGGAAGGCGTATAGTACCGGGCTACGGTGAGTCGGAGGGCCGAGCCGTCGCCCATTTGGAATTGTTGTTGTACGAGACCCTTGCCGAAGGAGCGGCGTCCGATGATGGTACCTCTGTCGTTATCTTGGATGGCACCTGCGAAAATTTCGCTTGCGGAAGCCGACCATTCGTCGATCAATACGACCACCTTGTCGTTCTTGAACCTTCCATTTCCGTCGGCGAGTGCGTCGGAGCGTGGACTGGCCTTTCCTGGGGTCTAGACAATCATGTCGCCCATTTGCAGGAATTCGTTGATCATGAGGATGGCTTGGTCGAGATAGCCTCCCGAGTTGGCCCGCAGGTCGATGACGTAGCGGTCAGCCCCCTTCTCTTTCAGGGCATAGATGGCCTTGAAGAATTCCTCGTAGGTCGTGGCACCGAAACGGTTGACCTTGACGTAGCCGATGTTGGGCTCTATGAAGTAGCTTGCGTCGATGCTTGTGATAGGGATGTCGCCACGGACGATGGTGAAGGAGAGAAGGTCCTTTGAACCGTTACGTTTGATGCCGACTTTCACCTCCGAATCTTTCGGTCCCCTCAATTTCTTCATCACCTTTTCGTTGGTGATGGATTTCCCTACGAAGAGGGTGTCGTTGACCATCACGATACGGTCGCCCGGAAGGATGCCCTTCTTTTCGGAAGGGCCGCCGCTGCTGACGCCCACCACCATGACGGTGTCGTGCTGGATGTTGAACTGCACGCCGATGCCGCTGAAGCTACCGTCCAATTCCTCGTTGACGGCTTGTACGTCGGAAGCTGGGATGTAGTTGGAGTGGGGGTCGAGGTTGGACAAAATCTTAGGAATCGCCTTCTCCACGATGCTGTCGTAGGAGAGGGTGTCCACATATTTCATATCGACCAAGTTGAGCATGGCCTCTATTTTCCCTTGGGGATTCCGTGTCGGTATGTTGGTAGTGGCATTGATTTGATGCCGAAGGGATCTCTCAGCCAGCACCTTTCCAATTAGGATTCCTGTGATGACGGCCAATGAGAAAAATAGGGGAATATAGATCCTTTTGTTCATAAGTCCTTGTTAGAATCAATGTTTAAGTATTTCAATTCAATGTTTGCCCTTTCCAGAAGTTCGATGCCGTCAGTCATGTGGTAGTATTCTCCGAATACGACACGCTTGATGCCGGCTTGTATGATCAACTTTGCGCATTCGATGCAAGGGGAGGCGGTCACGTAGAGGGTGGCTCCTTCGCTGCTGTTGTTGGAGCGGGCTACTTTTGTGATGGCGTTGGCCTCAGCGTGGAGGACGTACGGTTTCGTCTTGTTGTTGTCGTCCTCGCATACGTTCTCAAATCCCGAAGGGGTTCCGTTATATCCATCAGAGATGATCATATTGTCTTTGACGAGGAGAGCGCCCACTTTCCTTCTTTCGCAATAGGAGTTTTCTGCCCAAATCCGGGCCATCCTCATATAGCGTCCGTCCAGTTTCTCTCTCTTTTCCGGATTGTCATTCATAATGATATAAAATAAAGGGTTGAAGTTTTATCCTTTCTTCAAAAGGTTCTTAGCGAATCCGGCCATGTTCATTCCCGAGAAACTACCAGAGGTCATGAATAGCAAATTGGTGTTTTGCATCTTCTCCAGGCTCACCCTGTCCATCAACTTGATGTTGTCTGTAAAGACGGTGACTTTCTCCCCGAAGACCTCCTTCACCATCTCTTCCGTGATAGGGATGCGGTGTTTGTAGCAGTGTACGTTGGGGTTGAAATAGACGAATGCGGCGTCTGCTTCGTTGAGGGAGTTCCTGTATTGGGGCAAATAGCCAGAGGAGAGGCTGCTGAAGCTGCATAGCTCCAAGCAGGCGATGACTTTCCGACCTGGGAATTGAGCCTTCAGGGCATGGATGGAGACCTTGACGTTGGATGGCGTGTGGGCCATGTCGTAGTAGGCGGCCGTATCTGTGCCCTCCGCAATCTTCTCCATTCGTCCGGGCAGTCCTTTGAAGGTAGCTATGGCTTCGTAGAAGTCGACGTCCTTCACTCCGATTTGTCGGCAGACAAGTCTTGCTGCATCGATATTCTGCATGTTGTGCTCGCCGAATATCTTGAGCGGGAATTCCCCGTATTTTGTCTTTAAAGTGGTGACACCCCCCTCAATGGAGTATTCCGGTGTATGATAAGGCATATCCGTGATATCTTCGCGGATAGACTCGGTTAGCTGCATAATTTGCTCGTCGCCTTCCGGATAGATCAGCTTGCCGTCTCTTTCGATCATTTGTGAGAAGGTCCTGAATTGTTCGATGTAATTTTCGAACGTAGGGAAAGCGTCGATGTGGTCCCACTCGATGCCGGAGATGACGGCGATGTGGGGTTGGTAAATATGGAATTTAGGTCGCTTGTCGATGACGGAGGTGAGGTACTCGTCTCCCTCGAAGATGGCGATTCTTGTCTCTTCGTTGAGGCTCAGCATGGCATCGAATCCTTCGACTTGGGCCCCGATCAAGTAGTCGAACCGGATATTCATCTTATGCAAGACGTAGAGCACCATGGCGGTGATCGTAGTCTTTCCGTGGCTTCCACTGATGACGACCCTCATTTTGTCTCTCGTCTGTTGGAAGAGGTATTCGGGGAAGGAGCATATTTTCAGTCCTAACCGCTTGGCTTCCTGAAGTTCCGGGTTGTCTGGTCTTGCGTGCATGCCCAATATGACGATATCGATTTCATTGTTGAGTTTTTCAGGGAACCAGCCCATCTTCTCCGGCAATAGTCCATGTGCAGCCAGACGACTTCTTGACGGTTCCTTGATCTCGTCATCAGAACCGGTGATGATGTCGCCTTTTTGCTGTAGAGCTACAGCCAAGTTGTGCATCGCTGCTCCTCCAATTGCAATAAAATGTATCCTCATATTTTAAACACCTTGCATGAGCTGATACAAACAAAGAAAAAAGATTTTGTGACTTTGTGTATCTTTACTAAATTCGCACAAAAATAACAAAAAATGAAGTTATTTAAGATTGAAACGGGATTTTTTTTAAGTGATGGAGGAGCTTGTTTCGGTTCCGTGCCTAAATTGGCTTGGGCGGGTTCCTATCCTGCGGATGAGGATAACTTCTGCAAGTATTCGATGCGCTCTTTGTTGGTACAAGAGGGTGATCGGCTCATCTTGATCGATACCGGTGTCGGTACGAAGCATTGGGACATCATGGAGGATTTCGGTTTCCGAGAGATGGTGACGTTGGAGTCGCAGCTGGCCAAGTATGGTTATACCTGTCAAGACGTCACGGATGTGGTCTTGACCCATCTGCATTTCGAGCATTGTGGCGGTTGCACGTGGATTGACCAGGAGTTCAAGTTGCGGATGACCTTCCCGAACGCGACCCATTGGGTGAGCGAGGCACAATGGAAAAACCTGTTGGCTCCCAACATTGCCGAGGAGAATTCGATGTTCTCTGCCGACGTGATGGAGGTCTTCAATCAAGATAAGTTCCGTTTCATAACGACCGATACGCAACTCTGCAAAGGGGTCTCCCTGAAATTGGTTTCGGGGCATTCGGCAGACCAGATTGTAGTTTATCTGGGAAAGGATGGGCGTACTTTCGTTTTTGCTGGCGACGTAGTTCCGACCTCTGCGCATCTTCCATTACGATGGCTGAGTGCCATCGATGTGGATCAAGTTTCAGCCCTGACAGGTAAAAACGAGTTGCTGGAGACAGCCGTAAAAGAGAAGCAGGTTCTTATATTTGCCCATGACTTTTATACTCCTTGTGCGTCGGTTGTTAAGGATGACGATTTTGGAGTGGGCGAGCCTTGCGCTATCGACTAATTCGGTTTCGTTTCCACAAAAACCATAAAATCATAGAGTTACATCCATTGGTCGCTCTATAATATCATGAATCACACAATCAGAAAGGCAATGAAAGGAAGCATCAAATCTTGTTTCTTGGCAATGAAAGTAAACATCTGTTTCTTGCTATTTCTTCTTTTCTCTCTTGCGGACTATGCGCAGGGCAGTGAGACTATTGCCTTTACAAAGCAACCACCATTGGTGTCTATCGTGCAAAAAGGACAATCGATTACGTTGGTATGCAAGGCAGAGAAAGAGGGGCTACCGATTTCTTATCAGTGGTATCAAAGTACTAATGCAAATTCAATCGTTGCGGAGAAGATTACTGGCGCGACATCAGAGACTCTCTTAACTGTACCATTCTTTAATAAAGAGATTCGTTACTACTATTGCGTTGCAACAGCGATAGATGGAGAGAGTATAACTTCAGATGTAGCTGTGGTTGCCTATACGGGCTTACCAACGGTTTATATTGACATAGATGTTCCGTTGGAACAAGTCACGAAGGAATCCTACGTCTTAGGATCGATGAAGGTGGTGTCGGAAGGAATGGATACATACCAATATAAATTCTACAAGACGGATAAGGACGGAATGGCCAAGGAAGGTATCAAGGGACGGGGAAATTCCACATGGTGGGGTAATTTAAAAAGAAGCTATAATATTAAATTTGACAAAAAACAGACTCTTTTCAATCTCCCAAAAGCAAAAAAATGGTGCATCAATGCAAGCTATTTGGACAAATCGTTGCTTCGGGACAAGTTTGCCTCAATACTTGGTAATGAGGTGTTTAACGCAGAATGGAATCCCCATTTTGTTTCTGTGGATGTGGTAGTGAACGGAGAGTATATCGGGAATTATATCTTGGGAGAGAAGAATACCATAGGGAAGGGGCGTATAGACATCCAAGATATTGACGATTTCACCGAGGAAAAGATCCAATCAAGAGACTATGTCGATCAAAACCAGGATGGTGTCATCGACATCAAGGATGGCGGCTATGTTTTGGAATTGGATGCGAGAATGGATGCGCCCTATTTTTTCCAAACGTCAAGGCTTGCGGCGGTCTCCTTCAAGGATCCTGATGAGGTTTCGGACACGGTATTCAACTATGTGAAGTCCTTTGTGCAGGAGGCGGAGGATCTCTTATATACCAGAAAGTTCATAGATTTGGAAAACGGATGGCGGAAGTATTATGATGAGGCTTCTGCCATTGACTGGTATCTTATGAATGAGATTGCCAATAATCGTGATGCGAAGGATTTCTCCTCCATTTTCAAATATTACGACCCCACCGATGGGAAATTGCATTTTGGTCCGAATTGGGACTTTGATTTGGGCTATGGCAACGACGGAGAGAACGGTAATGTGGAGCATGGAAAATCAATGGGTTGGTGGGTAAGAGATGGAGTATGGATTGCCCGGATGTTTGAAGATCCCGCTTTTTTCGAAAATGTGAAAAAACGTTGGGATGATAAAAAATCGGCTTTATATGAGGCGATTAACACTCGGTTGCAGTTGCTTGCGGACGAAAATGCGATTTCGGCAGAATGTAATTTCAAGAAATGGAAGATTCTGGGTCAATATCTCAACCCTAATCCTGCTGGTTATGAGGAGCGAACTACGTATCAAAGCGAGGTGGACTATATGAAGAATTGGTTGAACGAGCGTTTTGCTTGGTTTGATGAAGCACTTCACAATTCGTATTGTATTACCTATGAACTTAATGGAGGCACTTTTCCTAGGTCTAATCCTCGTGTCTTTATATCAGAGAGTTCCCAAACGGTCATTTTGATTGAGCCTGTAAAGGAGGGCTTTGTCTTTGCCGGGTGGACGGGTACGGGAATCGACGGAATTGCTAAAACAGTTACTATCAGTGACGATAGGAAAGGGGATAGAAAATATATCGCTCTTTGGGAAAATGACATAGAGAGTTGTACGGTAACGATGAAGGATACGGTTTATACGGGTTCCCCCTATACTCCTGAAATCGTAGTGAAGTATGGAGATTCGCTCTTAACGCCGGAGGTGGATTATAGCGTGGTCTTGCCGGAAGGTCGGGTCGAGGCGGGTGACTATGCCGTGACGATTGTGGGTAAAGGTAATTATAGAGGGGAACAAGTGGTCCATTTTACGATAGCCAAAGTGCCGTTGACAATTACAGCTCAGCCGGTTGCCCTAATTTATGGCGACGAGCCGCATGATAATGGTGTCCTCTATTCGGGATTTGTGAACAAAGATACGGAAAGTGTTTTGAGGGGTACTTTGTCATTCGAATACTCCTATTCGCAATTCGATGGAATCGGCGAATATACCCTTACCCCTTATGGATTGGAATCCGACAACTATGATATCTCTTACGTCGGGAATCTCTTGTCGGTAGCTCCGAAGGAGATAGGAATCACGTGGGCGGATACGGTCTTTCCCTATAATGGGCGGGAACAGTTTCCTTCGGCCATCCTCAATGGATTGGTCAATGGCGATACGTGTGAATTATTGTTTTCTAGTGCGCAAAGCCAAGTGGGAACCTACCTCGCAAAGGTGGAGGCTTTGGGGAATGCCAATTATCTGTTGCCGGAGGGTATTTGGACAAAAGAGGTTACGATAACCAAGGTTCCATTGACGGTTACTGCCCAACCAGTTGTCCTAGCCTATGGTGATATGCCACACGATAGTGGGGTCCTCTATTCGGGTTTTGTGAATGGGGAGACGGAAGATGTTTTAGACGGCAGTTTATCCTTTGAATATACCTATTCGCAATTCGATGGAATCGGCGAATATTCTCTTGTTCCCTATGGCTGGGAGTCAAACAACTACGACATCTCCTATACAGGAAACACGCTGGTGGTGAATCCGAAAGAGATTAAGGTGGTATGGTTGAATTCGACATTTATTTACAATGGGTCGGAACAAGTCGTTGATGCTATTGTTGATGGATTGGTCAATGGAGATCGTTGTGAGATTTCTGTTGAAGGAGCACAAATCAATGCTGGTACCTATGTTGCGGAAGTGACGGGAATAGACAATGCTAATTATTGCCTGCCCAGAACAGGGTTGGAAAAGGAGTTTTCCATTCATTCAGCTCCCCTCCAGAATATAGTTATAGAGGTGGACTCTATTTCATTTGTGTGTGACGGGGTACCTAAGACACCGGCAGTCGTTGTAAAGGATGGGGAAAATGTGATTCCGGCAGAGGAGTATTCGGTTGTTTATTTGGACAATTTGAACGAAGGTGTCGCAAAGATTGCCATCATAGACAAAGAGGGTGGCAATTATGTGGTAAGAGGAAGTACTACTTTCTTGATTACAAAAGCGGAGGAGGCGAGAGTCTGGTCTGGGGGACAGCGCATATATATCGAAAATGTTCTGGGTACAGATTACAAAATCTTCGATATTCATGGTTGCCTCATAATAGATTCCAAGACAAAATCTAAAAGGGAGGAGATTGTAATGGGAAAGAGCGGCGTTTTTATTGTAATGATGGGGAACCGTAGTTACATGGTGGTAATCTGATGATTGGCATAATTTCTGTATTGTTCTAGTCATCCAAAATACAAAAAGAATGAAAGGCATAAAGTCTTGTTTATTGGAAATAAAGGTAAACATCTATTTCTTGTTATTTCTCATTCTTTGTCCTGTTGGCTCGTTTCGAGTCCATGCACAGGATAGTGCCTCTCTTGTTTTTATCGAAAAGCCTATGGCGGTGAATATTGCGCAAAAGGGTCAATCCGTAACTTTGGCTTGCAAGGCAGAAAAGGAGGGGCAGACGGTTTCTTATCAATGGTATCAGAGTCCTAGCAATTCCTTGTCAGGAAAGAAAATTCCAGGGGCTGTCTTCGATACCTTTACGACAGAACCCTTCTCGGAGAAGGAGATGCGTTATTACTATTGCAAGGTAATGGCTGAGGACGGGGAGACTATATTTTCAAGAGTGGCTATGGCCGCTTATACGGGTCTGCCCACTGTCTATATTGACATAGATATCCCTATGGAACAAATCACGAGGGAGTCCTACGTCTTAGGATCGTTGAAGGTGGTGTCGGAAGGAAAGGATACGTTCCAATATGAGTTTACCAAGACTGAGGACGGAATAGTGAAGGAAGGCATAAAAGGAAGAGGAAACAGCACTTGGATGGAAGGATGGGTGAAGAAGAGTTTTAATATTAAGTTTGACAAAAAGAAGAGTTTCTTTAATCTTCCAAAATCCAAAAAATGGTGCATCAATGCGAGCTATCTGGACAAATCGTTGCTACGGGATAAGTTTGCTTCAGTACTTGGTAATGAAGTGTTCAATTCGGAATGGAATCCTCATTTTGTTTCCGTGGATGTAGTGATGAATGGTGAATATCTTGGAAATTATATTTGGGGAGAGAAGAATAACATAGGGACAGGTCGTATTGACATCCAAGATATTGACGATTTCACCGAGGAAAAGATTCAAACAGGTGATTATGTCGATCAAAACCAGGATGGTGTCATCGACATAAAGGATGGTGGCTATGTTTTGGAATTGGATGCGAGAATGGATGCGCCCTATTGTTTTCAGACGGAAAGGCTTGCCTCCGTCACATTTAAGGATCCTGATGAGGTTTCGGACACGGTATTCAACTATGTGAAGTCCTTTGTGCAGGAGGCGGAAGATGTCTTATATACCAGAAGTTTCACGGATCCGGAAAATGGGTGGCGAAAGTATTATGATGAGACTTCGGCCATTGATTGGTATCTTATGAATGAAATTGCCAATAATCGAGATGCGAAGGATTTCTCCTCCATTTTCAAATATTACGACCCCACCGATGGAAAATTGCATTTCGGTCCCAATTGGGATTTTGATTTGGGGTATGGCAACGATGGAGAAAATGGAGAGTCGGAATATGGAAAATCAATGGGTTGGTGGGTACGAGATGGCGTATGGATTGCCCGGATGTTTGAAGATTCCGCTTTTTTCGCAAATGTAAAAGCTCGTTGGGATGATAAAAAATCAGATTTAAACGAAGCCATTAACTCTCGATTGCAGTCGCTTGCTGATGAAAATGCACTTTCTGCAGAGTGTAATTTTAGAATATGGAAGATATTGGGAGAGCCTGTAGGCCCAGATCCTATAGGATATGAAGAGCGAACCACATGTCAAAGCGAGGTGGACTATATGAAGGATTGGTTGAACGAACGTTTTGCTTGGTTTGACGAGGCTCTTCACAACTCGTATTATATTACTTATGATCTTAACGGAGGCTCTTTTATAGTCTCTAATCCTTCTGTCTTTATCTCAGAGAGTTCACAAACTGTTGTTTTGATTGATCCTGTAAAAGAGGGCTTTGTCTTTGCTGGGTGGACGGGTACGGGAATCGACGGAATTGCTAAAACAGTTACTATCAGTGACGATAGGAAGGGGGATAGGAAATATATCGCTATTTGGGAAAATGACATAGAGAGTTGTACGGTAACGATGAATGACACGGTTTATACGGGTTCCCCCTATACTCCTGAAATCATAGTGAAGTATGGGGATTCGCTCTTAACGCCGGAGGTGGATTATAGCGTGGTCTTGCCGGAAGGCAGAATCGAGGCTGGCACCTATGCCGTGACGATTGTGGGGAAGGGTGATTATAGAGGGGAGCAGGTAGCGCATTTTACGATAGCTAAGGCGCCGTTGACCGTTACGCCTCAACCAGTTGTCCTAGCTTATGGAGAGGAGCCTCGGGACAATGGTGTCCTTTATGATGGCTTTGTGGAGGGTGAGACGGAAGCACTCTTGGGCGGAACTATTTCCTACGAATATACCTATTCCCAATTCGATGGAATCGGTGAATATGAGGTTACGCCTTCTGGCTTGGAGTCCGACAATTATGATATCCGATATGTGGCTGGTAGTTTATTGGTGGAGCCAAAGGAGATTGAGGTGATGTGGACGGATACGCTTCTCTTCTATAATGGCCTCGAACAACAGCCTACCGCTCTTGTGGAGGGATTGCTGAACAATGACAGTTGCCTCTCAATTACGGGAGCACAGATTCAGGCGGGTTCTTATAAGGCTCAGGCCACGATTGTTAATGCGAATTATCGTTTCCCTGGAGATAGCCAAGTGGTTGAAGGCGGTTTTACAATAGCCAAGGCTCCGTTGGATGTTATGGCTCAGGCGGCGACGATAATCTACGGTGACGAGCCTCGTTGCGATAGTGTTGTCTATCAAGGTTTCGTGAACGGTGAGACGGAGGCTCTCTTAGGCGGAACTTTGGCCTATGAATACTCCTATTCCCAATTCGATGGAATCGGCGAATATGAGATTATGCCTTTGGGCTTGGAATCCAACAACTATGACATTCGGTATGTGCCTGGAACTTTGTCGGTGGAGCCGAAGGAGGTCGGGGTGACATGGACGGATACGCTTTTCTCCTATACTGGCCATGAGCAAGCGCCTACTGCCCAAGTGGAGGGGTTGCTAAACAATGATAGCTGTGGTGTTTCGGTTAGCGGGGCGCAAGTGGAGGCGGGCTTCTACATGGCCTTGGCGACGATTCACAATGCTAACTATCGTCTGTCGGATAGTCGTGATAGGACGGAGTTCCGAATCACTAAGGTTCCGTTGGTAGTCACGGCCCAGCCTGCGGTCGTTTCCTATGGGGATGGACCTCATAATAATGGGGTTTTCTATTCGGGCTTTGTAAATGATGAGACGGAAAGCG
The DNA here is from genome assembly GCA_017961765.1 of Paludibacteraceae bacterium. Taxonomy (GTDB): domain Bacteria; phylum Bacteroidota; class Bacteroidia; order Bacteroidales; family Paludibacteraceae; genus RGIG10190. Next base: position 27,624 of record JAGCWQ010000145.1, on the reverse strand, counting down.
TTTTGGCTGGCAACTTGTCTTACGACTATTCCTATTCGCAATTCGATGGAATTGGGGAATATCTCATTATGCCTCGTGGATTGAAGTCAAACAACTACGACATTTCTTATATGGCGGGAACGTTAGTCGTGAACCCAAAAGAGTTGGAAATAGTATGGACTAATACGACATTCCTTTACAACGGGCAGGGACAGCTTGCTGAAGCCATCGCTATCGGTTTGGTCAATGGTGATTCTTGCGAAATGACGGTTGTTGGGGCGCAAGTCAATGCAGGCACGTACGTGGCGAGGGTGACTGGAATCAACAACGTCAACTATCGATTGCCGGAAACTGGCTTGGAAGGGGAGTTTACTATCCATCCTTCTCCGATAGAGGATTTAGTCATAGTGGTGGATACTTCGTCGTTGGCTTACGACGGAATGCCTAAAACTCCGGCGGTGGTCGTCAAAGACGGAGCGACGGTAATTCCTGCCGAGGAGTATTCGGTGATCTATTCCGACAATCTTAACGAGGGTGTTGCGGAAATTGCCATCATAGACAATGAGGGCGGAAATTATGTGGTGAGTGGAAGTGCTACTTTCGTGATTACAGAAGCGAATCCTAACCAGGTTTGGTCTCATGACCGAAGCATATTCATCGATAGCCCTGTCGGCACCTCCTATAGGATTTATGATTTGAACGGTCGTCTCTACCGTGATACGGAAACTTCGGTTAAACCGGAGGAAATCCGTATGGGCGTGGATGGCGTTTATATTGTTTTGATAGGAGGGGAGAGGTATAAATTAATAATTAAAAATTAAGAGTTAAAAATTAAAAGTTTTAGGGGTTGCTTTTGCATCGATGGTAGGTTGAAAGCCCTTCTGCTATCGGGAATAGATAGGATGGGGGAGGCAGGCTGAAAGTCTGCACTTTCCGCATAACAGTGGCTTGCTTCCTCTTTTTTCTTCACCTGCAGAATTAAGAATTCATTTCTTACATCTGTTTTGACAATGGGGGCAGCTGTCGCAGTCAGATGAACCGCAACAGCCATTTCCCTTTTTCTTGGCAAAGAAAATACGTCGGATGGCCCATCCAATGGAGAGGGCGACGATAAGGAATACGATGATTTCTTGAGTTGTACTATTCATTGCCTATAGTTGTTTTTATATGAAGATGCTTCCTATTTGATGGATAAGGAATGCCACCACCCAAGCCACCGATGTGGTGTATAGGACGGAGAATCCTGCCCATTTCCAATTCGACTCTTTGGCTATTGCCGTGATTGTCGCTATACAAGGATAGTAGAGAAGAACGAATACCATGAATCCGAAAGCGACCAACGGGGTGAGTGGAGCCTCTGGATTGTTGCTCCGTTCCCGAATGGCATCGACCAGCTTGCTTGAATCGCTGTCGGCCTCTTTGTCCGCATGGTAAAGGATACCCATGGAGGATACGACAATCTCCTTGGCTGCGGCTCCTGTGAGGATGCTGACGCCCATTTCCCAATCAAATCCCAACGGGCGGACAACTGGCTCGATGATTTGCCCGATTTGTCCGATATAGGAGTTCTTGTCGTGAGCCGCCGATTTATCTATCTCCAACTGTTCCAATAGTTCCTCCTTACTCTCGGAATCCAAGGAATTGTCTTCGTTTAATTGAGCTATTTTCGCATCGACTTGTTCCATTTCGACATTGGTCGTAGGGAAGTAGGATAGTACCCAAATGATGACGGAGGCCACCAATATGATGGATCCCATCTTTTTTAGGTATTGAACAGCCTTCTCCCACATGTGAATGATGGTATTGCGGGCGGAAGGGATTCTGTAAGGAGGTAGCTCCATGACAAATTGGTCGGAATCATCCTTGAATCTTGTCTTCTTCAGAAGCAAAGCGGTGAGGACAGCCACAGCGATACCTATCAGATAGATACTCAGGAGTATCAATGCTTGGTTCGATTCGAAGAAGGCCGATACGAAGAGCAGATAGACCGGTAGGCGGGCGGAGCACGACATGAACGGAATGGCCATCATGGTGATGATCCTGTCCTTCGGATTCTCCAACGTACGTGTAGCCATGATTGCAGGCACACCGCAACCAAAGCCAGTCAAAAGCGGGATGAACGACTTGCCGTGGAGTCCCATCTTATGCATCACCTTGTCCATGATGAAGGCGGCACGCGCCATATAGCCAGTATCTTCCAATAAGGAGATGAAGAAGAAGAGTATCAGGATGTTAGGAAGGAAAACGATAACCCCTCCCACTCCGGCTATGATTCCATCGACAATCAAGTTGGAAAGGATGCCTTCACCCAAAAGACTTTGTGCCATCTCGCTCAGCCATTTCACGCCGCTCTCAATCCAACTTTGCGGATATTCGCCTATGATGAACGTGCATTCAAACATCACCCAAAGGAAAAAGCCCAAGATAGGGAAGCCCAACCATTTGTTGGTCAAGACCACGTCAATCGCATAGGAGAGTTCCTCCTTCTCCTCCTTCGTCTTTTTGAAGGTCTCTTTCAAGGCACCACGGATAAACCCGTATTTGGCGTTGGTGATGACGCTGGCCGTGTCTTCTTCGTATTCCTTTTCTATCTCGGCTTGGCATTTATGCACTGTTTCCCGGATATTATCGATGTTTCCCAAGTGCTTCTCCAAATGCTTGTAGGTTGTCGAGTCATTCTCCAAAAGCTTGATAGCCACATATCTGAATGGAAAATCGACAGCCACTTCGGAGTGCTCGGAGAGTAACGGCTTGATCTTCTTTATGGCTCCTTCTAATTCAGGACCGTAGTTGATGTGGATGTGCTTGGTGATTTCGTCTGCCTCCTCGTAAACTGTGATGATGTGGTCGAGTATATGGTCGATGCCTTTTCCCGATTTGGAGTTGGTTGGGGCGCACGGGAATCCGAGCATCTTTTCCAACTGGGCATCATCCAATTGATAGCCTTTCTTCCCCAGTTCATCGTACATATTGAGAGCCATCACCATGCGGACGTTCATATCGATCAGCTGGGTGGTCAGGAAGAGGTTTCGCTCCAGATTGGAGGAATCCACGATGTTGAGAACCACGTCGGGGTGTTGTTCGGTGATGTATTCGCGGACATACAGTTCCTCGGGACTATATTCCGTGATGGAGTAGGTGCCTGGAAGGTCCACCAGGTTGATGGTATATCCGTTGCGATGGAAAGTTCCGATTTTGGAGGAGACGGTCACGCCGCTATAGTTGCCCACATGTTCGTGGAGGCCTGTCGCATGGTTGAAGAACGAGGTCTTGCCGCAGTTGGGATTGCCTACCAAAGCCACCGTGATGGTCTTGGTCTTCTCGTGGACGATACGTTGCATCTCTTCGGAGAACGTTCCGTTGAAGCCGATGATTCCGTCCACTTTCTCTCCCACGCTTACCACTTCAATATGCTGTGCCTCGCTTCGGCGGAGCGAAACGTGGCTCTCCATCACTTGATATTCAATCGGGTCTTGAAGTGGGGCGTTTTTTATGACGGTCACTTTCTTTCCTTTTAGGAATCCCATCTCCATCACACGATGGCGAAATCCCCCATGACCATTTACCTTGACAATAATGCACTCTTCCTTTTCAGGAATGTCTGCTAAAGTTATTCTTTTTCCTTCTTCCATGATGACAACTGAAACAATTGTTTCCCCTTCGGATACCATTATGCAAAATTAGTGAGTTGGCTAATAAAATGAAGGAGATAATTCTATGAATTTGCACCTTTGAGGATAATCTCTTGTCCTTTGTCATTTTTATAGCACTCACAATTGGCAAAATTACTCTTCTGGCCACTCTTGTACCATCCCTAATGATGGTGATTTTTTATTGTCGGACTACTTAAAAGTAGGGGCAAAATAGGTGTAGTAAAAGGGAACTGCCCTGATCTTTTTTCTTGCCGGAAGGTCCAGTTGGGACAAAAAGAGCTTACCTTTGTGTAGGTTTTAGGCGGAGTCCTTTCCTTGTTTCAAGGAACTCGCCGAAATGAATGGATATGGATACAATATCACCCGAACAGCGTAGTAAAATCATGAGCCGGATTCGCAGTCGCGACACAAAGCCGGAACTCTTGGTGAGGCGTTACCTATATGCCCATGGCTTTCGTTATCGAGTGAATGTGAAGACTTTGCCTGGAACTCCCGACATAGCGTTGAGAAAATATAGAACCGCCATTTTTATCAATGGTTGTTTCTGGCATGGCCACTCCTGTCTGAAGGGGAGGATGCCTAAAAGTAATGCGGATTTTTGGCTGCAGAAGATTCTTCGTAACCAGACACGCGATGAGGAGGCCCGTATCAAACTTCGACAGTTGGGATGGCGCACGATGGTGGTCTGGGAGTGCCAACTAAAACCGAAAGTTCGTGAGAAGACCCTTCAGGAGATAGCATTCCTGCTTAATTCCGCCTTTCTGGACAAATATCGGAGCCCTGAGCCATCTTCTTATACCGAAGAGGAGACCTCCCTCTCAATTGCGGCGGAGGATGATTTCCCTACTGATGGGGGTTAGTTCTCAAGAAATTAGCATCTTCTATGATGGAGGTCTCTGGTTCTCGTAGACCCCAATCTTCGTATTTGAATTTCGACTCGACAGATTCTTCGATGGAATCGGGAAGATTATGGAATAGGTCAAATCTGGTGACTCGCTCCACGTCGTCGATGCTGACGGCATAGTAGGAGAACGGAAGATGTGACTCCTTGTTCGGGAAAAGGAATCCGATGCCCACATAGCCTATTTCTCTCTTTTGAAGCACTGCCTTGAAGAAGCCATCTGGGACGACTACGCCGTTTCGCCCGATTCGTTTCTCCGTATCTTTGACGATAGGGCCGCAAACGATGAGGAGGCTTCCTGCCGAACCTCTTGCCCAGACTCTGCATTTCTCTTCCAATGTTTGCCAACACCCTGCGTTCATCTCCTTGTCTTGTGGACAAATGTTGGTCAGGTAGAAGCAGTTGGTCATGGCGCAGGAATCCCATTTCATATCGCCTGCCGGAGCTAAATGTCCGCGGCTGTAGCCTGAATGGCTGTAGTCCGTATTCTCGGCACATTTGTCCAGATTGGGGTCTGGCTGGAAATGTTGCTTCTTTCGGCTGGACATTCCCTGTGTTTCCTCTCTGGTCAGTTCGTAGGCAACCCAGTTTGGTATGAGCCAATCTTTATTGAAGGAGAGGTTGAATCCGCAGTAGGAGATGTATTCCCCTTGGGTTCCGACGTTCAGTTTGGGCAGTTCCATCAACGACTCGTCGAAGGGTGCCGACTTCACGTATGCCTCTTTCTGGGTACTTTTACAGTTTGACAAAAGGATGCTAATCGGGATGAGAAGTAGAAAAATGATTCTTTGCTTCATGAATGACAATGGGTTAGGGAATAATCCAGCGGAATTCCGTAATGGGAAGAGAGGAGGAATTTCAAATTCCCCCTCTCTGTAGTTTGTTTAGAAATGTGAGCATGAATGAAGTTTCTCCCATTCATGATTCTTATTAGTACAGGCTAAAGTGGTCGTTCTTCTTCGGATAGTCTATCGTGTAGTGCAATCCGCGGCTCTCCTTGCGTTGGGAGGCTGCCTTAATGACCAAATAAGCCGTGTTGATGATGTTTCTTAATTCGCAAAGTTCTTTTGAAACCACCGAATGTTGGAAGAGGTTCTCCGTCTCTTTGTAGAGGAGTTCCAGACGGTCGTAAGCCCTCTTCAGACGCAGGTTGGAGCGGACGATGCCCACGTAGGCGTTCATGATTTGGTTGACCTCCTTCGCACTTTGTGTGATGATGACCATCTCCTCGTTGAGAGAGGTTCCCTCGTCGTTCCATTCTGGAATCTGGTCGTTCCAATCGAGATGGCCAATCAGTTTTAGAGAGTCTTTGGCTGCTGCGTCCGCATAGACAATGGCTTCTAGCAATGAGTTGGAAGCCAAACGGTTGGCACCGTGCAATCCCGTTCTGGAGCACTCTCCAGCCGCATAGAGGTATTTGATGGTAGTACGAGCATTCATATCGACTTTGATACCACCACAGAGGTAGTGGGCGGCAGGGACGACAGGAATGTAATCCTTTGTTATATCTATACCTACTTCGAGGCATTTCCGATAGATGTTCGGGAAGTGGGCCTTGGTCTGTTCAGGGTCTTTGTGGGTCACATCCAAATAGACATGTTCGTCACCCGAAATCTTCATCTCGTTGTCGATGGCGCGGGCCACGATGTCGCGCGGAGCCAATGATCCACGTTGGTCATACTTGGTCATGAATTCCTCCCCCTTCTTGTTGCGGAGCACGGCACCATAGCCACGCATTGCTTCCGTGATGAGGAAGGATGGGCGCTCGCCTGGGTTATAGAGGGTAGTAGGGTGGAATTGGACAAACTCCATATCCTCTATCAAGCCTTTGGCACGATATACCATGGAGATTCCGTCTCCTGTTGCCACGACAGGGTTTGAGGTGGTTTGGTATATGTTGCCGATACCTCCCGTAGCCACCATGGTGATCTTAGCCAGGAAGGTGTGGACGTGGTGGGTCCGTATATCCAATGCGTAGGCTCCATAACACTCGATGTTGGGAGTTGTATGTTTGATGAGTTGTCCCAAATGGTGTTGGGTGATGATTTCGATGGCGTAGTATTGGTCGTAAATATCGATATTAGGGTGGTTCTTAATCTTTTCGATGAGGCTCACTTGAATCTCAGCTCCCGTGTTATCCTTGTGGTGGAGGATACGGAAGTCGGAGTGGCCACCCTCTTTGTGTAGGTCGAAGTTGCCGTCCTCGTTACGGTCGAAGTCAACTCCCCAGTTAACCAACTCTTTGATTTGGGCGGGGGCATTCTCGATGACCTTTTTCACCACCTCCACATCGCAGATGCCGTCGCCGGCGATCAGAGTGTCTTGGATATGGTTCTCGAATTTGTCGGTTGGTTTAGTCACGGCAGCAATACCGCCTTGTGCGTAATAGGTGTTGGCTTCTTCCAAATTTGTCTTGCAGAGGATAGCGACCTTTCCTTTATCTGCCACTTTCAAGGCGAAGCTCATTCCGGCAATACCAGAACCGATCACCAAAAAATCATATTTTTTAATCATAGATTGTTGTTTTTATTTAGTTAAACATAGGACAGCGGCACCTTTGTGCAATGGAGTCTCCTATCTCATACAAATTTAATAATGTTTATTTTAGAATTAGCCTAAAATTAGGGTTTTTTCTTCATGTGTATTATCAATGAAAAAGCCCTTGCAGAGTCTCTGCAAAGGCTTTATGGAGTTAGGTGTGAGACCTAATTATTTGAGTTCTTCGAATGTGTCGTCTGTCGTGAAAGAGATCTGAGCAACTTGTGTGTATAGGCTTGGACAGTTGAACATGGTGAAATCCCTGTTTCCCTTTCTTGCCAAGACTTCCACATTCCGCCATGTGCCGTAGGAGCCATCCTCGTTCTTCACGCCGTTACACCAGATTTGGAGTGTGTAGTCGATGCCCTTGTAAGCGAAACTGCCTGTCTGAGGAGCTCTTGAATCGGATGGGTGCATACGGAGTTTTACCGTGTATGGTTTAGTAGGATGGTATGCGTTACCTGGGTTTGCTCCGGCCAAATAGCTTGCCACCATGAAAGGTTGACAGTAATTGTCAGAGATCTTCTTCTTGCTGAATTTCTGTGAGAGTTGGCCTATCGTGTTCTTGATATTGTTTGAGTCGTTGCAGAGAGTGAGGGCTTCTGTGCCTTCTGCCTCGTCGTAGAAGTATAGATGGTAGGCCATCAAGTTGCCCACTACGACACCAGCCATTGTTTTGCTTAGTTCTGCATAGGTACGTTTAAAATCGGCCAGATTGGTTGGAAAACGGTCGAAAGTGACGGTGACGGTCTCTCCCTTGACCACTTGGGCTTTTTCTCCGTTTAGGGTGATGGAGAAATCACCTGATTGCTTTACTTTGATAGCTTCGGCAGGGGTGGAGCTGCTGACGCTTTCTCCATTGTTGTTGTCTGCCGCTTGGCTGATGCTGTTGATGTAGTTGTTGACCAAGGTGTTGCTTTGATCCCCGTTGGTTTCCTCCGTCTTGTTCGCTTCGTTATTTGAGGTTCCTGCGCATGAGGTGGAAACCAAACTCAATGCGGCAATCATTGTTGCAAAATAAAAAATCCGTTTCATGATTCCAATCGTTATTTTAGACAATAAGTTAGTTTATACCAAGCCGTTGCTTTTGGCGTAGGTACGCCATCTTTCTATCAGTTGGGCCATATCGGCAGGCAGTTCGGAGTCGAAGTGCATCTCCTCGTTGGTTCGGGGGTGTACGAAGCCCAAGGTCTTGGCATGCAGGGCTTGCCTTGGACAGACCTCGAAGCAATTTTCCACGAACTGCTTATACTTAGGAGCTGTCGTTCCCCTGATAATCTCGTGGCCTCCATACCGTTCGTCATTGAAAAGGGTATGGCCGATGTGCTTCATGTGGACCCTGATCTGGTGGGTACGACCCGTTTCCAGTTGGCACTCGACCAACGTAACGTAGCCGAACCGTTCCAACACTTTATAGTGGGTGACAGCATGTTTGGCATTTGGGTTTTCCCCTTCGGGAAAGACCGTGAAGAGCATGCGGTCGCGGGGGTCTCGTCCCAAATCGCCACGGATAGTGCCTTCGTTTTCCTGTATGTTACCCCAGACGAGGGCGTTGTAGCGCCGATGGGTTGTCTTGTTGAAGAATTGTTTCCCTAGATGGGTTTTGGCATCTTCGTTTTTGGCAATGATAAGCAGGCCGGAAGTGTCTTTATCTATTCGGTGGACAAGTCCGAGCCGAGGGTCGTTCACATCAAAGTCGGGGTCGTCCTTCAAGTGCCATGCGAGTGCATTGAGGAGAGTCCCTTGGAAGTTGCCGAATCCTGGGTGAACCACCATGCCCGGTTTTTTGTTGACGAGGATGATGTCCTTGTCCTCATATACGATGTCCAGCGGAATTTCCTGTGGAATGATCTCAAATTCGGAAGGTGGATAGGCGAGTTGGATGGAGATGACATCCAACGGCTTCACCCGATAGTTTGATTTGACGGCCTTCCCATTGACCAAGATGCAGCCAGCATCCGCAGCGTCTTGGATTCGGTTGCGGGAGATTTGCGCCATGCAATTCACCAGATACTTATCGATGCGCAAAAGGCTATGACCCTTCTCGACAGTGAAGCGGAAATGTTCGTGGAACTGGCCGTCATTGCCTAATTCCATCTCTTCCTGCTCGTCGGCGAGGTTCTCCTCGTCTATGAAGTTGTTGTCGTTTGTCATTTTAGGAGCAATTCTTCTTCGACGGGTTCTTGTGTTTGGGTTGTATCGACAAATACCTCTTCTGGATTGTCCAGTTGTTTCCGGTCCTTAGTCAAGTAGATGGTGAGTTGTTTGCCCATCTTCACGCTGGAGCCGGTGATCGGTTGTTGCTTGTACACCACATAGATGGTCTTCTCGATGTCAGACTTAGGTTGCTCGTCGTAGAATACGGAACCGATGTTGAGGGAAGCCGCATGAGCCTTCTCCTTCGCCTGTTCATACGTCAGTCCTCGGAGGCTGACCACAGGAACCTCCTCGTTGCTCAAGCCCATGCCCACGCAGAAGACGATGGAGGAGCCGACGGTGATTCGGGTACCGGCAGAGATGATTTTGTTGTTGTATTTCACATCCTCCACCAAACCTTTATATTCGGAAGGGACATACTCGTAGTCGCTCACTTTCAGTCCGATGGAGTTGACGATGGCCTCCGCCTGTCTGACGGAGACGTCGATCAAGTCGGGTAGTGCCACCTTCCTTGGTGTGTTGGAGTTGATTACCACGTAGATAGTACGTTCCTCCTTCACCTTCGCCCCGGCCGCAGGGGTCTGCTCCACCACGGCATGAGCTTTCTTTCCGTCCACGAAGAGGGAGTCCACTATTTCGCAGAAGAGGCCTTTCTCCTTCAGCATCTTGCTTGCTTCGTCCACCGTCATTCCCTCCAATTCGGGAACAACGATTTCCTGACCGTGGTTGGTATATCCATCGATCCAATACAATACGCCGAAATAGGCGGCGATAACGACTGCTATAGCAGCTATAATATTGATTGTGAAAGCATTCCAGAGAATCTTCTTAAGGAGATTTGACTTCCCTTTTTGCTTATCAGCGGGTTTATTTGCCATTTTTCTAAGATAAAATTGGTTGCGTAACGACAAAGATATAAAAATTTGGGGCAATCCGTATTTCCCTTGTCATTTTACTTCTTCTAATAATTCCCTGAGTTCGTTGAAAGCCTTCTCCAGTTGGTTCATCTCTCGGGAGAGGAACGGATAGAATTCCGGCCAATCCTCCTTTTTATGGATATCTATCCCGCCTTTGAACTTATAGATGCGGCAGACAGGCGTCCCGCAGGGTTTCACATGGAGCATCTCCCATTGTGCGTCGGGGAAGTATTGGTTGACGATGGCTTTGTATTTCTCCATCAACGCCATCATTTCCAAGCGTATATCTTCGTTGGGATGGTTTATTTCAAAGATGACGTAGGCACCTTCACGATTGGCGTCGAATTTCATCTCGATGCCTTTGATTTTCGTGTTGTAGAGGATCCACTTCTTTTTGCGGTATTTGAAGCGTGGCAACCTTTCGCAGAATTCCGAGAACCCGTTCCAAAACTCACGCTTTAATATTTTTTCTTCTTCCCTTGAATACATAATGCATCTCTTTTACTTACTGCAAAGATAGTGGTTTATGGCGATTTCCAATGTGTAACAACCAATTCCCGCAACAGTTTCGTATGGATAGTTCCGTACCCTGCCGTGGGGATTTGCGGGCCGATTTGTTAAAAAACTAAAACAAAATCTCTAAAACACAAAGACCGGCTTGTATATTTCTTTGATTTGTATCTACCTCTGTGATGCTATTACGATATATTGTGGTGACGCTTCCTTTTGATTTGTATTCTATCGATTGGGAGAAAAATCTATAAACAAAAAATTGGTATATGGTTAAAAGATTTATTACTACCTTGACATCAGTATGCTTGGCGTTTGGCATGTATGCTGAATCCAAGAGCCAATCCCCTCCGTCACATGATTCCTTTTCTCTCCCCAATCTTAGAAAAATTGGTTCTTTGCCATTTAATTTTTGTGAAAAGAAACATGGTTTCAAATAAATAGGTTATCTTCGCAAGATAAATGAGTCTAAAATTTTCCGGTTAGGAAAAGTAACCACGGAAAGGCTGGATTAATCCGAATGGGGAGAGGTTGTCCTCTCGCCTGCTTTCCAAAATTGAAACAATTCGAATGAAAGAAGTAAGTTATGCTTTTGGCCTCAGTGTGGCCGCCAATTTAAGGAATTCTGGTATTAAAGATATTGATGCAGATGCTTTTTTGAAAGGTGTTGTTGATGTGATGAAAGGTAACGCGCTTGAGATGAGTGCGGAAAAGGCCAATACTCTCATCAACCAATATTTCGCGGGTCTTCAAGCGGAGAGTAACAAACAAGCAGAGATTAACAAACAAGAAGAAGCTGCATTTTTGGCAAAGAACAAGGAAAAAGCAGGCGTTTTTGTTACGGAAAGCGGTCTTCAATACGAGATTTTGACCGCAGGTTCTGGTAAGAAGCCAAAGATTACGGACACGGTGAGATGCCATTACGAGGGACATTTGATCAACGGTCAAGTATTCGATAGCTCCATCCGTCGTGGCCAGCCAGCCGATTTCCCTGTCAACGGGGTCATTTCAGGTTGGGTTGAGGCTCTTCAACTGATGCCTGTCGGTTCAAAGTGGAGATTATATATCCCTTACCGCTTGGCCTACGGAGATGAGGCCGTAAGTGAAATTATTGGTCCTTGCTCCACATTGATTTTCGATCTCGAGTTGTTGGATATTCTGTAATTTAAATAGTGGGCTGAAATCAGCGGCCCACCCGTCATTAAAAACAATTGGGTATGAATAAAAAAATTTTAGCACTCCTTCTTATCGGCAGCACCATGCTTTCTGCCAATGCCAAGAAGAAGGACAAGGATAAAGATAAGGGCAAAGCTCCTCAAGTACAATTATCGTCGGCAAAGGACTCTGCCAGCTATGCTGTCGGTTTGTTGATGGGACAAGATATGAACAAGACATTGTCCAGCTTGCCTGGTTCGTATAATTTGGATCTTGTGATGGAGGCTCTTACCAAGTCCATGCGTTCGGACACGGCCAATCTGCTTATGAAGGTGGATGCTGCGGGACCAGCCTATACATCTTATGTTCAGCGCATTGAGAAAGAGGAGGCTGACAAGAATTTGGCTGCGGGCAAGGCTTTCTTGGAGAACAACAAGAAGAATCCGAGTGTCCACACTACCAATTCAGGATTGCAATACGAGGTGTTGCGTGAAGGAAATCCAAACGGCATAAAGCCAAGACCAGTGGACAAGGTGAAGGTACACTACCACGGTACGTTGATTGACGGAACCGTTTTCGACAGCTCAGTAGAGCGTGGCACGCCTGCCGAGTTTGAGTTGGGCAGCGTCATCCCTGGTTGGACGGAAGGCTTGCAGTTGATGCCAGTCGGCTCCAAATACAAATTCTACATCCCGTCTAACTTGGCGTATGGCAACCGTGCGGTGGCAGGCGGAAAGATTAAGGCTAATTCAGTCTTGATTTTTGATGTAGAATTGTTGGATGTGGCTGTAGCCGAGCCCAAGAAGATGACGACTGGCAAGTTCCAGTTCGACCAATACGAGAGGAAATATAAATAAAACATATACAATTAATTATCTAGATGAAAAAGAGTATTTTATTGGGTTCTGTAATCCTTGCAGGATTGGCCCTTACCTCTTGTCAAGGAGGTTCGGATGTGATTGCTCCAACATCCATAAAGTTGGCAAATGAGACGGATTCTGTAAGCTATGGATTGGGAATGAGCGTCGGTGCTGACTTGGCGAGAAACTTGAAGACCTTCCCAGGAAATTTGAACAAGGATGCGTTTATTTCAGGTTTGTATTTGGCTTTGAACAATGATTCTTCCGAGTACAAATTGGAGCCAACCGAGGTTCAAGAGATGTTGCAGACCTATTTCCAAAGGGCTTCAGAAGAGGAGAGGATGAAAGCCCAATTGAAGAACGAAGAGTATCTTTCAGCTAACAAGAAGAATGAGGGTGTTATAGTGACGGCAAGCGGTTTGCAGTATAAGGTGCTTACCGAAGGTACAGGTGCAAAGCCAACGGTTGACGACGTGGTAAAGGTTCATTACACGGGTAAGTTGACCGACGGAACTGTATTCGACAGCTCTGTTCAAAGAGGCGAGGCTGCTCAATTCCCAGTTGGACAAGTAATCCCAGGATGGACAGAGGGATTGCAATTGATGTCCGTTGGTTCTAAGTACGAGTTCACTATTCCGTCTAATTTGGCTTATGGTGAGAGACCTACAGGTCCAATCCCTGCCAACTCCATCCTTATCTTTGAGGTTGAGTTGCTCGACATCGTAAAGAAATAAGTAGATAGGAGATAAAAATCCGATAGGGCCCGCATTCGTGTGGGCCCTTTTTCGTGAATGTCCTCCCGATAGTGATAAAAAGCTTTAAAAACGGTATTTTCTGAAAGCGTATGCGCCCCCAAAAGGCAAAAAATTATATATTTGCGGAAACAAATTCGAATTTGGCAAAGATGAAGAAGTTAATATCTCTTATGCTCGTCTCTTTTTGTGCGGTTTCGTTATCTGCTCAGAAGACAAGAGTTTACAATAATACCGACAAATTGTTCTATGAGGGGCGGGAAATGTATGACCAGGGATTGTACAGCACGGCTTTCCGATACTTTGACGAGTATCGCCAAACAATCAACAAGGAGCATTCGCCCCTGTTTGCGGAGACGGAATACTATTTGGCGAGTGCGGCCTACAAGATGAACCGCCGGGATGCCTTTAGACGACTGGAAAGCTTCATCGACACCAACCCGGAGTCTATCCGCATGGGACGTGTGCATTTCATGCGTGGTTCCATCTTCTATACGAAGGCAAATTATAAGGAGGCGGTCGAAGCCCTTGCCCTCTGTCCGGTGGAAGACCTCTCTACGGATGAGAAGGCTGACTATTACTTCCGATTGGGTTACAGCCAGTTGCAATGCGGCGACAAGGAGGCGGCAAAGACGCAGTTCATCTCCTTGCTGAATCTGAACTCTTCCAACTACAACGCTACGGCAACCTACTACAAGGCCTATATCGATTATACGGAAAAGAATTACGATGCAGCCCTGCCGGCTTTCTTCTCCTTGGAAGGAAATCCTGAGTATGAGGACATCGTCCCTTACTATATCATACAAATCTATTACGCCAAGAAGGATTATGCAGAGGTAATCAAGAAGGGTGAGGAGTTGTTGAAACGCAATCCGGACAACCCTAACAACGTGGAGGTCTATCGTCTCTTGGGCGAATGTGCCTTCATCGAGAAAGACTATGACAAGACGATTCTTTATCTCTCTAAATACGAGGCCAAGGCAGAACAGGTTCTCCGCAATGACATGTATATGTTGGGTATCTCCTACTTTAAGAAAGGGGACTGTGCCAACTCCATCGGCCATCTGCAGAAGGTAACGGTGGACGATGATGTCATGACGCAAAACGCTTACCTGCATCTGGGTAGCTGCTATCTGAAAATGAACGACAAGTCTGCCGCCCGCATGGCGTTCGAGTCGGCTTCGCGAGTAGATTACGATAAGAACATCCAGGAGGAGGCGCTCTACAACTACGCTTTGATCGTTTATGAGCAGTCCTATTCTCCTTTCAACGAGTCCATCATCGCTTTCCAACGATTCTTGGAACTCTTCCCTCAGTCCAAGTATGCCGACAGCATCTACGACTATATGGTCAACGTCTATCTCACTACCAAAAATTATGAGGAGGCGTATGCTTCCATCCAGAAGATCAAGAACAAGAACGCCAAGATCTTGGAGGCAAGACAGCGTCTGCTCTTCTGCATGGGTATCCAGAAATATACGGAGGGCGAATACGAGGAGGCTGTCCAATTCTTTACAAAATCGACGGAGGACGGAAAGTTCAACCGTTCCACCGAGGCTTCCGCCATCTTCTGGCGAGGCGAGGCCTACTACCGTCTGAAGAACTTCACCCAATCATCGGCCGACTACCATACATTCGTAAATTCGGTGGGTGCGAGAACCTGTGACGAATTCAATTTGGCGCACTATAACTTGGGTTACAGCTATTTCACGGACAAGAAATACAACGAGGCGTTGGGCTGGTTCCGTAAGTATGTCAATATGGAGGAAAAGAACACCACGTTGCTTGCGGACGCCAATAACCGTATCGGTGATTGCTACTTCCACAACCGTGATTTTGAGAATGCGGAAAAGAGTTATGCCAAGGTTTATGCCATGAAGGGACCTGGTGCCGACTACGCTTGCTTCCAACAGGGATTCATCCAAGGATTGAGGAAGAACTATCAGGCAAAGATCGCCACCCTCAACAAGTTGATCAATACGTTCCGTGGTTCGGAGTATTTGGCGGATGCCCTCTACGAGATCGGCCGTGCCTACGTGATGTTGCACGACAACAAATCGGCCATCGCCGTCTATGATAATTTGGCCCGCACTTATCCACATAGTGCCTTGAGCCGAAAGGGTCGTTTGCAGACGGCCATGCTCTACGACGAGATGAACGATTACGAGAAGTCGGTCAAGGCTTATAAATCGATTATCGACTACTTTCCTAACAGTGTGGAGGCCAAGACCTCTTTGGAGAGTTTGAAGACCATCTATTTCGAGCGTGACGACGTGCAGGGCTACGCCGATTATGTGGCTACTTTGGGCGGACTCACCACCTTTAAGAAATCGGAGCAAGACTCCCTTACCTACTTGGCTTCCGAGCGTATCTACTCCATGGGCGACTATGCGAAGGCAGTGGAGAGTTTCGGACGTTATGTGGAGAAGTTCCCGGATAGCGAGTTGACGACCAACGCCCATTTCTACATGGGTAATTGCCATTACCATTTGGGCAACAAGAAGGCGGCTCGTGAGCAATATGAGATAGTGGTGGCAAAGCCGGGAGCGATGAACATGGAGGATGCGTTGAGCCGTGTGGCTGAGATCCAGTTTGAGGAGAAGGAGTACGAGAACGCCATCGTGACGATGAACCGTCTGTTGGATGTGGCGCAGAGCGTGGAGAACCGCCAAGCAGCTAAGGCAGGTTTGATGCGTTGCTATAATTTGCTTAACAATGCCCAGGAGACAGTTATTGCGGCGAAGTCCCTTATCCAAGGCGACAATTTGGACCCTGCCCTACGCAGGGAGGCCCTCTATATGCGCGCTAAAGCTTATGAAAGCCTCAACAACACGACAGATGCCTTCTCGGACTACAAGGAGTTGTCTGGCAATTGCCTCGACAAGTACGGAGCGGAGGCAAAATACCGTGTGGCGGAATATCTCTACAATGGCTATAAGGCGGCTGATGCGGAGAAGGAGATTTTCGACTTCATTGACAAGAACACCCCACATCAGTATTGGTTGGCTAAGGCGTTTGTCCTCCTTTCCGACATCTATATCCAAAGGGGCAACGATTTCGGAGCTAAGCAGTATCTGCTCAGCCTTAAGGAGAACTATAGTGGCGACGACGACATAGCGCAGGCAATACAAGACCGGTTGGCTGAAATCGCAGAGCGCGACGCTAAGAAGGTGACGAATGAGTGATGGCGTAATCCCCAATTATAACAACGAAAAAAGGAATTTCGAGATGAGAAGATATTTATATACGGTGGGTGCTTTCATGGGGGCTGTGTGGATGGCCTCTGCCCAGACCACCCCAACCGATACGACCATTTCAAGGGACATTGAAATCGTGAAAGAGTACAATCCGGTGATCAAGGAGGCTGGAAAGATCAATACGATGCCGGAACTGAAGACGATTGACACGAAGAAGATTACACCGAGCTATTCCGTATGGACCAGTTCGTTCAACCCGAGGGCCGATGTGATGCCGACGTTGGACTATGCGTTGGCCAAAGAGCCTGAGAGCAATCCTTACGCTTCCGACTATTTTGCCAAGGTGGGACTGGGGAATTACGCTTCCTTCTTAGGCGAGGTTTATGCCCCTCTCTATAAGACGGACAAATGGTTGGTCGATATCTATGCAAAACATAATTCGACGATGAGCGACATCACCCTCTCCGACGACCTCTATTCGGGTTTGGCTAAGGATGTAGATGCCGATGCCTACTCGAATGACAACCGAATCAGGGCTTCCTTGCTTCGTTCCTATCGCAAGTCGGAATTGAGTGCCTTCTCTACGTTCCGTTACCAGAAATACCGCTATTATGGATACGACTCCTACGTGGGACTTGCCTCCCAAGAGGGTGCGGGCTCCTATGACGGATATATGCAGAATCTGCATAATTTCGACCTCAATGTGCGTTATAAGACAAAGGATTACGTGGATAAGTGGAAGTATGACGTGCAGGCCAACTATCAGCGTTTCTCCAATAGGAACGAGGTGGTCGAGAACACCATCTACACCAATTTCATGGGCGACTATCGCATGGAGTCCTCTTCCTTGAGCGCGGTCTTCGAGATGTATAATATCATCATGAGCCTTCCTTCCGACAGCACCTATCTCTATGATTTCAATAACATGGAGAATGCGGCGAGCCATACGGTTTTGAAGATCAGTCCGAATTATCGTTTCGAGAGCAATAGGGGAGTCTTCCATATCGGAGTCAAGGGAGTTTTCGGTATTGGACAGGGCCGTCCGGGAACGATTATCCCCGACATATATGGAAATATCAAGATCATCGACGATGCCTTGTATCTCTATGCGGGAATCACGGGTGACTATCAAGTCAACAATTACCGCTACATCACGGGGTTGAATCCTTATGTGGCTCCTGATGTACGTGTGAAGGACACCTACATCCCCATCGATTTCTATTTAGGAGTGAAGTCCAATCTCTATAAGAAGGTGAATTTGGATGCCTTTGTCGGTTACAAGGTTTTGAATAATCCTTATTTCTTTGTGAACAAGAGTGTTGACTCGTTGTATCACCATACGTTCGATGTGGTGTATGACAAGGATGCTGGATTGTTCAACGCTGGCGTGGCTGTGATCTACAATTGGACGGACAAGTTGGGTCTGACGCTTCAAACCAAGTACAATGCTTGGGCATTGGACAAGGTGGAAAAGGCATGGCAGAAGCCGACATTCGAGTTGGATTTCAAGACAAGCTATCAGATAACGGAATATTTGAGGACGGAGCTCTCCTATGAATTTGCGGGCGGACGTTACGCTTGCGTAGATGGGAAAGCCGTTTCGATGGACAGTGTCCATGACTTGAGTCTGGGTGTCAATTATAGCGTGTTGAGTTTTGCCAATCTCTTCTTGAACTTGAATAATATCTTGGCTCAAGACTATCAGAACTACTACGGCTATACGGCTCAAGGTTTCAACTTGATGGCTGGTTTGTCATTGCATTTCTAGAAGAAAAATGTGACGAACAAGAGCCGTTTGCCGGATATCGATACCTCCATTGTCGATTTGGTGGCAGTGGTGATGCGTGCCGACGGGAAGGTCACAAAATCGGAGCTGATTCCGGTGATGCGATTCCTTTTAAGGGGCTTTGGCGAGGAGCGTGCCCGTTCTTTATTGGCGAAGCTCCGGGACACATTGAAGGAGAAGCAGATAACGGATATTCGCCGGCAATGCCTGCAGGTGAACCAGAACTTGACCTATAAGCAGAAGTTGGCCTTGTTGGATTTATTCTTCTCCATCGTCGCTGCCGAGCCGTTACGAAAATAGATTAATATGGATTATATAGAGTCAAACAACCTTTCTGGATTGGTTGTATGGTTCGTAGTTTGGTTTATATGCTTCGGAATAGTCACATATATGAGGTCTTGAACTATCCTTTGTATTTGGTGGGAGACGGATCTCTCTCCGATATATATAGGGAGTGTCCTTTGATAGCCATAATCTTGCTTTGGTTTATACTCTTCGGAATAGGCACATATACGGCGGTCTTGGACTATCAAGAGGAGAAGAAAAATGTGACGAACAAGAGCCGTTTGCCGGATATCGATACCTCCATTGTCGATTTGGTGGCAGTGGTGATGCGTGCCGACGGGAAGGTCACAAAGTCGGAGCTGATTCCGGTGAAGCGATTCCTTTTAAGGGGCTTTGGCGAGGAACGTGCCCGTTCTTTATTGGCGAAGCTTCGGGACACATTGAAGGAGAAGCAGATAACGGACATCCGTCGGCAATGCCTGCAAGTGAACCAGAACTTGACCTATAAGCAGAAGTTAGCTTTGTTGGATCTATTCTTCTCTATCGTTGCTGCCGAGCCGTTGCGAAGTACGGAGGTGAAGTTGCTGCTGTTGTTTGCCAAATATACCCGCATTGATTCCGATGATTTCTCGATGTTGCGAGGCCGCCATTTCAGTTCTTCGGCATGGCAGGAGCCTTTGCAAGAGGAGAAAAAGGAGGAGGAGAGAGTGGTTTCAACCAATCACTTGGAGGAGGCCTACAAGGTGTTGGGTCTCTCGGCGGGGGCGGACATGTCGCAGGTGAAGCGAGCCTATCGGAAATTGGCCATGCGGTGGCATCCCGACCGATTTGCATCCTCGACGGAGTCGGAGATTGCCCATGCCTCTTCGATGTTTCGGGAGGTCACAAAGGCCTATAGGAAGATATGCGATGCCGCTCCGGTAGCGTAGTTCTCGTTACATTTAGGACTGGAAGATGTTTCGTTACAAAAATAGATTAATATGGATTTTATAGAGTCAAACAACCTTTCTGGATTGGTTATAGGATTAGCTACTTTCCTGATAATCGGATTGTTCCATCCTTTAGTCATTAAAGGCGAATATTACTTTGGAGTTAATATATGGTGGGTATTCGCACTTATGGGCATTGCAGGGTGTGTCTGTTCGGTAATGATGGACAATCTGATACTCTCCGTCATGATGGGCGTGGTGGCCTTCTCCTCTTTCTGGAGCATAGGCGAAGTCTTTGAACAACGGAAGCGAGTAGAGAAAGGCTGGTTCCCTAAGCGTGAGAAAAAATAAGGAATATCATTCTGCCAATAGCATCTTACGTTTTTAACGACTATGGGTAAGTGTGAGGCAGGGACAAGAAGGGGAGGCAAACGCCTCTCTTTTTATTGGGATTAGTTGTCCTTTTGCTCTGCCAGTTTCTGCTTGGCATATTCGAAGTCGGCGTTGGTGATTGGATCCTATTTATCTTTTACCCCTCAAACAGAATGCAAGCATGGAAAATATCATTGACTTAATTTCGTTGTTCTTGGTCGTGGCGATTGTCGCTTATCCCTTTTTTGCTCTCTCCTATGTAGAGAAGCATTCTAAATGGGTATGGCTAATGATGGCTATTGTAGTACTGAATATATTCCTGAGTCTGGCCTACTGTTTCTTCGATGATTGCTCCACAAACTGGTTGTTGTCCTATTATGGCTATGACTTTGGAGGAATGGGCGAAGAGGAGATATATCGGAATGTTAAGGATTGCGACAGGGAGCGGGTGGAGTCTCTCTTGCATCACTATATGGGTGTCGGCTGGCCGTTGAGGGCAATGTTCATGTATGTGATGCTCACTGCTTTCCATCTGGTTGCTTCCCTCGTGTTGCGTGGTATCTTTAAAATAAGGGAGAGTAGGGGAAATCGGTAGGTTTCAGATGGAATCGACTTATTTTTGCGTCACTTAAAGGTAATTATCTCCTTTTTTATGTACTTTTGTGGAAAGTTGCATTTTTTGTGGCTCATAACATAAAAACTTATTAGGCAGAAATGGCATTACAATGTGGCATAGTAGGTTTGCCCAACGTGGGTAAATCTACACTTTTCAACTGTTTATCAAACGCTAAGGCGCAGGCGGCGAACTTCCCCTTCTGTACGATAGAACCAAATGTGGGAGTCATCACCGTGCCAGACGAGAGGCTTACGAAGTTGGCGGAGATCGACCATCCGCAGCGTGTGATTCCTACTACGGTCGAAATCGTGGATATCGCAGGTTTGGTGAAGGGTGCAAGCAAGGGTGAAGGTCTTGGAAACAAGTTCTTGGCCAATATCCGTGAGACGGATGCGATTTTGCATGTCCTTCGCTGTTTTGACGACGAGAACGTGACGCACGTGGATGGTAGCGTGAACCCTGTGCGCGACAAGGAGATTATCGATACAGAGCTTCAGTTGAAAGACCTTGAGACCGTGGAGAGCCGTCTGCAGAAGTTGCATAAACAGGCCCAGACGGGTGGCGACAAGACAGCCAAGGCGGTGTGTGAGATTTTGGAAAGGTACCGTGCTGCGTTGTTGGCAGGAAAGTCGGCTCGTGTGGTAGAGTTGTCAAAGGAGGAGAAGGAATTGGTGAAGGACCTTTTCTTGTTGACCACAAAACCAGTCATGTACATCTGTAACGTCGATGAGGCAAGTGCTGTGACGGGAAACAAATATACGCAAGCAGTGGCCGAGGCCATCAAGGAGGAGAATGCGGAGATGATGATTGTGGCGGCTGCTATGGAGGCCGACATCACGGAGTTGGAGACCTACGAGGAGCGTCAGATGTTCTTGGAGGAGGCTGGTTTAAAGGAGTCGGGCGTCGTACGTCTAATCAAGGCAGCCTATAAGCTTCTTGATCTCCAGACCTACTTTACGGCAGGTCCTGACGAGGTGCGTGCGTGGACGTTTAGCCGAGGCATGAAAGCGCCTCAATGTGCGGGAATCATCCATACCGATTTTGAGAAGGGATTCATCCGTGCCGAGGTGATCAAGTATGATGATTATGTCACGTTGGGTTCTGAAGCTGCTTGTCGTGAGGCAGGAAAGATTGGTATCGAGGGCAAGGACTATGTTTGCCAAGATGGCGACATCATGCACTTCAGATTTAATGTATCGAAATAACAGACTCCTTTTCGAAGGGAACCGATATTAGTTCTAAAAGCCTTGTGGGATAACCTTGCAAGGCTTTTTCATGCGTGGCTTAGTCCTATTGAATGCATTTTAATGCCTGAAATTTGGCTTGATGCCGAAATAAAGCAATAAAACATTGAAATGATTCCCTTGGCGTCTCAATTCATTTCCGATTCATAGAAAATCTTTCTATATTTGCTTTATTAGTGTAATTAAGAACTTTGATAATCATGAAAATACTTAAATTCATAGTGGCCTATCTCCTTTTCTCGGCGTATGTATCGGGTACTTATGCCTTGAATTACCATGCCACGGAGCATCAGATGACCCAGCCAGACGGCACTAAGGTCTCGGTCTATCTCTATGGAACGGAGTTTTATATAGATGCGGAAAGCAAGGATCATTATACTTTGATTAAGGATGAAGTCACAGGCTATATATGCTATGCGCTTCTCTCCTCTAACGGGAAGGAGTATGCCTCCACGGGTATTGTCTATAAGGGCGGAGAGACGCCCGAGGCTGTCAAGATGATAGTCCAACCCGGTATCCGTGTTTCGAAGGAGGCTCGTGATAGCATTATCGCCAAAACGATGAAGACGTTCCATCGTGACGAGATTCAGAAGAGTGTAAGCCTGAGGGCTGCCACCGTCCTCCCTGATACGGTTTATGGCGTTTGCTGTCTTATTGATTTTTCCGATACGAAATCCAGCGTCTCCATCGACCAGATCAAGACTTTCCTCAATGCCGACGAAGAGACGGTCTTCGGCAACCCGATGTCCATCAAGAAGTATTTCCAATGGATCTCAGGCGGTAAGTTGACCTATATAAACTATGTGCCGTCCAAATTCTATACGGCACCGAATACGAAGGATTACTATTCACCGAAGGATGCGACGGATTATACCACGGAGAATTTCTTCCCAGTTGTGGAGAAGGCTTTGCTCTCCTATTCGAAGGAGGTGGACGGTTTTGACGTGAAGGATCTCTCTACACGCGACGGTGCCATCATGGCGATTAATATCCTTTATGCAGGAACTTGTGAGAATAAATGGGGGACGGGTCTCTGGCCTCACATGAATTACCAGAACTTCAACTTGTCCTCTAAGGGATTCAGCCGTTGGGCTTGGCATGGCTACCAGATGAGCTATATTGGCGATCAGTTGAAAATGGCTACGTTTGTCCATGAGAACGGCCACTTGGTTTGTGGATGGCCTGACTTCTATTCTTACGATAAACATGAGGACAACAATGCGGCGAAATACAACGTGGCAGATATCACTTATTTGTCGGAAACGCCTCCTATCCCCAACCCTTGGGCTATGGATCAATTGGGTTGGTTGTCCAACAAAGTGGATATCACCGACATAAAGGACGGAAGACTTATCACGTTGAAGCAGGAGGTGGGTTCCGTTGCTGTCTATCGAGGCACGGGCATCAGTTCTGCGGAGAAGTACTATATTGAGATTCGGGATAGGCATATTGCCGTCAGACCGAACAATGACAAAGGAATTTTCATTTGGCATAGCAACGACAAGGGTGACAACAATTATAAGGGTAACCCTGAATTGTTGGATTGCAGGCCGGCGACAGACAACAATCCGTTCTGGACGGCTACGACAGGTCCAGGGGTCTTCTCCGACGATTCCAATCCAAGTGGCAAATGGTATAGCGGAGAGAACTCCGGCATCTATTTGTGTGATTTCAGCGAATATGGCGAGACGATGACGTTCCGTTGTGGTCCGAAGCGGGAGTATCCTGATTTGGAGTTAGTTACGGATACGGTGATGCCTATCCAACGGGGAACTGCTTGTCCTATCGTCATGGAGGCAACTGGCGGACTGGAGCCCTACTCGTATGAGGTGGTCAAGGGATCGCTTCCTTTGGGCTTGATTTTGAATGCGGATGGCTCTTTTGATGGCGAGACCCAGCGGTCGGATGCCTATACGTTCACCATTCGTGTGACTAGTTCCGACGGACAAACGGTAGAGCGGGAATACTCCACCTATGTCTGGGATGTTTATGAACCTTATTTCAAAGTTCCGGTGGATATTCCGGGTGTTCTCCAAGGAGAGTATTTTGACCGTGGAGGCCGTGGCATATCCTATTGGTGCGAAGAGTGTAGCAACGAGCCGTCGGCTGCACGGGATGACAACACCATTATTGCTATGCAGGATTTAGGTTCATCCAACTATGCGGTTAAACTAGGTTATGGAGACTGGGTCAGCTATACGGTGGATGCTCCGCTGGATATACGGGAATCTACGAATGAATACTATTCCTTGGGCTACACTTATTCGACAACGAATGAGAAGGTGAAGGTCGCACTCTATATAGATGACGATTTTGATCAGATAATTGAGTTTGTTAGTTTCGAGGGAGCTAATACGCAAGATTCAAGTGGTTATCTTCATCTTCCTCTAGAAACACTATTTAGGATGGCGGATGGGGAGCACATCCTCTCGTTCCAAGTCATTACAGAGGGGGCGGAACTCTATTTGGATTCCGTTTATATTGACTATGTTTATATGTTGTCAACCGAGTCGGAAGCGGCAGAGAGCGACTATCTTTCGTATGATGCCACTAGCCGTTCCTATACCTACCATGGGGCGAATGCGTGGAATGAGATTGTGGTCTATTCGGTAGATGGCTCTTTTGTGGACCGCATTAAGTCGAAAGGAGCTCTTCAAGCAACCTTCGGAGCGAATTATCCGAAAGGAGTCTATATCTTCAACGTTTATGGGGAGAATTCTTGTCGCCAGCTAAAGGCTGTGAAGCGATAGGATAAGATGGATTTCCAATATATGGCATGTAGGATGCGCCTTGTGCGCATCCTATGTTTTAAAATGCCTAGCGTATTTCCTCGCAACATTTACGGAATGAAACATAAAACTTGTATATTTGCAGATTGAAATGAGAAAGGCTTCCTTGGGGAGCCTAAGATAGTATTCATCATGGGAATCTGTGTGGATTCCATTAAAAGTCAGACAAATGAATTTTCTTGACAGAAATGAATTTAATTTTTCGCCTTCGGCTAAGGTGCTTGAAGCAATAAAGAATTTTGATCCCAGCAAGTTGTGTTTCTATACACGAATCTATGACGAAGGGAAAAAGAGCATTGTATCCGTCTTCCTTTCAGAGTTGTATGGTGTCGATGAGAAGCAGGTTCTTCTTGGCTATGGTGGCGAGGATATTCTGAAGAATGTTGTCCATTATTTCCTTTCTGAGGCCGACGGCAACAAGAAAATGTTGGTTCCTGAGTATTCATGGTGGTACTATAATTCCATTGCGGACGAGGTGAACGGTGAAACGTTCAAATATCCGCTATATGAGACGGAGACCACTTTCAAATATGATTTGAACGAGATAGTCAAGAAGACGAATGAGATCCATCCAAAGATCCTTTTGTTGGCTTCCCCTAACAATCCGACGGGCAACGGACTTTTGCCTGACGAGGTGGATTGGTTGATGGGCCATATCCCTTCTGACGTGATTGTCTTGATTGACGAGGCTTACGCTTCTTTTGTTGTGGTTGACAATAGCTACATTGCCAAGTTGGTCAACAAACATTCCAATTTGATCATTTCAAGGACGCTCTCCAAGTTCTATGGCTTGCCTGGCCTTCGCATCGGTTTTGGCTTCATCGGTAAGAACCAAGAGAAATTCTTGAAATATGCCAATAAGTACCTTGGCTATAACCGTTTCTCGGAGGAGGTCGCTATCGCCGCACTTCAAAGCGACGACCACTACCGTAACATCGCAAAGCAGATGCAGGAGGGTTGTCAACTCTATGCCAAGGAGTTGGGCGTTTTGCCAGGCTTCAAGGTCTATGATTCTGTGGCTAATTTCGTCCTCATCAAATACCCAATCGAGTTGAAGGCTGATTTGCAAAAGGCTTTGGCCGAGCAAGATTATAAGATTAAGTTTATGAACGAACCAGGTATCGATACGCATTTGCGAATTACGTTGGGTCGTCCTGAACAGAATAAAGTCGTTTGTGAAACTATCAAGAAAATCGCTCTGAGCAAATGAAGGCCGTAATTCTTGCTGCCGGGGTCGCTTCTCGGCTTCGTCCTTTGACGAATGATTGTCCGAAGTGCTTGCTGAAGGTGGGCGAACGCTCCCTTCTTCAACGTTCGATGGATGCCTTGAAGCAGAGCGGAATCTCTGAATTTGTAATCGTAACGGGTTATCTTCACAAGCAGATCGAAGATTTTGTAAGTCAAAACTATTCGGATGTGAAGGTTACCTTCATCCATAATTCGATTTACGACTCTACGAACAATATCTATTCGTTGTGGTTGGCCCGTCCGAAGGCCGATGGGGAGGAGATCCTCCTGTTGGACAGCGATTTGCTCTATGATCCAGCCATCATCCGTCGTGTCTTGGAGGCACCGGAGGAGAATATCTTGACGCTTATCCGCCATGAGCTTGGTGAGGAGGAGATGAAGGTGGTGGTTGATGCGAGCGGAGCCATTACAGCCCTTAACAAGACTTGCAACCCTGCGGATGCCGTGGGTGAGAGTCTGGGGATCGAACGGATGGGGCGTGCCTATACGAAGGCTCTCTATGAGGAGCTGGAGGTGATGATGGAGAAAGAGGGTCTTTCCAACATCTTCTATGAACGCGCTTTTGAACGTCTCCTGCCGAAAGGACATACCTACCACGTGTTGGACGTGACCGACCTCTTCTCTTGTGAGCTGGACACGGTGGACGACTTCAATACGGCGAAGCAGCGCATTCCTGCTGAACTTTTCTGATATTATTTAACTTAGGAAGAATGGCAACATACGATATCCGTCCGCTCCAACTCCGCATCCTTGACATTTTGATGTCGGTTGATAAGGTGTGTGCGGAGCATGGGTTGCGTTACTACATCATTGCAGGGACGCTTTTGGGTGCCGTGCGCCATAAAGGGTTCATCCCGTGGGACGACGACCTCGACATCGGTATGCCTCGTAAGGATTATGACCTTTTGATGGCTCATGCTGCCGAGTGGTTGCCGCAGCCGATGGAGGCGGTGGCTTTCGAGACGGACAAGAACTATCCTTTGCCTTTCGCTAAGATACAAGATGCAAGCACGACGTTGATCGAGCGTATGCATTTGAAATATTTGGGGGGGATCTACATCGATGTCTTCCCTTTGGATGGAATGACTTCCAATGGACTGGTTCAACGCCTTCATTTTGCCCGCTATTTCTATTTGAAGCGTGTGCAGTATCTGTTGTACCGTGATCCCTATCGCCATGGTCATGGGCCTTCCTGTTGGATTCCGCTTCTCTGTCGGAAGTTCTATACGTTGGAAGAGGTGCAGACGAAGATGCGTAGGATGCAGAAACGCTATGATTTCGATGCGTCAGACCTTGTGGTTGACCATGACGACGGTCGAAAAGGGATAATGCCTCGTACCAATTTAGGTAAGCCTACCCCTATTATGTTTGAGGGTAGGATGGTGATGGGAGTCGAAAATCCAGACGCTTATCTCTCCCAAAAGTATGGTGATTACATGACAATTCCCCCTGGTCCTAAGCAGCGGCAACATAATTTCCATTTGTTGGATTTGGATAAGCCGTATAGGGAGCAACAACTTTGACAGCCTCGTATAGAGGCTATTTTGCTATTTGGTCGTTTGCAATCTCTTTCCCGTAACCCATAAGCAATGGTTCGGTATTGTAGTAGATTCCGTAAGAAGAACAAGATACTATTATTGTCGATTTTCTACCAGTCTCGAAGAGACTTCATTTAAATAGCCCCTTTTGGCTTTTGGTAAGAGGTCATGTTAGGGAGATGCAATGCCGAAGTTAAG
>JAGCWQ010000144.1 GCA_017961765.1 Paludibacteraceae bacterium | reverse complement strand
TCATCATCATCGTCGTCATTATCGTCGTCATCAACTTCTTTAGGCAGAGAAGATAAAATATCAATCCGATCAAAATAGGTCTTTGCCATTTTCGGATCTTTCTCTACACCAAGACCCTTCTCAAAACATTCGGACAAAAGGGTACAACATTCGATAAGAACAGAAACACCAACCGTAGATGGAGAACTATAATGACACGCCGCCTCTTTAGCCAGGCGGACAGCCATCGCATAGTCTTGCTCCACACCCAAGCCCTTATAATAAAGCACGGCAAGACGTCCCTCGAAATGAGGAAGAAAGTTTTCTGACGATTGCGCTATTTTGTACCTTCTGGCAGCCTCCGCATAATCCTGTTTAACGCCAAGCCCGTCTTGATAACACTCAGCCAAAGACATTTGAGCAAACAGGCTACCCGCTTCAGCAGATTTCGTATACCACTCAATCATTTTTTTGTAGTTCTGCTTAACGCCATCTCCCCTTCTATAACGTACTGCCAAAGCGATCTGTGCTTCCAAATCTCCCGCCTCTGCACATTTCGTATACCACTCGATCATCTTTTTAGAACTCTGTTTTACGCCTATGCCCTTTTCATAATGCTCGGCCAGAGTCAATTGAGCCTTTTGATAACCCGCCTCGGCACTCTTCTTATACCACTCAACCATTTTTTTGTAGTTCTGCGTGACTCCTGTTCCATTTTCGTAGTAGTTGCCAAGCCAGTACTGAGATTCAGCATCTCCCAGCTCCGCAGCCTTGGTCAAATATTCAGCCGCCTCTTTCGTTTTGCCACAATAAGCGAATTCGCATGCCTTCTTGTAGTAAGCAACCGCATCGCCTTCTTCCACAAAAATCTTGCATGTCTTAATTCCCTCCCATACTTGGGACTCTTCGAACGGATCCTCAGAGACACCATCCGCAACCGACTTCTGAAGCCATTTCAAAGCCTCCGAATAGTCTTGCGCAACCCCCTTCCCGTTCATATAACAGAATCCCAAGAAAGCATCTGCATAATAATTATTTTGCTCCACTGCCTCCATAAGGAGCGCCACTGCCTTTTCATTTTTCCCAGGGACATCTACATCTCCTTCCAAGTAGATCTGAGCCAAATTAGTCAACGAAACAGCATCCCGTTCTCTGGCAAGAATCTTTTCATACCACTCTACAGCCAAAGGAAGATTAGGGTCAAAGCCTGTCCAATAAGAGGAGGCCACCCAGCGCATGGCTTCTATATCATCATTCTCCTCTGCTGCCCGCAAAAACCATTTGAGACCCGCCGCACAATTATCCTTATGCCATATTGAATCAACACCTATATTATTGCAATAACAAATTCCCAAAGCGACCCTTGCCTTGGCATGACCGCTCTCTGCCGCTTTCTTGTACCATTCAACCGCCTTCTTTTTGTCTTCCTTTACGCCTTGCCCTTCAAAGTAACAACGGCCCAAGTTGTATTGTGCATCAACGTTGCCGCTCTCCGCCTCTTTTTGATACTGTTCAAACGAACCCATCGGCTCCTTATCTTCCTTCTTCATATTTAATATGCTTTAAATTGGGTTTACAAACTGATTTAGAAGATTTTATAGGGTAGATACGCTCCGGGATCGTCTGGACAATGAATTAACCATTCATTTTCGACGTGTTTCTCCAAACTCGACAAACAGCAAGATAACGAAACGAAAAAACGCCTATAAGTTTCTCACCACAATCTTTATTTAACGATAATTTTAGAATCAAGATTCAAAAACAACGGAAAATTATAGAAAAGCAATTAAAGGAGCAAGATTTTTTAGGAAAAATGTTTTTAAGGGACACCGGAATTTTCATTTAACTTCTCTTGTGACAGTTCTTTCCAATCAATGTTATGGAAGAGAAATGAGGCAGAAGAGATTTTGGTGTCAGGTTGGAAGACAAACCCATTAATAATTGGGTACAGAGTGCCCAGTACCAACCCAAAGAAATGAAAAAAGCCCCACACCGAAGTGCAGGGCTAATATAACAAACTTCATCAGAGCTTATCTTCTCTTTGCATCCTCAATATAAGAATCCTTGAAACCAAGCATATAAAGTACTCCATCCAAGCCAATGCTGGAGATAGACTGTTTCGCATTTTCCTTCACTTTCGGCTTCGCATGGAAAGCGATACCCAGACCTGCCGAATGAAGCATCGGAAGATCGTTCGCGCCATCACCCACAGCAATAACCTGTTGCAAATCAAGGTTCTCAATCTGGGCAATCAGACGCAACAACTCTGCTTTTCGCTTACCATCCACGATGTCGCCCACATAATTACCCGTAAGCTTTCCGTCCACAATCTCCAACTCGTTGGCATAGACGTAATCGATACCGAAACGTTGTTTCAAATAGTTACCGAAATAGGTGAAACCACCCGAAAGGATCGCAATCTTATAACCATACTTCTTCAAGATATGGAGCACACGGTCGGCGCCCTCCATGATAGGCAAGTTCTCCGCGATCTCCTGCATCACCGATTCGTCCAAACCCTTCAACAAAGAGACACGGCGCTTGAAGCTCTCGCAGAAATCGATTTCGCCACGCATAGCCGACTCCGTAATCGCCTTCACTTCGTTGCCAACGCCAGCCCGCTCAGCCAACTCGTCAATCACCTCCGTTTCAATGAGCGTAGAATCCATATCGAAACAGATCAGACGTCGATTCCTTCTAAAGAGGTTGTCCTCCTGGAAAGAGATGTCGTAGCCCAAATCCTGCGAGATGCGCAAAAACTCCGATTGGAGGAACTGCTTGTCCTTCGGCGTACCACGGACAGACATCTCCACGCTTGCCTTCGTCACGGAATCCTCCTCCACCTCCAATGGCACACGGCCAGTCAAACGGGTAATCGTATCGATATTCAACCCCTGCTCCGCCAAGACTTGAGAGACGCTGGCAATCAACTCCGCTGAGATCTTACGACCCAACAAAGTGACAATATAACGGTTCTTGCCCTGCATGGAAACCCAACGATTGTACTCCTCCTCGGAAATCGGGTTGAATCGTACGCTCACACCCAATTCGCTACACTTGAAAAGGATATCCTTCAAAATGAATCCCGAATCCTCCTGCTTACTCTTAAAGAGGATACCAAGAGAAAGGGAGTTGTGGATGTCGGCCTGACCAATATCCAAGATGGTTGCATTGTGCTTTGCTATAATAGCTGCCAAAGAGGAGGTCACCCCCGGCTTGTCGTCACCCGATATCTTTACGAGGATGATTTCGTTGGATTGATTCATTTTTCGAGGTTTTTTGTATATTTATTAGTTATGAAATAACATCGGACAGCCGAAAGGAGAGAAAATAATGTTAAAAATAGAGTCAAGAACCTATCTTCTCCCGTCAAGATTTCCATCTGCTTGCCAGTCCGTCCAATGCGCTGAAAGTCCCATTGCGACAAAGATTCCCAAGGTCTTTCGGAACGCAAAATTAGCTTTTTATTTCCATACTATAAAGCCGTTTTTGTGTTAAAAAACATATTTTTAACACATTTTGTGGCTCAACTCCATCAAAAAAGGCTATCTTTGCACCCGAAATGAGAAACACAAGCTTCTCGTTTCAAAATAAACGGATTTAGGGTAATAGAGTTTATCCTTGCCTAGTGCTAACTAAACTATATTTAATGAGGAGATTTAATTATTTTGCTATTTCCTCTGTTGTTGCTGTTACACTGCTTTCTTTTATCTCAATCGGATCGGTCAACCCATCCGAATTGTATGTCGGTCAAGCATTCCCCCAGACGGAGATTGCAGAGCCTCATAAGGGCGAGTTAGTGTTAGTCAACTTTTGGGCAGCCTACGATGCTGCGTCACGCGACAAAAACGTGCGTTTCTCGACGGTTGTAAAGAAGTTCGATGAAAAGGCAATGGCAGGAAACTCCCGATTGAAATCGATTTCCATCTCGATGGATCGTTTTCCGGCTGTTTTCGAGGAGGTGGTAAAACAGGATGGACTGAACTTCTCAGAGGTCGCATTGGAGGCTGACGGATTTCAATCCAAACTTGCCAAAGAACTGAAACTAAACAATCAGTTTGGCAATTTTCTTGTTGATGAACAGGGTAAAATCATCGCAAAGGATTTCACCCCAGAGGAGTTGGAAAAAATGCTGGACAGGTACTTAGATTAAACTAAAAGAAAAGCTTCGGGTTTCATTACTCGAAGCTTTTCTTTTTTCTAACGATGGAAGGATAGCCTAAAAAAAACAACCACACAATATTTAGAAAAGTCGAATGAAGATTGTAGGCTCCATGTCTTACAATAAATTGTAAATAATTAAATAGTAATTACTTGCAGACAACACATGCGGCAAATGAATTTTCCGTTTAACAACCCGTATTTTGCAAATTGTTCATTGTATATTGACAAAAGATGATGTAATTTTGTATGCTATACGGGAGAACCCAAAGTTCCCCTTTTTTATTAACCTTTTTAATGATGGTGGCATTTCTTGGATTCTTCAAATCCTTGCACCACCCTTCAAAAAGACATGCGTAAATACTTGCTTGATTTGACCGTAAACAGTAACGAACGACTGAACGGTAATTACATCTTAATGAAGTTCACATCGGAAGAGAGGCTTCCGGATATGCTTCCGGGACAATTCGCCGAGATTCGGGTGGATGGTTCAACCACCACTTTTCTGCGAAGACCTATCTCCATCCACTTTGTGGACAGAGCGACCAATGAACTGTGGTTCTTAATTCAATTGGTGGGTGACGGTACCCGCAAATTGGCCGAATTGAAGAAAGGCGACAAACTCAATGTGATGTTGCCTTTGGGCAACGGATTCTCCATGCCTACATCGGCACAAGAGGAACTTCTGTTAGTAGGCGGCGGTGTCGGAACTGCTCCGCTCCTGATGTTGGGCGCTGTTCTCCGCAATTTAGGCTACGCCCCTACTTTCCTATTGGGCGCACGTTCTAAAAAAGACCTGCTACAGTTGGATGCGTTCGAGACCTACGGACAGACTTTCGTCACGACGGAAGATGCCACCTTCGGTGAAAAGGGATTCGTCACGAACCACACCATCCTACAACAGAAAAAGTTCGACAAGATATACACCTGCGGACCTACGCCTATGATGAAGGCTGTAGCCGCCTACGCCGCTAAAAACGGCATCGACTGCGAGGTCTCCTTGGAAAACAAGATGGCCTGCGGCTTGGGAGCTTGCCTCTGCTGCGTGACGGAAACGCAAGAGGGACATAAGTGCGTATGCTCTGACGGACCTGTATTTAACATAAAAGATTTGAAATGGCAGATTTAACGACTAACATAGGAAAACTCGTCATGAAAAACCCTGTCATGACGGCTTCGGGAACCTTCGGCTACGGAGAAGAGTTCGCCGACTTCATCGACCTCAGCAGACTGGGCGGCATCATCGTCAAAGGAACAACCTTGAAGAGACGCGAAGGCAACCCCTACCCCCGTATGGCCGAGACTCCATCGGGAATGATCAATGCGGTAGGTCTCCAAAACAAGGGAGTGGACTACTTCGTGGAGCACATCTATCCACGCATCAAAGATACAGACACTAACATTTTGGTGAACGTCTCAGGTTCAACCATCGACGACTATGTGGCTACTGCCGAGTGCATCAACGCATTGGACAAGATTCCTGCCATCGAGCTCAACATCTCCTGCCCTAACGTAAAAGAGGGCGGTATGGCCTTCGGAACCTCTTGTACCTCTGCCGCAAACGTGGTCGCTGCCGTACGCAAGGCTTATGACAAGACTCTGATTGTCAAATTGTCTCCTAACGTGACCAATATCGCTGAAATCGCCAAGGCTGTCGAGGATGCAGGTGCTGACAGCGTCTCTCTAATCAACACACTAATGGGTATGGCCATCGATGCCGAGAAGCGCAAACCGCTGATTTCCACTATCACAGGAGGTCTATCCGGTGCTTGCGTCAAGCCTATCGCCCTACGCATGGTTTGGCAAGTAGCCAAAGCCGTAAAGATCCCTGTTGTCGGATTGGGCGGTATCATGAACGCCACCGATGCCATCGAATTCTTCTTGGCTGGAGCTTCTGCCATCGAAATCGGAACGGCCAACTTCATCGACCCGACCGTCACCATCAAGGTGATCGACGGCATCAACGACTATTTGGAACGCCACGGATTCAAATCCATCCGCGATATAGTTGGGGCATTGGAGACTGCTTAACAGTCTCCTTTCCCTTCCTAAAGGTACTTTCGGAAACACCCTCCAAATCAATACAGACATGAAAAAGAAATTTGTATATCCCCTAGTCTCACTTTTCGCTGTCGCCGCTGCAGCGCTACTTTTCCTTAATTTCAGCAAAAAAGAGAATACGGAAACTCCGCAAAACAGCGCGTCTAAATGGACGCTTCAGAAAGTGGACGATTTCAAAGTGATGACCGTCGCACCCAACGGCAATTGGATGACGGAGATAAAGAAAGCCATGCTGTCCAAACGATTGAACGACGGCAACTTGCCTGTATCCATTGCTATGACCGTCGTAGGGACGGAGACTCCTGCCCCCATTGCGAGCATGGAGTGCCGACTTCAATACGACGACATGAAAATAGAGGGGAACCTCCGAGACCTGCAATCCTCCTTGGACGACTCCACCTCCGTCAGCAAGGGCATTTTCGCCTTCGATTTCTCCAAGGCAGAGAACGCCTCCATCGAAAACCTGTACCATCTTTCGTCCCTCTCGTCCGAACACATGAAAGTGTGGGTGAAACCTCACTTCAAGGATGGGCAAACGAGCGAATGGTACGAATTGGAATGCAAACATTGAGCATATGAAAAGGATTGAAGTAGAAAGCGATTTTTTGAAGAAGGTAGGACACCTTTCCATCGGCATCGTCGAATGCCGGATACGGAACAGCGCCTCATCCGCACCCCTATGGGAACTCATCCACGCGGAGATAGAACGATTCAAGCAACAGTACACCCTTCCCGAGGTGAACAAGCGGCCGACTATCGAAGCAACCCGTAACGCCTACAAGCAATGCGGGAAAGACCCTAGTCGCTACCGCCCGTCAGCAGAGGCGCTCTGCCGTAGAATCTTGAAAGGGATGGACCTCTACCAAATCAATACGGTCGTGGACCTCATCAACCTCATCTCCATCTCTTCGGGCTACTCCATCGGAGGATTCGACGCAGACAAGATTGTTGGCGACCAATTAACGCTCGGCATAGGCAAGGCTGACGAACCGTTCGAAGGGATCGGACGGGGCATACTAAACATCGAGGGACTTCCCGTTTACAGGGACGAGATTGGCGGAATAGGAACTCCAACAAGCGACAACGAACGCACAAAACTCGCCGAAGAATCCTCTCACCTTCTGATGATTGTAAACGCCTACCCAGGGAGCAACGGCCTTTCCCAATTCATAGACGATTCCATCGATCTTTTGAAGAGATTCGCACAAGCGGAAGAGATTGCACAATCCATTTTAGAATTTTAAAAACGTAAGATTATGGAAAGCTTCAAAGATATAATCGGACAAGAGACCCTTACATTGGTTGACTTCTTCGCCACTTGGTGCCAACCCTGCAAAATGATGCATCCAGTTTTAGTGCAACTGAAAGAACAGATGGGCGACAAAATACGCATCGTCAAGGTTGACATAGACAAGAATGCCGATACAGCCAACGCCTATCGGATTCAATCCGTTCCAACCCTCATTCTTTTTCAAAAAGGGGAAATCAAATGGAGGCAAAGCGGAGCCATCTCCCTACCAGACCTAAAATCCGCAATTCTCCCCTTCCTAGGAGAATAACCTCCTTTTAAATCGCAATCAATCTTCCTCTGCCTCCCTTGTATAATCAATCACCTTGTTCAAGTAATCGACAAACGGCTTGTTCTTCTGAAAGACCTTGACAAGGTAGGCAAGCAAGGACTCCTCATCCTCCACTTCGGATGGATCCATCATCCGCTGAAGACAATAAGCCTTCAAGCGTGCATAATCCTTATACGGAGAATCGGCAAACTCCTTCGGCACCTTTTTCAACGCATTCTCAAAATCGAGTGAGAGTCCATCCTCGGCACCAGCCTGCACAAACCCATCGAAGACGTTACCCTCGTCAGCCAAGTCCTCCCTGACGATCTCTACCACCTTTTTGTCATAGCAATAATGACCGATGGCCAACATATTGGCATCCGGATAATCCGTACCGCCCACCGACAGATGGAAGTAATAACCAGCCTTGCCCGATTTCTTCCCCCCAGGAGCGACAAAAATGCAAAAATGCGATTTATAAGGTGATTTATCGGCAGAGAAACGAATGTCACGATTGATGCGGTAGGTGCAATCCTTCAACTCCAAACCTTCGAGACTGCCATCCATCTTAGCCAATTCAGCCAATAGCCTCGTGGCAAAAGCATTGAAACGGTCACGAGCAACCTCATAGTCAGCACGATGTGCATGAAACCACTGTGTATTGTTATTCCGATACAACTGGTGCAAAAAAGCGATAACGTCCTTCATCTCTACCCGTTTTTAGAAAATAGTTTCCCTGATTTTTAACTCCTATAATAAAAAAGGCCAGAAAGGAAATTCCATCTGACCCTTATTATAAATTCTTTTTGAATTAGCACTTGATATTGAGGCTATCCAACACGGCACGAATCTTTTCGAAAGTGGTGATTCTCGTAGGAACGAGAGGCAACCTCAATTTGTTGTTGATATAGCCCATAATGGAGAGCATACACTTGGCTCCGGCAGGATTTCCATCGACGAAAAGCAAATCGAACAACTCGGTAAACCGATGGTGGATCTCCCTAGCCGACTGATAATCGCCTTGCAAAGCCAAACGGACCATCTTACCGAACTCCTTAGGGAAAGCATTTCCGATTACAGAAATGACACCCACGGCACCCATCGTAATAAGAGGATAAGTGATACCGTCGTCGCCCGAGATGACCATGAAATCCTTCGGTTTATTTTTGATGATGTCGTTCATTTGGACGATATTGCCCGAAGCCTCCTTGATAGCCACGATGTTGTCATACTTGCGAGCCAAGCGGAGAGTCGTTTCTGCCGTCATGTTCACGCCCGTACGTCCAGGCACATTATAAAGTATAACAGGCACTTTGGACGCCTCTGCAATTGCACTATAGTGTTGGAAAATACCCTCTTGGGAAGGCTTGTTATAGTAAGGGACAACCGAAAGAATGGCATCGATTCCCTCCATCTTGTCGTTCTTCAAAGTTTCGACGACGCCCTTCGTATTATTGCCGCCTACGCCCAAGACAATCGGAACACGGCCGTTAACCTTGGAGAGGACAAATTCCCGAACCTCCTTTTTCTCCGATTCCGACAAAGTCGGCGTCTCTGCGGTCGTACCCAATGCGACTATATAGTCCACTCCGTTTTGAATCTGATAATCCAACAAACGTCCGAGGGCATCGAAATCCACACTTTCATCTTCTTTGAATGGGGTCACTAATGCTATACCCAATCCCTTAAATTTAGTTTGCGTCATTGTATAGTCTCCTTCTCTTTTCGAAGATGTATAATCATCGGTATAGCCCTAATTGAAGAAAACGTAACGCTGCATTCCACAACTTACAGAACCACCCGTAATACAACACACAAAATTACATCTTTTTTATTACTTTGTCTGTATTGTCGAAAGATAAAATAAAATTTGCTTCAATAAATCCTCCTCTTTCTTGCCCGACATTCGGCTCACCTCCAAATCGTACAAGCCGTCAAACCCCTCCTTGACATAACCACAACGGCAGTTCGAACGGGAAATTCCCAGGAAATATTTCAAAGGAATCACCTCCTCCATGGTCAAGTCGATAAGGATATCGGACGTATCGGACAAGAAACGCTCCTCAATGGAGGGAGCCGGCTTCCCCAAGAAGGTGACATCCTTCGGTTTGATATGGTGGATATTGATGGTCTCACGCTCCGCAAAATCGTTCTGGGTCGTATAGCCCCACGCCTGCACGATATTCAGGCTTCCTATCTCGTGAATAAGCTGCATCAATTTGTCGTTGCGCAGACGGTCGGCCTCGTAGAGTATCACGATACTCTTCGCATCGTGAAGGTTGACGAACTGCTTCTTCCTGCATTTACGCAGCACAGGAGCCTTGACGCAACGGTCTATATAAAATTTTTGTAACCAATGAAACATCTTATCCCTTTTTTCATCCAGCTGACGAAACGTCACCAGATTCACATTATCACTTTCAATTCATTAGAGAACGACCGAGAAGCACCACAAAGCCAAGGGCTCCTTGTCCTTTTCCGCACTAAAACGAGCAAATATAACCAATTAATCGGAAAAAAGCAACGGAAAACTCGGAGTATGAAATAGGAACGAAATAGGAATTAATTATGAATCATGCGTCAAGAATTATGAATCACAGAGCTAAAAATCGAAGGTGCGGATATTTTCAATTGACAGGCGAGTCGAACAAAAACAACTGGCCGACAATCCGATTCCTCGTCCTTCCAAGCGAACCGAAAGCAAGAGAGGCAAACATAGCCCTGCCCTTCGGTGCAAATCCACCCTTGAGGTTCCACAAACAAAAAAGGAACCTCGACCGAGATTCCTTACTGTTTGGTAGCGCCTACGGGAATCGAACCCGTGTTCCATGCGTGAGAGGCATGTGTCCTAGCCGCTAGACGAAAGCGCCATAAAAACTAAAGCAAAAAATTTGGTAGCGCCTACGGGAATCGAACCCGTGTTCCATGCGTGAGAGGCATGTGTCCTAGCCGCTAGACGAAAGCGCCAAATCTCTACTGCAATTGATTTCTCTTTTGCGATGCAAAGGTAGACAAAATTTCCCGTCCTGCAAAACAAAACCCCACTTTTTTACAGAGTTTTTTCAAGATAGATGGAGAGGTAGCGCACATTCCGTTTGGAAAACATATTATCTCCCCTTCTATTTTTGCGATTTTTTTATAACTTTGGGAAGTCTGATGACAAACATTCAACAATCCGCTTATTTTCATTAGAACACACGATTGCTGGAAAATTTATACGGAACAGATAATCACAAAAAATAACATATAATGAGTAAGAAAAGAACTATAATTTTAATCATGGCAATTATACCTTTTTTTTCAAGTTGCTCCAAAATCTATAATGGGTTGAAGAATATCCTGAAAGAAGTGGCGCATGAAATGGAGGAAGAGACGAAGGAAACTCCGTTCGAACCCTTGGAAGGATATAAAATCATTAAAATTGAAAGAGTCAGTCTTCAGTATGGGCGTGATTATGTGTTTCCATATATACAGATGGAGGATAAAGAGGTGGAGCGAAAGGTAAACGTACTACTTCAAATGGGTAATTTTGGGGTGGTTTTCAATGGACCCGATGGGTCTTGCGTGGATGGTATTGATCATATTGAGAGACTTTCATACGCGGGCAAGCCGAGGACAAATTTTTATGATGACAGTTTTTCGCGTAATCTTAGTATAAAAATCTCACATACACATGGTGATGGAACAAAGACATTATTTTACTACAATTTTAATCCAAAGACGGGAGAGTTGTATCATTTGGAGGATTTTTTCAGTGAAGAAAACTATTATCTGTTTCAAAGCAAACTGTTGGGATATGAAGTGACTGATGAAGAGGACCTTGTTGATTTGTCTAATTTTGAGTTTACTCAGGATGAAATTGGGGTTCGGATAAGTCTTAGCTCGCGTTTTGATCTGACTAAGTATTTGAAAATAAACATCTCTGATATTGAGCCGTTGCTGAACGACTACGGACGTGCGGCGCTTATCACAGGCGAGGAGTTGGATAAATACCATACCAACCTTCTCCCTCTTATTTATGAAGGAACGATTGGAGATGAACCTGTCTATTATCTGCGAGAACTCCCATTTAGAGGAGGACAGGATCAACTATTTTTTAGAAATACAGGAAAGTTTGGAAAAAGAGACGGAGAATGGTCTTTACTTGAGTATCCTGAACAGCTGAGCATTATTATTGACGAAAGAGAAAAAACGAACATCCG
>JAGCWQ010000143.1 GCA_017961765.1 Paludibacteraceae bacterium | reverse complement strand
CGATGCTAAAGCCGTGAGCATCGTTTATCTTACTCACCTTCTCCCTCAGGAGCCAATTGTATGCCATACTATTTGACGTTTTGCTATTTAATATTTGACTTTGCAAAGATACAAAAAATAATCGGAATACGCAAATATCCCGACTACTTTAACATAAGTTTAACACTTCAAAGGCAACGCACATATTGGACTATGCCAAATAATACCGGTAGAGACCGTCCGCAATGACCTCGGCGGCGAATGGCGGCAACAAGTCACCGGGGTCTTCCACGCCGTTATAGTCATCCCCTTCAGACCATTTCCACTCGGCACAAGATATATCCCCTGCCACAAAGGACACGACCTCGTCATGAGTCAACGGCTCCCCCGTCTCATGGTACAGGTTCTCAAGGGGGTCGACTATGTTGTACAACACCACGTCCGGGTTGGACTTGTCTACAAGATGCCACTCATGGTAACCCGGTACCAACTCGTAGTCATCAATACACTTACTTCCCACAGACACCACCCTTTAAGACAGACAACATACCCTCAAGCGTCTCGATAAGCACCGCCTTGTAGTCACGACCACCGGACAAAGCGTCCTGTAACGTCGGGGACAACAAACGGGAACCATCCACGTCACCGAAACGACCGGCAACCTTCCCAATGAAACCGCCACAAGCATCGTAAGACATAGCCACGCACGAGGTCAACAACGTGTTCAGCTTTCCAACGGCATCAGACGCATCCGCATACTCCTCCGTCACCACCGAACCGTCGCCCAACGGTATCCAGAAACGGCCGGAGCCACAATCGTCTTGGTTGAACGACACCTCCACCAACTTGCGACCACATACGTCCTTGAGGCAATACGAGAAATCAATACCCCACACGTTTACACGGCAAGCCTCCATGCCCAACACACTCGACAGGTACCAACGGATTCGCATCTCCTCCCTGAAGTTATCAGAAATACATGGGTTATATGTGCTAGCAGGGAACGGCAACAAAGCCTCGAACTCACGGAACGCCGACAACAGGGCATCAACCGACGAGTAACGCAGACCGTTGAAAAACACCGACTTCTTCCGGGAACGACCGCACGACACCGTGAACATGTAGTCGACCCCATCGTATACGGAATACTCACCCGCATTCAAACGAATCACACGATGACCCATCGACTCTAAAGCCGACAAAATCGCATTTGAATAACCAACCATAACAACAGACATAAATTAACGACAATTCTTAAGCCAAACACCAAATTCCCCAAACGTCTTGAAGAAAGCCTCCGACAACACAACCACGTCAACAGGCGCATAGTCGTAACCGTACAGAGACAGCAAACGACCGCCCGACACGCAATACCTCACCCGTATCCTCGCCGCACGGCG
Source organism: Paludibacteraceae bacterium (assembly GCA_017961765.1). Taxonomy (GTDB): domain Bacteria; phylum Bacteroidota; class Bacteroidia; order Bacteroidales; family Paludibacteraceae; genus RGIG10190. The sequence continues at coordinate 12,872 of JAGCWQ010000143.1, read as the reverse complement.
GGGATGGCGGTACTCCTCCGAAACGAAATCACCGTCGTTGGAACGCGAGACCATGAAACGTTCCATCGGTATGCCGAAACCAAGGCAGTAACCGCCAAAAACCTCACGGAAACCGTCAATTGACATCATGACGGAAATCCCTCCTCATTGAACATGCCGAACTTCTCACCTACCACGAAAGCGACTGCCTTCTGGACATCGCCGTCACCTGCCTCCAACATCTCATCGGCGACATCACCAGCCAATAGACTGGCTAACTCACCCGAGAAACGACCGAACATCATACAGCCAATGTAGGACAACTCGTCGACCAACGCGGCCACCAACGCATCCCTGTCACTGGAAGACAAGGCAAGATCAATGTCACTCATGTACTTTTCTCCATCCATATACTATCGTTCTTAATTTGACAATGCAAAGATACAAAAAATAACCGACACCACCAAATATTTCACGTTAAAAGTCTCTTAAGACAGTGTTAAAATAAATTAAAAAGGGACGTGAAACCGGACAACATCCTCTCATAACGCTCATCCCTCTCCAAACCGTCCACATAACGACGGAAGGCAACCTCACGCTCACCGTCAGGCATATCGGCGAAATCCAACAAACGACGGTTCCAATCGCGCAATAACTCCAACTCGGACTTCAAACGCAAGTTCTCGTCACGCAAACCGGCGGACTCGTTAAGAGAAGCGTGAAGCCTAGACCTCATGTCGTGCAAGTCTCCCTCCAACGACCTGATCCTCATTTTATAGGAGGCGGCAACCTCGTTGCGCACACTCTCCCTCACCTCACGGGTCGACTTCCTACTCATAACGCAGTACACATGTTAAGAAACACACCATGACCGAAAGAACCCTCATACTTATAAGACATGCGCTCCCACGCCGACTTCCTCCGGTAAGACGACTTTGGACGCATCCTCGACAACGTCCTGAAAAAAGACAACGCATCCGGGAAACCATCCAGCAGACCCTCCTGACACTGACCTAACCACAGCAAGACTCATACCACGGGCGGCATCATCCACCCACGCAATGCCCATCTCACGGCAACGGGCGTTAAAGTCTTTCTCAATCTTAACCAAATCCTTTTCCATATACTATCGTTCTTAATTTGACAATGCAAAGATACAAAGAATAATTGGAATAACCAAATATTCCAATCACTTTAACATAACTTTAACACTCCATCAACATGAACGCACGGCATGGCATACTGGCAAACTTAATGTCCCATTTAAACCTTTTACTGTAGTTGTAAACGTCATACACATAGTTCCGGTAAAGACAACGTTCCCAAACCCAATAGGAGGGACCACACAAAGCATCACCGACGGCAGACAACCCGGCAAACACGGCAGTCCTGTTGCCATGCAACACGTCCATCATTCGCAAGGACGGCATACACCAATCCCCGGGCTTGGTGAAACCGATAGAATGCCTAACACAATGGCAATGACACACCTCATAATCACCAAAGAACTCACTCGACGACATCACCAACAACTTGCCGTCAAAAGAACCACACACCACGCCAATCACATCACCGGCATCCAAGCTACCGGACAGCGGATGGACAAAGGAACCATCCGACAAGACCAACCAACCCGGCGATACGCCATCATCGCCAAAAACACCACACATGCCGGCAACCTCATGCAAGGGCGTGAAATCGCAACAGCCACGCCCGGTCACCAACATGCGGGCGGAACATACCTCATCACCAGAACATCCCAAGACGAAAGGAGTCCCAGCCGGTATGACAGCACGAAACAGGTCATCACGCACATCCATGCGCTTGCCACCTTCAACAGGACCAACATAGGCGTGAACCCAACCGGCGCCATACGTGAAATACCTGCCGCCATCAAACGCCTCCTCATACCCACGACCAACCGGCAAACCAACTATCTCGCCAAGCCCGCCAACCACTTTGGAACGGTAAGGCGTGATAAATGTACCCGGACCAACCTCACGCAACACCTTGGTACACACGATATCAACACCCGCCACCGCCCCACGAGACATAGAACTTATCAAACACATACGCTACGACAAACCACGATGACCACATACACTGCGCAACGACGTCAACACACCAGACAACGTCTTGCAACCATACACGGGCTCCAACGCACCCAACACCACCAAGGCACGACGCAAAAACGCGTCGCTGAATACACCAACATGGCAGTAACAATCGCCATCGTAAACCCAACCCGCATCACGTAACGCAGCCTCAAACTCGGCGACCTCCTCACGCGACGCCCTGCCTGTCACCTCAAAACACATCACGCTACCACAAGGACGAACCACCAACGACTTGACACCACCGACAAGACCGCCATACACCGCGCCAATACAAGGCAGACAACGACCACGCAAGTCCACCCAACCGTAAAAACGGGCAACCGCACGGAAACCATCACGCTCCATCACGACGTAATCACCCCGGCATAAATCACTCAAACACATACCTCCACGTGAAATAACCCAAACTACGACAACGACGCAAACGACCGTCAATACGGGACACCTTAAACCAGGGCCACTTATCCAAACAACGCACACCGGCGGCGATGTCCTCACAAGACAATACACCGGCAGACAAGAACGGACGGACAAATAAACCGTCTACCGTGTCTTTGTCCAAACGCCAGGGAGTCTTCCACTCACGACCATTACGCAAATTACTGACCAAATACATAATACATGAACCTATATAACAACATATGTACTCATTTGAGTACATGACTAATCTATGAACGGCTCAAACCCATCCTCAAACCCAAACATCTCCGGCTTACCCAACAACGCACGGTCAGCGAAAAGGTAACTCCAACCACCAAGACCATCAGGCAACGGCAAACGGTAAACAATCCAACCGGCACCACGCAACAACTTGACGGCACTCACCATCTCACAACCACGAACACGACAGATACCACACTCACCCTCAATGCCCGGAACACCAGACGAATAATACTCATCCAACGAGGCGGAAACTAACGACGGCACATCACCGTCAAGCACCAACGCCGAAAACACAGGGACATCCAACTGGAACACACCCCTCGGGGAACTCGCAATGGACGACACTACCGCAGAGCAAATGCCATTCAAGACATGATCGCGGCATATAGACGGTACACTGTACCTGTTAGGAGTAACAACAATAGCCATATATAACCGTTTCTAATTTGACTTTGCAAAGATACAAAGAATAATCGGAATAACCAAACATTCCAATCACTTTAACATAACTTTAACACTTCCGACGGACACCACACACATACACACCGGACATCAATTGCCATCCAAAGGCAAGTAACGCGCCGACATTGAAGTCGCATACACACGACCGACTACGTTGACACCATCAACGAGGACCGTGCGCAACTCCACACGACCCAAAGGCTCCCTGACAAAGACGTGCTTGTCGCCATCCGTGTAGTCCAGACGCCACCAATAACCAAGCATGTCACACGCGCCAGCCAACGACAGACCAACCAACCCGTCAAACCCGTCAAGCGCAACCGGCAAACAGCGCACAGAATTCCTCTTTATACACATATATACACGTAGATTTAACACTATACAACATAACCACAAAACACGACATCACGCGACCGACGCAAGGAAACCAACACGCCGAACCCGTCATGACACGCGACCGAAATCGTCATGCCACGCGACACGACCGTACCGGCACTCACGCTCCCAACGACGAACCTCGTCGGCACATACACCCTCGCCATCGAACACGCGGTAAACAACCACCCTCACACCAGGACCGCCCCAACGGGCGCGCACCATGAGGGCATCGCGCTCAGCGGAAACCAACGTCTTGAACTCCTTGACACGGTTGTTGTCAAAGTACCAGTTCAAGACACGTCGCATCTGCAACATGTACGGGATACCGTAACGCCAAGCCACGACAACGTACTTGCACCCGGCAAAACCATCACTCGACTTCATCCCTCGTCCTCCTCGTTAACATCAACGACGGCATGTGACACATACGCGTCGAAACCACAGGACATGCGGTAAGGATCGGCAGAGAAACCATCCTCGACTTCCTTGGCGGCTTCATCGGGGGAAGACGCCTCCACATAGTAAGACTTTGACATTGTTACGTCCACTGAAACACGGTATAACATAATTAACCTCCTTGCTTTAATTTGACGATGCAAAGATACAAAGAATAAACGGAATAACCAAGGATTTTACGTTAAAAAAAACTAAAGGACATGGGGTTTTCACTGCATACGGAATAACTACATCTACGGCTTAATTTCCGTTTTTAAGGGGCATTCACGGCACGGACGTACAACGGCATGAAAGCGTGAAGTTTTAGCCACACAGACGAAATGACGGTCTTGGGGGGTCATAATGCGGCATTGTGCGGTGGGACGTTGTGCGGCAAATCAGAAGGGGAGGGGCGAAAATGCGAAGGGGGGAAATTGTCTGCTGTCCATCTCCCGGTTTTCCGGAAAATATATGACCTTGCCAAATTTCCCGGTATATATGGCACGTTATATGCGCCCCATATAAATTGATTTACATCAAGCCGTATAATTATTCCGGCGTGTGTTTCCCGGTTGCGTGTGCGATTGAGCTAAAGGCGCGTTGGAGACTATACTCCAAGGTTTCGCCCTTGCCTTTGCCATCCCTTTCAGGATGACGATACAAAGGTAGTGAAAAATTTTGGGCTGACCAAGGAATTTGTGTTAAAAAGCCTTATCCGAATGTTAAAGAATGTTGTCGGTTAAGGCTGCCGCGGGAAGTGGGGGACAACCAATCCCTAGCACTTCCCGCCACCTACTGGATCAGTAGATGTGCATGTCGCTCGCCCTTGTATGCGCACGGAACGTGTGTGGCAATTCGTTCCACTCGTTGACGGCATCGACAAGGTGTTGGTAGACCTTCATGTAATCGTCGTAGTTGCTGATGGACGTTTCCATCTCCTTTGTGTAATCGTCGTGGCTCTTGGCCCACGATTTAGTGTATCGGTCCTGTTCGATGGCTTTGTAGTCCACCCTGCCGCCTTTCCAGCCGTTTTCCTTGGAGGGTTGTGTCAGTCTCATGGGTATCTGCACCGACTCGTAGTCGCTGTAGTTCCACTCATTGAGACGTGCTTGTACCTCGATATCGCGTGAGTAAGAACTTTCCCTTACGTGCCATAAATTGTTCGGAACGAGTTCGTTGGCGCGTGTAATCAACCTCTTGTTGTATACCTTACCGTCAAACTCCTTGACAAGTGGCATTAGCACCTCGTCGCGCCACTTGGCGAGGCTCTTTCTCAATTCAATTCTTTTCTGGGTGTCCGCCACCCATTTCTCCTTTGATTGTTGCGTATTAGCCTTATATCCAAACATATTCCTATTGTTTTAAGGTGTTAAACATTCATTTTGACAATGCAAAGATAGGCATAATTTTTGGAACAGACAAAAAAATTCTGTTAAAAATGTGTTAATGAAATGTTAATAATTGTAAACGTATAGGATATTGTCCGGTGGCGTTTTCGCGTTCCAATTGCCGGAGTATATCATAGATACGGGCGCGTTGGAGACTATACTCCAAGGTGTCACCCTTGCCCGTCTCATTCATTGACGATACAAAGGTAGTGAAAAATATTGGACTGACCAAGGAATTTCCGTTAAAAAAGGCTAACAATTTGTTAAAAAAAGTTTCTTGCCAAACTTAGGTTTTTTAGGAAGTTTTGGCAGGAAAAAGGTATTTTGATTTTGGGTTTTCAAAAAAAAAGTGTAAACGTTCAAGTTTACACTTTGTCATGTTACGTTTAGATAAAGTTGATGGATTGCATGTCTTTTCTTTTGAAAGACACACAAATGTTGATTTCGTTAAGCCCATTGTCGAGTCCGGTACCTTGACAGATGAGTTCGTCGTCCCCGAACCTGTAGCTTTCGACTTTGATATAGGGGTATTTGGCACGTTTTTCGTAATAGACTATAACGAATATGTTTCCCCCATTCTTTGTCTTGGCGTTGTCCTTTGCCTTCAAGAATTCCTTTCTTGTCATATAATAAGTCCGCCACCCACTTTATTTGTCGCCCCCCAAATGTGGGATGGGGGTTGGTTGTTAATTGTTTGTTATATTTGCGTCTCCCACGTGTCCTTTGTCGTTCACCCAAAGGTTAATGGGATAGTTCTTGTCTAGGCATTTGAGGTGCCACACGCCATCATTTCGTCTCTCAACGTCAAACTTGCTGCCGTAGCTTTCACACAGCCAATCAATCGTCTTTTTCGCCTCCAACGTCATTCCGTCTTCCGCCGGTGTGCCGAACACGTCCTTGACATATTGCCTTCTAGCCTCCTCAACCACTTTGCCGAAGAGCCTTGCTGATATCTTATCTTCCGTCTCATAATCCTTGCAGGTGAAGTAGATGCACGTGCGTCCGTCTGCATAGTCGTAGTTGATTGTTACATTACTGCCGTCGACGGATTTCGGCAACTCCGTTATCTCGTCTCCGTCATGATAGTACACTAATGAATCGACGATTCTCGCCTCGTAGTCCTCGTCCGTAAGGTTATTAAAGGCGTTCATCATGTACGACAATGATGTCGCCTCGTCATTGAAATATACGGTAGGGTTTATTTCCTCATTTTCAAATGTACACTGCCCCTTTTTCCAGAACCCGCAGTATTTGTAATTCTTTGAGATTTTCCTTATTTTTCTAAGGATTTCCTCGTTTAATCTTTCCCTCATTTGCTTTCTTGTTATTTTTACAATGCAAATATACAAAAATTATCCAAAACGCCAAAATATATTTTGTTAAAAAAACTTACTTTTTTGTTAATAAGTGTTTTGTAAACATTTTTCATAAGAATTTATGTCTATTTACTTATACTTATATGTGGTATCAATTACGACTTTTCCGGAAAAATGTGTTAACGGAATTCCGGAATTAGCCCATGATTTACCGGTTTTCCGGGTTTACGTGTAAACCCCCAAAATGTAAAGAATTTTCATATAAAAAGAATAGAGGTATATATCACATTTTGTAAAGATTTACGAAAAACAGAGAAAAATTGTGAAAAATCTTTACAAATTATAATGATGGACTTGTCTGTTTTTTGATGGAAACACGTCAATTTCCGGAAAAACCCCGATGATTTTTCCGGAAAAAGTTATCATGGTGTGTCGCTCCCCTATTTTAAAAGCTTAGAAAAATCATTACAAAACCGCGAATTCCCGTGGTAAAATGATGTTTTCCACGTCGATGGCGTTTTTGAATAGCGGAGCGATTTCGTCAACCGTGAATCCAGCGATGCCGCATCCTATCTTGGTGACGAGGAATTTCAGTTCTGGATGTTCTTTGGCGAATTGTATGAACTCATCCACGTATGGCTTGATGGTTTCCGTTCCGCCTTCCATTGTCGGTATGGCGTATGATTGCCCTTGCAGACCAGTGCCTTGTCCCCATACTGCTCCGAACTGGTTGTATGCAACCCAAGCGGCTCCCCCCGCGTGAAAACCACCTATGTTGCTGCCGAATACGAAGACCTCTTTGTCTTTCAAGCCGGTTATCTTTTCCGGTGTGTATTCCCTGTTGTACATATTATCATTCAATGATAAATTCTTTTATGTTATTGAGTGTATCGAGCGCCATCTTCGCGGTGAAAATGGCGTGTCTTGCAGCCTCCATATGCAACCTCACCAGTTTGGGTTGGTTGTCGTAGTGGGCTTTTTGCCCTTCCTGATTTTCCCACACTGCATTAGTGTATCTTCCGAACATTTCGGACAGGGCTTCCCTATCCTTCTCGATTTGTTCCTTTGTTATTCCCTTCATGGTTTATGGAAAATGATATCGTTGTCAACGAAGAATTCGCTTACTTCTACTTCCTGCCTATCGTCGTGCCACGCAAGGCATCCCACGGCGTGACATATCGGGCACGTGTCGGTGCCGGTCGGCAACAGCATGGCATCGGCAAAGCCTCCACCGTTGTCGCAGTTCAAGCAGTCGCATAGGTCGGCAACTCCGCCATACCCAATGCCCAAGAAATATAATGCCTTCATCTTTCTATACGTTTCTGATTTGACGATGCAAAGATATAAAAAAATTACGATACATCCAAGATTTTTATGTTAAAAAAGCGTGAAACATTAGTTAAAAAACGTAAACGCTCAAGTTTACATCCGGTGTGTTTTCATTTCCCTGCAAACGCTTTGCCGGTAAGGGTTTGCGGTGTGCCGGGAAGGCACATCCGGGTTTCCGGCACGTACAGAACCCTTTATTTGCCGGGGTTTGCATGGGACCGGAATTCCGGATGGCAGTTTACATAAAATTATGCCGGAAGCCTTTATTGATGGTGGTTCCGGCGCATTGGGGTGTTTTTTGTCAATTATTTTAACAATGCCGCGATTGTTTCACGGCACGAGTTCACTGGGACGTATGTCCAGTCGTTGTCTCCGTCTGCCCTGACGCGGAATGGTTTCATCGACATGAGGTCTGGTACTGACCTTTTCATGTCATCTGTGGGTTTGTAAATGAATTGTATTCGCCGGTTGCTTTTTTCGATTGCACCGTACAAGGCATAGTGTCCCATGTAGCAGTTTGTGAGTTTTGCGCCGGTGTCCTTCGCCACGTCTGATAGATATTGCTTGAGGCTTGACTGGAATTGTTTGAACTGCCTCGACACGTAGCCACCCATGTCGAGAACGTCGCGTCCGTGCCACTCCTTGACGAAGGCGTTTTCCCTCTCACGCCTGTCACGATTGAATAACCTTATCCTAAACATGGTGTAAAGGTACGAAAAAAGTTTGAGACCGCCAAATTTTCCACGTTAAAAAAGTCTAATTGCATAAATTTCCCTCATGACTTGTGGCAGTAGTAGTCATCTATCCTCTTCCGTGCTATCTTCCTCATGGCTTTCTCCGCTTGTTCGCACGTCATGCTGATGATTTCCTCCGGCTTGCGGGCGTCGAGGTATTCCGTCATGATGTCGTAGACGTGGTACCTTGAAGGGTTCCTGGATCTCCTCCCCTTTAGCCTAGGGATTATATCCACCAGTGCCGTCACGCATATGCCGGCGAGTTCCTCGTACTTGTCGCAGTAATCGGTCCCCCTGCTTATCCTGTATACACTCTCCCATTTGGCATCCCACTCCGACATGTTTTCCATCCATTCCTCCGGCGTGATGTCAGCCGATGGGCTATTGACGTTTTGCCACGCCATCATGTCATCGACCATCTCCTCTACCGGGTAATCCCACAATGAGGACTTCTCCGGCGTATAGTTCTCGATGAGGTATCCCCTCACTTCATCCAACGTATTGAGTTCTCCCATGTCGCGAAGGTACGCCCATGGGTCAAACCATCCAAGCCGCAGACGTTAAATTACGTTAAAGCCTCGTGCATGTGCGCATACACGGGGAACCTAGTACGAATTAATTTATTTATATTTCCCTTCTAAGTCTTTTACATTTAACCAGGTAAAGGGTCCGGACCTATTGCGTGTGCGCATACGCATGTGTGTTGATGTTGGGTTTCCCTTCAACGTGTATTTTTTGTTTTAACGGCTTTTCTTGGCTGTGGCTTGGTGTTATTAGGGTTGTGTGTTGAAAGTCCGTCAGATGGCAAGGGAATGCTTGTAGACGAAAATGGGTGAAGGGTTGTCATGGTCAAAAAATTCAGAAAAAAACCCATGTTCCCCTCACCCTGTTGCTTACCGCTATACCTCGACGTACTGCCGCAAGCCGATAAATCAAATTAAACTACACCACTAAAACCAGTGGGCCTAGTGGGGCTTGAACCCACGACCTTCAGATTATGAGTCTGCTGCTCTAACCAACTGAGCTATAGGCCCCCTTTTGTAAGGTGGGTTGGTCAGTGTTTGAACCTGCGCCTTCCGTTGCTGTAGCCTGAACTACCAACCCGTTCTTGTTGGGTCTGCGGGACTCGAACCCACAACGAGGGAACCAAAATCCCTTGTGTTACCATTACACCAAGACCCAGTGTTATGTTATAATTGTTAAATATTCCCGGTTAGGGCTGATCCCTTGTCCTTGCACTCATGTCCTTCCATGTTGTTTCGTGCGCCAAAGTTGGTTATCCACGTTAACAGCTGCACGTTGTCTTTGTTTTCCGGTAATGGCACTTCGCCCGAGCCGGCTCCTCTTTGCGTCATGTTGTAGGGGCGTTGTGTGCCCGTCCCGTACTGTACTCATTTGAGTACAATAGGTGTGACCCCGGCGCGATTCGAACGCGCGACCCACAGTTTAGGAAACTGTTGCTCTATCCTACTGAGCTACGGGGCCATCATCCCGCTAGAATGTTCTGCGAATAATGTTGTTTGACAACCTCACCGTCTCCGGTGTGCCTTCCATGCACAAGTCTATCACCTCATCAGGAAGGTGTTTTGAAAGGGATTCGGCTGTCTCAAGTGACATGTTGGCGACCTCATCCTCTGTGAAGTTTGGTCCAAATAAAAACGAGCGGTGAGTTTCATTTGGTGTGGGGAAAACTACTCCCATGCAATAACCTCTTTTGCAGTAACTATAATCCTTTTTCATCTTTTTTATTTTAGATTTATCTTAAATATGTAGTCGGTACGGGACTCGAACCCGTGACTCCGCCTTGAAAGGGCGACGACTTGACCAACTTGTCGAACCGACCTTGTTTCATTTTGACAATGCAAAGGTAAGCATAATTTTTGGACTGACCAAGGATTTTCCGTTAAAAAATGTTAATGCTTTTATGTTTTCCAAAAATACCGCTTATTCGTATTCCACCAGGATTTTTCTTCTTTGTTATTGAAATGAAACACCTCAAATGTCTTACCATGCCCCTTTCTCGCCGTGATGGTTATCCATTGCCAGCCGCATACGTGCCATGTTACAACGTCTATCACTCTCCAATCCGTATGGCATCTTTTCCATTCCTTTAGATTGAAAGCGTTCTTTATGCTTTTGCATTCGTCAAGTTTCATAATCCTATATGTTAAGTGTTTTACCTGCTACGCCTTTTCCTCTTCCTCTTTCCCATCCGGGCTTCCTGCCATTCCCTGTCGCTATTGATTATCTCCACGTTAGACGGTAATATTACGGGTGCTCTCATATAGAATGTATATGTGGGTATCCCTTCGTACCGGGGGGTGTTTGTCACGTCCAGCGCTTCAGATAGCGTCTTTTTGGTAGTTTCTCCAACTTTATCCATTTGTTAACCCTTTTATCGTTAAATATGTCTCATCTGGTCGCGGCCAACCACGGCCGCGGCAAAAAACATTGGGCAAGGGCGGGCTTACAATCACCCGACCTTGCTATAGACTGCCTCCCCATTGCTGAAGATGCCGGTGCATACCAGCACCATCTCGCATTTCGTCGCGAGGGACGCCTCGATGGCATCAATCTGTTTGTTGATTTCATGTTCGACATAGCCGATGAAATTTTTTCGTTGTATCTTTGCCATGCCAGGATTTCCCCAGTAAGAGCCTTCCTCCCAATCGTCAGCTAAATCGTCGACAAGGTCTTCAAGACTTGAATACTCGCTCATACTGAAGTTGTTCCATGAACTTTCCAAGCCTATTGTAATATCCCAGTCAAGGTTTGCGCCGGAGTAGTGACCGCCACGCATGAATACCTCGACGCGTATGACCACGTTATTGTCATATTTCCGACCGAGCCAGAGGCTCTTCTCGGCGATGGGCGCGCACCCGTCCATTGACTTGACGCATGTCTCACTAGCCTCGCTGAATCCCTCTTCTTTTAGGGCTTCCGCGACCCATTCTTTGTCGTTTTCCCAGTCCCATGAATCTTTTAGGACTTCTACCTCGTTGTCGTTTTCATCTAACGTGGTTGTGTAGTCATCGAAGGCATAAATCCTTCGGGCGTTTGTAGTTTTGAAGTTTGGTGTACTCATGGTTTTTTGTTTTAATTTGACTTTGCAAAGATACAAAGAATAATTGGAATAACCAAGGTTTTTCTGTTAAATGACGTTAATCCGCCATCATTTTTCCGATATCGCCCAGTGTCTCCTTTTCACCCTTGCTTGGGTTTCCGTCAACGACCGCAAAGCAGAAGGCGGCTATAATTGCCGCACAAAGCAATATTGGCGCACTGACGTACACATTACCGCAAATGAGTGCATATAACACGCACAAGGCGTAAAAAACGCCTAAAACGTGTATTCTATTCACCTTTTTAATATAATAGCGCATGATACTTGAATTTTTTGAAATACGCCGCGAAGATAAGTAAAAAAAACGAAAACACCAAGGAAAACGCAAATTATTAAATTTGTTTAACAAATAAGGGGCAAAATTTTTAAAAAACATTAATACACTAAAAATAAATTCATTTTTCCTTGGTAGTTTCAAAAATTATGCTTACCTTTGCAACGTCAAATTAAAACCGAAAGGATATGAAAAATTTAGAAGTAGCAAAGAGTTTCGTACAAGGTAAGACTGCCAGTACCGCAAACGTCATGTCAAGTGGCACGCGCTATTATTCTTATAGCACTGTACTTGGTCAACGACTGAATTCAAAGACTTTTATCGTCAATATGACGAGATATTCAACTACGTCTGCAAAACATCTTAGCGACCTTCGATGGGCGTTACAGGCGTCCGGGAAAAAATATAAAATCATCTATGTGTATAAGGTGCATCGAGGTGCCCAAGACCTAACCAGATACCTTCCACGTTGAAGGTAGTGTAATGCCGGCTTGCACCGATTGCCCAGTGGGGTGCCGCCGGCATTTTTTATTGTGTCGTGATATTATGTTATATATGGGCGCGTCGGAGACTATACTCCAATGTCTCACCATTGCCTTTTGTCTCATTGTTTGACGTTACAAAGATAAGAAAAAAAAACGAGACTACCAAATTTTTCACACTTTTTTAACAT
>JAGCWQ010000142.1 GCA_017961765.1 Paludibacteraceae bacterium | reverse complement strand
TCAGGGAAATCAAGTTGCCCCCACATGCGGTCAATGACCGACAACGGCATCATGCCTTCCCTCCTCTTCTTGTTTTCATGCAATGACGGTGCCTCCACATACACGTAAACCACACAAGCCCCATATTCCATCGCCACGTCATTGTAAACGTCACGGTAACATTTACGGACGTTGGTGTTGTTCACAACAAAGTCAATACCATCCTTGCAATATTCCTTGAGCCTATCGTTGAATATCTGTGTAACCCTCTCCTCTTGCTCCTTGGTGCCCTGCGGTTTCTCGCCCTGCAAGCCGATCTCCTTACGGATATCGTCACGGCATAGCGTCTTGTAGTTACTGAGATTCTTCTTTATCCATGTGTCCTTACCGCTGCCGGGCGTTCCTATCATCACATACATGTAGAAACGGTACTTGATGGACTTGGCATCCTTGACGTCATGACAATCCCTGTCATGGAAGAACGAATGCCTTGCTTCTGGTCTCACGAATTTGAACTTACTGTCATAGCACCCCAATGCTTCTGAAGCATTTTTGACCATTAAGAAGTGGCGTTCTACGGTATCTGGCGTCTCAAAGTCGTTTAAGGAACCGAGAGAGTCACATATGTTAAGCAATAACATGTCCTTGATGGACACACGCCCAATCGACATACCTATTAACTTCTTTTCAACCAATTCCGGCTTGTCGAAGACGTGATGCAAGTCCATGTGGTGACGTACCATGTAGCACACGTCCTCCCTCATGACGAAATCATCGTCAAAGAACAGCCGTCGCGTTATCCTAGCCCCCTCGTTACCATGACAACGCGTCGTGTAATCACCCTTCTCCTCACTGAACACAGTGGTGGATGGCTTCCCTATGTCATGACATATAGCGGCCGACACCATCCTAACGTAATATGGGTCATCTGACGGGTATACGCCAATCTTCGCCAACTCGTTGATCAAGTGTTCCGTCACTTGTTTTGTATGAACAAGGGCATTGCCCTCCTTATGCCATACGGACGACTGCTCACAGTGTCCCATAGCTGCGAATTCAGTAATCCGCAAGATGGCATCCCAATCGGGCAACCATTCGTCGTTAAATAATTCCTTGAACTTCATGGGTGCAAAGGTACGAAAAAAAACTGAAACCCCCAAGGAATTTCAGTTAATTTTACTTAAAACCTCTTAAAAAGGAAGGTCATCGTCTTCCGTCTGTTCTGAACCACCTAAATTCACCTTCACCCTTGGCACATTGACAGGTACCGGTTCCGCTTTAGGTTGTTGATCCATCACGTTAACCGAAATAGTGGGGTTCCTCACCTGATTGTCCTGATGGGTTTGTTCCTGTTGCTCCCTCTTGTCGTAAGACCAGAAGTGGATATCAGTGCAAGATATCGTCCTACCGATGACTAGTGTACCGTTCTTGTCCTTGTAGAGGTCGTCCCTATAATTTCCCTCTACAATTATTGGCTTACCCTTAGTAAGATATTGAGCCAACTTGAAATGGTTGGGATTGTACGATCTGACACTCACCCAGACAGTAGCGTCCCCATCACCGTGTTCATTACTCGCAATGCTGAATTCCATGACAGGACTACCTTCTCTCGTAGTTTCCATTCTTGCATCCCGGCCTATTCGGCCTGTAATCGTCATCTTTCTCATGATAAAATTTTATGTAAATGTTAGTTGAAACTTAATAGCGTGTTCCATTGTTTGTTACCTATCATCGGCAATAGGTAAAACGCCACGCACCGTGAACCCGAAGAAACGGTTGCTGCTGTTTATGTTCACGTGTGCGTTATCAGGTTCTATGTACAAGACGCGAGCGTCGATTGTATTGTCAGAAGTGATTGACTTCGACCAAATCCAGCCGTAGTCGCCTACGTACTTAAGTTTTCCATGCCATATGTCGCCCGCAGCTGGAAAGAAGATGCTGTTGCCGTTGATTTTGCTGATGAATTTCCTGCCGTTCACGCCACTATCATGGTAGTCCGTGACCCAATGGTGAGTGACATATCTTTCGTCAAGTAATTCTCCCAACTGCGCCACGTCCGGCATGCGCCAATCGCCGCCCATGTTAACACTCGCTGCATCGTCAACCGCTTGCAGTGACGTCAAACCGTCAGTCGAATTGTACTTGGTCATCGCCGCATCGTCGCTGCCGTTGCCCAAGCCGTAGTCTGCCCAAGTGAAGTTCTTGTCCGTGCCGACCTGTGCGGCAGTGTAGCCTGTCGTCTCGCCCCACGCGAAGTACAGGCCGCTGTCCGTTGGGCTGCTTGCGCCCACGTTGCATGTCGCCCAAAGCGTGCCGCTCGGCAAACCTAAATCAACATAATCGTGACCGTTGAAACGGTCGTATGTGTTATCGTCAACGCAATATCTCCTTATTTCGTCGAGATTGTTATACAAGCGGGATTCGAAATCCTTCAATAGAATTGCCAATTCTTCGGCGTCCATGAATGCCCATCTGTCAGTCCTTATCGTATAATAGTACGACTGTTTCTTAAGAATATCCTCCTTGTTCGCAATGCAATCCTCTGTTGAAATTGTAATTGTTTGTTCATCGTATTTATCAGAACGATGATTCGAGTCGTCCGGTTGGACGTACTTTATTGTCATATTCTGTATGCCTATTTCGCATACCTTACGGCGCGATTCGGGCAATGAATATGGCATTACAACGGTCTTTACGTTATCCATCACTCAAAAATTATCCTTAAAACCTTCATCACTGCTTAAGTCCCTCACCTTAATGAGTTCATATGTCCCGTCGTCCTTAAGCCATATAACTCTACATCCCTTGACATCAAGCCCTATCCCACGCAGACAGAGTGAATATAGTGATAGTTGTATGGTATATATCGACAGGTTCTCGTCTATCATGTTGTTGAAAGGAGGCAATAGGTATTTTCCGTTTTCCCTGTTATATGCGTCAACCAATGACTTGTTGGTCTTCCAGTCAAGCACGACAAGTCCGTCATTGTCATGATTGTTTTTGTCAACATAGTATGCCAACAAGTCAAACGTCCCGGCAAACTGTGTCTTGACCATTGATTTCGCTCCTTTGTTGGAGAATACTTTTGCCTCTGCCGTGACGAAATGCAACCCGTCCGGGAACTCGTCATAAAATTTAAGTACGGCTTCCTCTTTCGCCCTTGTAGGTATCAGCCATCCTTTGTCGGCGACATACTTCACCTTATTCTCATCCGTTATGAACTCTGGATGACCATTCCTCAACCATCCAAGACTCTCGCCATACTCATGCACGGATGTGCCTGTCACGGTCGCCTTGAGGTTAATGAACTTCCACTTGTCAAGCCAATATTCTGGGGTGAAGCCGTTGTTTCTCGCATAGTTAACGGCCACATCAGCGAAATCAGTTTCCTTCTTGAACTTATGCGTGATTTGCGTGACACTAGGCAACTCCCTGCCGCCGAGGTAATATTTATGCGGGATTTCGTCAAACCTCAAACCGCTAAATTCCGTCCCAATCAGCTTCCTTATGTCGGTCACAATTGACGGTTCACCATCGACAACAACATCTTTTTTGTCAATCATGAGGCAAAGGTACTTTCATTGCACTGAAAAAACAACGTCATAAGTCATAAAAATTGTTAAACTTTCCGACTATAGGATGCAACAGAACAACAGTGCCATCTGGAATAATACATGACTATACAGACACTGAGCGGAAGTTATGCCATAGCCAAACCATCTTAATTTGTAGAAAATTGTATTAAACATTCGTCCACATGTTTACTGATAATTAGGCTATGACATTGAACTTCATAAAGCGGCCAACTTGTCAAGTGGGAAGTCAAGTGTC
>JAGCWQ010000141.1 GCA_017961765.1 Paludibacteraceae bacterium | reverse complement strand
CTCTGTAGAGACGCACGGCCCTGCGTCTCTACGTATGTGCATTCCTACGTCCGTGCATTCCTGCAACGGTCTGTCATATCATAACAAGCCGATTCCAATTGGTGTGTTTCCCATTTTTGGATTAAAGATTTGGCGATTTAGGGGGCAAGATATAAATTTGCAGAGATACAAGACAAAAGATAGTCCATGAATACAAATGTCAGAAATATTATCGTCAACTATTTCAGAAATCAGCCGGTAGAAAAGGCATGGATTTTTGGCTCCTATTCGCGTGGAGAAGAAAGGGAGGACAGTGATGTAGATATATTAGTGACATTCAAAAAGAATGAGCGGATAGGCTTGAAATACGCAGCTATGGTTTGCGACCTCGAAGATCTTTTGCAAAAAAAGGTGGACATGGTGGTTGACGGCACGTTGTTGCCTTTCGCTCGAAAGAGTGCCGAACATGATAAGGTTTTGATTTATGAGAGACAATAAAATAATTACATTAACGAACAATAGTCGAAGGAGGTAATAGCGAAAGAAATATATACTTATACATAACATAAAATTTGAGCTTAACGCTCTTATTCTCAACTTAGTAAAATCCGCCAAATTTTATAGACACGAGAATAAGCAATGCGGGAGGTTCACGCCTTTGGGCGTGAGCCGTTTCGTGCTTGTCAGTGTCATCGGTTCTTGGCGGAGCCTACTAAGTGTGGCAAGTAATTAACGAACGGTTCACGCTTTTTTTATGCACATTGGCAAACACATAGAATTTATTTTTCGGGACCAAGGGAGGAAAGTCTCTTGGCTTGCAGAGAAACTTTGCTGCGACAGAAGAAATATCTACAAGATTTTTGAGCGAGAGAGCATCGACAGCGCTCTACTCATGAAAATATCCAAACTACTTGGACATGATTTTTTGAAAGATCTTTCGGAGGAATTGAATGGGAACAAATAGTTCTCAATATGGGAAAATATCAATCATATAAAACATCACGCTCAACATTCTACGACGAATTATATTTGTAAAAAAGTAACACTCAATAAATTGATTTGACTATGGGCTCATATTGGGAAGATAAGGGAAATTACGAACGTAGGAAAAGAGAAGAAGAAACAAATCAGGCAATATTAAGATTTATACTAGCCGTAGTTGGAGGTATCCTAACTTTTATTCTCTCGAAATTATTGGCACCGGTAGTTTCCAAATATCCTGTTGCCTCACTTATTGTTTTCTCAGCGATAGGTATTGGTTTTTATTTTTACTTCGCCAATGACAAAGGATCTTCAAAAGGAACTAAAGTTGAAATCTTTGAAGATTTTGCAAATAATTTTTCTCAAGATGAGAACTTCTGCAAACAACGCATAAGCAAGATTGTCGAGGCAGAAGGATATAAAAAAAGTCTTACAAGTCGACTGAACTTTCCGCAAAGAAAATCATGGCTTCAATCATTGGCAATGAACCACAAAACTACACAGGTGATGATGTTGAGAATGAATTGTGTTATGGAAAATTCTCAAATGTTTCGGACGATAAATATGTATATCAATTATTGAAGATGTCTGATAACTCCCTTATTAAATTGTATGAGTTCACACTTGAAAAAACAGAATGGTATCTGACGAAAATACAGAAAGGTGGCAATGCAATAGAGACAATCTCAGAGAAAGATTCTGAGACAAACGTTCCAACAAAATCTAACAGTAGCGAAACAGACTACATTTATGCTGAAGGCTTTAACATTTACATTCCCAAGGATTTTGTTGCACATCGCAATATGACTAACACGTATGTTTTACCTGATATTAGCGGAGGTGATTCCATGTACTTTAGTTATGAAATCCTATCCAATCCGAAAGGTCCATATGATTTGAACCCAGACGCTTGTGAGGCTGATTATTCGGGTAGTGCAGACGAATTATATGTTTCGAGAGAAGGTGGTAATGAAATGTCCTCCATTTGGCGAGAGTACAAAAAAGGCAACAAATGGTGTTTATTATCTGTCTCTTATGGTGTAGATAACGATAATAGCAGAAGTAGCATCTACCGTTTTTTAGCAAAATCCAAATAACAAAAAAACAAACAATGACAAAAGAACTAAATATACTATTTGAAGAGTGGAAAGAGAGAATGAAGAGGAACGGTGATGGCGATTTTTTCACTAAAGATGGCATCTTGCGACAAAACAACAGATCAGACGAACAAATTGAACAAGAATGGTTTTCTTCTTCAAAACGAATTCTGTTTTTGTTAAAAGACCAGCACCAAGAGGGAGAAAACAAATGGGACGAAGACATTCGCGACTGGCTGAAAGACATAGGAAACGACGATGGGAAAGCATTAGAGCAGAAGAGGAAAAATCGTAATCTAGAAATAATTTTCACTAAAAGATTAGCTTATCTTTTATGGGGGCTATCAAAAGCAGATAAAAATTGTGATTGGTGGTACGACGAAGTAACCCAACATATCGAAGAAGTAAAAGCCTTTTTTAACACCCAACCGTTTGCATTAGTTGAATGCAAAAAAATGCCAGGAGGAGGATCTCTTGATGATAAAATTTTAAAAAGGCATCTTAGTAGCTATGGCGATCTCCTTAAAAAAGAGCTTGATTTACTAAAACCGAACATCATAATATGCACAAGCGAACTCATTTATGATTTTGTCGTCTCTTCATATTCAAAAGATTCCATACAAAAATTAGAACGGCACAACAGCCTCCGAATCATTCGGCACGACAACCATATTGAAACCCTGATTTTTTGTTCGTACCATCCAAGTGTTTTTGGTAAAAAAAAGGACTTTTTCTATGAAGGAGTAATGGATCATTACAGAGCCTTCTTGAAAGTCGCAGATTTATGAAATAACTTCCCCGATTTGGCAATTTAGGGGACAAAATATAAATTTGCGCAAACACGGGACCAACTTCACAATCTTATCGAGATGAAGCATAACAAAATCTTTACTATTTGCGTATGGATTGTTGCGACTTTGTTCTGCAACGTACTTCCATCCACGGCAAACATGTCTGCATATGTTCAAAATTTCGGAAGTGGAATAATATCTGGTCCAAAAGAGTTGGGAGAATTCTGTGTAGCTTATTATCATGACGGTAAACTCTACAACGAGATTGATTACAAATGGGATCTACCCAACAGAAAGAGAAATGCTACCGAAAGAGAACTTGATACTATTCCTCTCAAAGGGAAATTCACGCAAACATCAGAGCTAATAGACGATTACAAAAGCGCTGGTACCATATCTGATTCTCAAGAAGGCTCTTCCTTAGGGCAAGAGCCAACCGATTCGGATATCATCGCTATGGCAAAGAGTTTTGATTTTGAGAATTGCTCACATGATCAAAAATACCACCTCTACGATGGAGCTACATATTCCCTCCATTTCAAATTTGTCGTTTATTACCCCAACACAAATTTATACTATATCAGTCCGAACACAAACACGACACAGTACACCAAATATTCCATTTCCTATAATGATGGAGAAATCGGAATACAAGAGAATGATTATTCTTTAATACTGACAGTTGCAATGCTGATATTGGTAATGCTTATAACCGTCAGTTTGGAATTAGGAGTGGGGTGGTTGTTTTCTTATCGCTCAAAAAAAGATGTATGTATAATTGCCATAACTAATGTTATAACAAATCTACTAATGAACGCCTTTGTTTGCCACGAATATATAGATGGGAATTCTCATAGTCTTGAATTAGCCATTGCATTCTCTCTTTTCCTTTTAGAGCCATTGGTATGGATAATCGAAAGCATTGTTTATCTATTTACACTGGAGAGGAAGGCCGAGCACTACAAGCTGAGAGCGTTTGGATTTGCCTTTGTTGCGAATGTCGTATCATTTGTTATCGGCCTTGTCATTATCTCTTTTGTCAAAAATTTGATTGTTAGCTTATTCGGCTTTTGACCTAGGACAAACCAGTCGTGACTTAGTCTATTTTGTAGGTCAATTGCACTTCAAAAGAGAATTGCACCACAAAAGTGCAATTTTGAGTGCATTTCTGCACTTTCATAGTGCAATTTACCTTTTTTATAGACACACATACATATCCTCCCTGCAAGTCTGACGACCGCCTTGACTATGTTTGGCACAACGTGAAAGGATCAAATCCCCACTAAACATCTATACAACTTTTCAGGGAACAAACAATCATAAACAAAGCAGTGATCCCCTTCTCATTCCCAAAGTAAATCTGCAAAATTTCGGGTTGCCCACATCCCACTAATCGACATAAGCATACTTAACAACGTGACATAACGAAAAAAGGAAGCCGTAATTGACTTCCTTTTCTCGGTCGAGGTGAAGGGATTCGAACCCCCGACCCTCTGGTCCCAAACCAGATGCGCTAACCGGACTGCGCTACACCTCGTTCCTCTTTCGAATTGCGATGCAAAGATAGACCGTTTTTTCCTATCCACAAAATCTTTCTTGCGTTTTTTTCTGCCTTTTTCGCACATTTTTAGCTAACCTCTTTTATCTCAATCGTTCACAACAGAAGGCTTCGCAAACGAACAAACCGCATGAGAGAAGAGAATCTGCATTTTTCCTCTTCGATTCACCCCGAATCGCGCCACTGTGGATAAATTCCACAAATATTGATAACATATCGATGATGTATTTTTATTTTCACAAATAAGTCAAACAAACAGAATATGCATTTACAAAATTTATGAATAAACAACCACACACAACGACCAAGAAAGCCAAACGAGCAGGCAACACCAACCAAGCAAAACAACTTTTTCAAGAAAGAAAACAAAACACAGAGACATCAATAAAGATATTTTGATTTTTATAGCAAACCAACTTTCATAGATTCAGTATATTAACATTTATTAAGCAAAGTAAAATAAAAATCAAGCTTTTCGTGGAATGTTTTTTGTGTTACTTTGCACATGCAAATGGCCAATTGCAGGAAAGAATGAATAGACAAGAAAAAAGGTAATACATGTTTGAGCCAGAATTGTTTATTTAATCAAAAAAATTGAATTTATTTACTTTTTTATTATGATTTTAAAGAAATTAGCAGTAGCTGCAATGGGAGTTGCAGCAGCAGTAAGCGCAGTAAATGCAGAGACATTCTCATCAGTAACAGTAAACGGAACTTTTTACGGCAAAGGTTCATCAAACAGTTTCGAAAACGGACTAACAGTTTACTCCACTAACACAAGCAGTCGCAACAACATCAAGTTGACAGGAAACTCATCCACTGGTCGTGCGATCATCTACGCGAACGGATACCACAACTACGCTCCGCTTGATATTTACACGACAGGATTCTCATTGTTTGGTGGACAAGGAACTAAATATCTCATATTCAACGGAAGCAACATGGGATTCGGTGGAGAACCTAACACATCTTACAGCAACACCATCTACGGTTCAACCCTTTTCAACAATGGCAACATAAAGATCGCTGGCAATGTAGGTATCGGCACGAACCCTGTCTCTAACAGGAAATTGTATGTGGAGGGAGACTGCTATTTTAATGGATACACAACCTTCAACGCAGTCAGCAAGAGCTTCACTATCCAATTGACAGGAAGTGGCGGTATCGATTTCTCTCAAGTAAGCAGCGTCAACACAATTTCCAGCAAGCACCAAGGAAACCGTGTGAAATTGGGCTTCAACGCATCTGAGTACTTGTTCAACTACGGAAACGTAACAGTAGCAAAGAACCTCACCGTTACAGGCAAGATCCTCTGCAAGAGCGAGATCGAAGTGACTGCAATGAACACAGAGAACTTGAACGCAGGTTCTATCAAGGCTAAGGACATCAACGTTGAGTTGAACAACGCTGCCGACTATGTATTCGAGGAGGACTACAACTTGAAGTCATTGGGCGAAGTTGAGTCTTACGTAAAAGCAAACAAGCACTTGCCAGGCGTGCCTTCTGCTTCAGAGATGGCGAAGAACGGCATGAGCGTGTCTGAAATGAGCAACCTCTTGCTTGAAAAGGTGGAGGAATTGACTCTTCACATGATTCAATTGGAGAAAGAAAACAAGGCTTTGAAGGCTGAAGTTGAAATGTTGAAGAAATAAGAACAAATAAAAGAATATGAAAAAATATATATATTTATTTTTCGCATTCTTCTTTTCTCACATATGGCTAAGTTCCTCATTTGCTAAATGTAATTTAGACAAATTCGGAATCAACACAACTGCCATATATGGAAAAACGGGGAAGACAGCTCCGAATAGTTACGCAGTAATTATAAATGGAGGAGGAGACCATAAAAGCAATTGGGAATCCTATTGGAACGATTGTGCGATGACATATCAATTTCTAACAAACATCTATGGGTTTGACAAAAACCACATAGATGTCATCATGGCTGACGGAATGAACAGCAGCCATGCTGAAACACTTATTGCCATTGACACAATCACAGATGCGCGAAGATCTGATGCTTATACATATGACAACGTTTCTGAAGAATATGGATATCGCAATGGTTTATGGGGAAAATATCGTTACTATTGCCTTGATGCACCTCATAGATATAAATTAGATGGGAGCCAAAACCCTCAAATTCTAGAAGCATCAATGAGCAACATAGAGAGCGTTTTCAACAAGCTGTCAAAAATCAACAATATCGATGAATTGTACATATTCGTCACCGACCATGGTTTTTCAGGCAGTCATGAAATCGTATTGTGGAACAATGTAGCCCTCTCCCATGACAAATTTGCATCATTGGTAAACAGCGTGACATCTAAAAGCAAATCCATCATGTTGACTCAATGTTTTAGCGGATCATACATAAAACCACTAAAAAAATACGACAATAGGACTATCTGTACAGCAACATCAAAAGACAAAAGTTCTTGGAGCGGTAGCTTTAACTGTTTTTTTTGTAAATTTTACGACGCATTGTCTGGGAAAAATCATACAAACGATGCTTCGGTCAATGCAGATTATAACAAAGACGGCAAAGTCTCCTACGAAGAAGCTTTTGTCTATGCAAAAGATCACGATGGCAACTCTGACCCAACAAAGTCAAAGGAAAGTTGGTATGAAATTCCTCGATTTTGGTCATCAGAAACAGACTACCGCTTTTGTAGAGACACATATATAGGAGTTGCCCCTACTATAGGCGAAGTATATGGCACAAAAAACGAAGATGCAATGTATCTGATAAATCTCAATGGACTTATTCATTCTAATGCCAATATCACCCTTAGTAGTGGCAAAACCATTCGTTTTGAAAAAGGCTTCAAAACACAAAAAGGAGCCCATCTTTTAGCTCAACTCTTCGACTGCGAAGCGGAAAAGAGACAAAACCCAGACGAATTGCGTAAGAAGTACTTGGCAGAAGAGGAAGAGATTGCAGAGGAAGTCACAGAAGAGAGCGTTGCTTCAATCGAAGTAGCTCCTAATCCTTCTAACGGTATCTTTATCGTAACATTGGGAGAGACTGAGACGGACATTACGCTCATGGACATCCAAGGCCGTGTCTTGAAGTCTTACAACCGTGTTTCTGGTAATTTTGAAATCGACATCACAGACGCTCCAAACGGAATGTACTTGATGGTATTGGCTTCAGATTCATTCAAAATCACTCGTAAGATTGTTAAGTACTAAAATTGCTCTTAAGAATCCAAGACTTTGCTGATGGTTTCGCCTCTGGCATCTACTACGTTAGAGTCACGACCGAAAGCCATGCAGAAAGTTTGCAAGTCATCTTGAAATAAACGACTGAACGATTCTATATACTTCCTGAAGGAGGGTGTGTCATTGCGATGCACCCTTCTTTGTTATCTGACCTTCCGGTTGTAAAAAAAATCCTGGATTCATAGATTCAAAAGTAACAGGCAAAAAAAACTCTTAAACCGTCTTCTCAACAGTCTAAGAGTCATCAATTTCGTAGCTCCGCCGGGAATCGAACCCGGATCTAAAGTTTAGGAAACTCGTATTCTATCCATTGAACTACAGAGCCAACTCGGAATTTTTTGCAAAGGTAAACCTTTTATCCTAACAAAACAACGGAGCGAAGCGTTTTTTTGAAATTTCTGAGGGAATGAAAATAGTGGCTCTCATTCTCCTACTCTCATATCCTGGCATAGGCATCCTTTACTTAATTCCATTGATTGGAATTTTGGCTTTATTCTGAATATTTTTTCGCCCGACATCAAAAGATTGAAATTCAAAAGATAAAGTCAATTTCTCCTACCAAACGAAGAGCCTTGTATGTTATAGAACATATATTCGAGAAGGAAAATTCAAAAAAAGAGATATACATTTGCAGATAATTAAAACAAAGAAACCTATATATTTTTAATATGGACATCAATTTAGAAAAAGAAGAGACTAATACAGTTGTCAATGAAGAGGCCAATTCTTCACTTGATTTGTCAGAAGTAAGAGAGTTTGCCGTAGCGGCTATCACGGAACAAAAACATTCAGCTAACTGGACAATCAAAAAACTGATAGAGAAAGGCGTTGACGAGAAGATTGCCAATGCGGTCGTATCTGAAATCATGGCTCCTATCTTGTTGAGGAAAGCAGTCAACGAGGCAGCGAACAAAGCCATCCTCATCGGTGCTTTAGTCCTCATTGGTAGCATTGTGCTTCTGTTCATCGAAATTGCATTTTGCGAAAAGGTACACATCTTCTTGTTCTTAGCTCCAATCTACGGTCTTTGGCAGTTAGGAAAGGGATTGTATTACAAGTTCTCGAAAAACAGCAACTTAGAATAAAAAGGATCCTACGTGTCACAAACACGGTACGACTAGTGGCCTGCACTCCAGTGTTGGGTTATCAAGGATGGACAAACAATCGTCCATCCTTTTTTTCTTTCCAGAAACGACATTTTGAAAAGTTTTCTGCCATTTTTCCTATCTAACGCAACATAAATTCAGAATTTATTTTAACTTAGCAATAGTATAGACTAACCCATTAATTAGGAAAGATTATGAACGACAATATGGTTGAAATATTTTGCAAGAACAATGGTGTGAAGAAGATGTATCCAGCCGGCATCAGCCTTCTGGAAATATACAAAGACTTGAACTTGCAACTCAAATATGGCGTAACCGCCGCTAAAGAGAACAACAAGGTCAAAGACCTGAAATTCCGTGTGTACAAGCCTAAGACGGTGGAGTTTATCGGAGTGGACTCTCCTGCAGGAATGCGTACCTACGTCCGTTCCCTCTGCTTCGTGCTCTATAAAGCCGTCAAGGAGACCCTCCCCGGCGCAAGGTTGCGGATAGAACACCCTATCTCCAAAGGATACTACTGCCAAGTCACGAAAGAGGACAAATCACCGTTGACGGAAAAAGAAGTGGCTGCCATCAAGGAAGCCATGAAAAAGTGTATCCAGCAAGACCTTCCTTTCGAGATGGAGACAATAAGTTCGCAGGAGGCCATCGAGCTCTTCCAAAAGGAGAATGCCACGGATAAGATCAACCTCATCAGCAGTCTGCACAGCCTCTACACGAACGTGTATAAACTAGGCGACGTATGCGATTACTACTACGGAAGCTTGTTGCCTTCCACCGGCTACTTGAACATCTTCGACTTGATCACTTACCACGACGGCATGTTGCTCCAAATACCTAACAGGGCACAGCCTAACCAATTGGAGAGTTTCATCAAACAAGAGAAGATCTTCCACACTTTCGCAGAGCAAACGGAATGGAACGCCATCATGAAAGTAAACAACGTGGGGGAAATCAACCTCGCCGTTGCCGACAAGAAGAGTCGCGCCATCAATTCGCTCATCAAAATCGCGGAGGCACTCCAAGACAAGAAAATTGCAAAGATTGCCGACATGATTAAGGAACGTAAAACGGCTCGTATCGTCCTCATAGCTGGCCCTTCCTCTTCGGGAAAGACCACCTTCAGCAAGAAGTTGAGCATTCAGCTCTCCGTCAATGCGTTGAGGCCGGTAGCCATCTCGCTCGACGACTATTTCATCCGAAGGAAAGATACACCGCTCGACGAGAACGGAGATTACGACTTCGAGTCCATCTATGCACTCGACCTCGACTTGTTCAACAAGCAGATGACCCAACTTCTCGCCGGAGAAGAGATTGAGTTGCCATACTACAACTTCGAAACTGGAGAACGTGAATACCGTGGTAACCGCATCTCCTTGAAGCCAGACGACATCCTCGTCATCGAAGGCATACACGGTTTGAACCCTGAATTAACCAAGATGATCCCAGAGGAGAAGAAGTTCAAGATTTACATCTCGGCCCTGACAACGCTCTCGCTCGACGACCACAACTGGATCCCGATGTCGGACAACCGTTTGTTGCGCCGCATCGTAAGAGACTACAAGTACCGTGGCTACTCGGCAGAAGAGACTATCCACCGTTGGGGAAAAGTGCGTGAGGGCGAAGAAAAATGGATTTTCCCTTACCAAGAGAATGCAGACGCCATCTTCAACTCAGCCCTGCTCTTCGAAATTCCAGTCATCAAGAAATACGCAGAGCCTATCTTGATGGAGGTGCCTTGCGACTGTGTAGAATATGCGGAAGCCTTCCGTCTCCTCAAATTCTTGCGCTACTTCATCAACGTTCCTGACAATGAAATCCCAATGACTTCCGTCTTGAGAGAGTTTGTCGGAGGAAGTAGCTTTGAGTATTGATGACGAAGGAAAAGCTCTTGGGCAAAGATTAGTAACTGTCAGACGAAGTGAAAGACAAAGAGATATACAGAGAACTATGCGAAAAGGAGGAGAGCATTCCGCTCTTCTCCCAAGCATGGTGGATGGATGCCACCTGCAGCGAATCCAATTGGGACGTCCTACTGGTCCGTGACCAACAAGGTTCCATCTGTGCCGCCCTGCCCTACCTGCTGAAGCGGAAATGGGGTTTTCGGTTCATCTGCCAGCCTCAACTCACGCAAACCAACGGCATTTGGTTTCGTCCCACTTCCTACAAAAACGAATACGAAAAGCTCAGCAAAGAGAACCAGATGGCCCAAGAAGTCATCAACCAATTGGAAGCCATGAAACTTGCCTTCTTCGTGCAATGTTTCCACCACAAATTCACCAACTGGCTACCCTTCTATTGGAAAGGTTATAGGCAAACCACAAGATACACCTATAGGATAGACGACATCAGCGATGACGAAGCCCTATTCCAACGTTTCTCCGAGGCCAAGAAAAGGCACATACGGAAGGCCCAACGGAATGGGCTCACCTTAGGTGAAATGGAGGCCGAGGCCTTCTACGACTTCTGCTGCGCCGTCCACGAAAAGCACGGCGAGAAAAACATTCTTCCCCAAGCGTTAGTCGTCCGTTGCATCGCTGCGGCGAAAAGGCAGGACAAGGGGAAAATCATCACCATTCAAGACCCGGAAGGCAACATCCATTCCGCCCTTTTCCTCTGTTGGGACAAGCAAACAGCCTACTATCTAATACCCGCCACCTTGCCTGAATACAAAACTTCGGGAGCCTCCACCCTTCTCGTGTGGGAAGCAATACAAGAGGCTAGGAAGCACGTTCGTGCCTTCGACTTCGAAGGAAGCATGGAGGAGAAGATAGAAAACTCCTATCGGCAATATGGCACACGGCAAATTCCCTATTTCAAGATTTCCAAAGGATTGCTCAGCCGCCTATTCTAAGCGAATTTCACAGAGATAAAAAAAAGGCGATGGAGACTCCACCGCCCGTTATTTTTCGATTTCACCGAAATCAATAAGTAAGTTTGCACTCCTTCTGCCAATAAGTTCCAGACCCCTCTTGACAAGCCACCACGAAAGTAACATTATCCGTCTTGTTGGTGCTGGTGATCGAATAGGTCTCTCGTTTGGAGAGTGTCAAATCATTGGCATTCGGATAATGGACAGCCTTGCAATAATGAGGCACGCCATTCGATTTCATACTGAAAAAGAGGTCTGCATATCCCGCCCAAGAGAAATCGACATCCATCAAAATCGGGAAGATGAATTGCCAATGGATCACTGGTCCACCAGGCATCTGATAAGAGAACGTATACTCGTCCAACTTAGGCGTTCCGACAGAGTCATTGATGAACTTCTGGCTATGGAGAGTCAGTTTTGTGAGTTTGTCACCGTCCCATTGATAGGTCTTCTGAACCCGCAACTTTGTCGTATCATCCACCCAAGATGCAATTTTAGCAGAGACGATATGATCGCCCTCATACGTATAGAGGATGGAATCGCTCTTTTCGCCCACCACGCTGACCATCTTTACAATCTTACCCTTCTTCGTCTCAACATCCTGATAGTTACGAACATAATTCTCATAATCTATCGTCGCTTTCTCCTCCACGGTATACGGATCATAACCGAAAGTCAAATTGATCACGTCCTTTCCTTTCTTGAACTGGGCAGAGACCATCGTATCACCCATACTATATTTCACATCACAAGAGACATCGGGCAAGGAGACTTGCGTCAACGTCTGAAACGGTGTCTTTTTTATCGGAGTCTCCTCATCTTCATCATCACACCCTACCACGGCAAAAGCACCACACAATGCCATCACCACATATAAACCTTTTTTGAAAACCATACCTCTAAATTTAAATGAGTAACAACCAAATCCGCAACACTACCTTCGGAAGTATTGCATAAGCAAATTTAAGAAAGAGAAAAACGAAATATCCACAACGATATATGTTATACAGCATGATTTTAGGTATTTTAAACGATTTCCCGAGAAGATTTTCCCATACCATTCCAATCCCTTCGGGCATTTTTTACCCAAACAATATCTTTAATAGAACACACCTTTATTATATTTGCAAAGCGAAAAAGATTTTAATAAGGAAAGGAATTAGAAAAATAACAATATCATGGACAGACATCCAGAAATTCAGTTCAAGTCGGCCAAAGAAATCGCTGACTTCCAAGACATGAGGCTCCGTGAGCAAATGGCTTACATCAAAGAACACTCACCCTACTACCAACGTCTTTTCAAAGAGCACGGCATTTCCTTTGACGACATTAAGACCGTAGCAGACTTGCAAAAAGTACCCGTAACCA
This sequence comes from Paludibacteraceae bacterium, assembly GCA_017961765.1. Lineage (GTDB taxonomy): Bacteria > Bacteroidota > Bacteroidia > Bacteroidales > Paludibacteraceae > RGIG10190. Next base: position 4,792 of record JAGCWQ010000141.1, on the reverse strand, counting down.
CCAAAAAGGAGTTGCAAGAATTCAACAAGGATTTCTTCTGCGTACCTATGTCTGAGATAACGGACATCGTGACCACCTCCGGCACCTTGGGCGACCCCGTGACGGTCGGCTTGACAAAGAACGACTTGGACCGTCTGGCCTACAACGAACGTTCAACCTTCACCAACGCAGGGTTGACAAAGAACGACACCATCCAGCTGATGACCACCATTGACCGTCGTTTCATGGCCGGTCTTGCCTACTTCCTCGGAGCCGTGGATTTAGGGGCTGGCATCGTCCGTGTAGGAAACGGTATTCCTGAACTCCAATGGGACACCATCAAACGCATGAACCCAACCTGCTGCATGGCGGTTCCTTCCTTCCTCATGAAACTGATCGACTATGCCGAAACTCACGGCATCGACTACCATAACTGCTCTCTCAAGAAAGCTGTCTGCATCGGCGAGGCTCTCCGCAACAGAGACTTCTCTTTCAACACGTTGAGCCAAAAGTTGCACGACCGCTGGCCTGAGTTGCAACTCTTCATGACCTACGCATCCACCGAGATGCAAACCGGATTCTCCGAGTGCGAAGCCGGCCGAGGAGGTCACCTCCAACCCGAACTCATCATCGTAGAGTTCTTGGACGACAACAACCAACCTGTAGGCGAAGACGAGGCCGGAGAAGTAACCATCACCCACATCGGCGTGGAAGGCATGCCGTTGGTCCGTTTCAAGACGGGCGACCTTTGCTACCACCATACAGAGCCATGCTCCTGCGGACGAAACACTATGCGGCTCAGCTCCGTAGTCGGCAGAAAAGGGCAAATGATCAAGTACAAGGGAACCACCCTCTACCCTTCTTCCCTCTACGACGTAATCGACGACATCAAAGGTGTAAGCAACTATGTGATAGAGATTTCAACCAATGAAATCGGAACAGACGACATTCTTATCCGTGTCGGAACCACCATAGAGCATGAGGAGCAAGACAAATTCGAGAAACAGATAAAAGACCTGTTCCGTGCGAAGATCAGGGTAGCCCCTTCCATCCGCTTCGAGACGCCAGAGGCCATCCATGCCGTCATGTTCCCTCAAATGAGCCGCAAGCCAATCAAATTCATCGACAAGAGAAAATAACGAGGCTGTCCTAAGAGATGATAGATTCAGCAACCGTAGACCGGATTTTCAACGCTGCAGACATCGTTGACGTGGTGTCAGACTACGTCACGCTCAAACGTAGGGGCGTGAACTATATCGGTCTATGCCCGTTCCATAATGAGAAGACGCCCTCCTTCACCGTATCCCCCGCTAAAAACATCTGCAAATGTTTCGGATGCGGCAAAGGAGGAAACCCCGTCAACTTCATCATGGAACTGGAGAACCTATCCTACTACGAAGCCCTCAAGTTCCTTGCGAAGAAATACAATATCGAGATTCAAGAGAAGGAGCTAACCCCGGAACAGATTCAGCAACAAAATGAACGCGAAAGTCTGATTGCAGTCACTGAATGGGCTCAAAAGCACTTCACCGACAATCTCTATAACCATATCGACGGCAAATCCATCGGCATGAGCTATTTCGCCCACCGAGGATTCCGAGAGGACATCATCAAGAAGTTCCAACTAGGATATGCCATCGACAAGCGGGACGAATATACGCAGGAGGCCCTCAAAAAGGGCTTCAAATTGGAATATCTGGAGAAGACCGGCCTCACCATCGTCAAGGAGAACAACTACTTGATCGACAGGTTCCATGGCCGTGCCATCTTCCCCATCCACTCCGTATCGGGAAAGGTCATCGGCTTCGGAGGTCGTGCCATCAAGAAGGATGACCAAGTCAAATACCAGAACTCGCCCGAATCAGACATCTACCACAAGAGTCAAATCGTTTACGGCATCTACTTCGCCAAGAACGCCATCATACGCGAACGGAAATGCTACATCGTAGAGGGTTACGCAGACGTCATATCCATGGTGCAAGCCGGTATCGAGAACATCGTCGCCCCCTGCGGAACAGCCCTCACCGTGGAGCAAATCAGACTGCTCCGCCGCATCATTCCCTCAACAGACGAGGACAAGAGCGAAGAGAACAAGAACGTCACCATGCTCTACGACGGCGACTCCGCCGGCATCCACGCTGCACTCAAAAACGGAAAACTCCTTCTTGAAGAGGGGTTGAACGTGAAAGTAGTCGTCCTCCCTCCGGAAGACGACCCAGACACTTTCGCCCAGAAGAACAATGCCGCCGACGTACTGAAATACCTGACCGAAAACGAGACCGACTACATTCTCTTCAAAACCAAGCATTTCTTGGAGGAGAGCCGACGCGACCCCATTCGGAAAGCCCAACTCATAGCCGACATAGCCTCCACCATAGCCGTCATCCCTAACCTAATCAAACGGGCGGTCTATATAAAGGAGTGCTCCAAAATCTTGGAAACGGACGAATCCGTTCTCAAGAACCAGATGGACAACGTCCGCAAGACAAAGTTGGAACGGGAATATGAGCAACTAAAAAAAAGCAACGAGAATCCCGCCACCATCAATACGGCTTCCGTTGACGTGCCGCCACCCGCCCCAATCGAGCCGCAAGACGACCCCTCTTTGTCCATACCTCCCGTCATGCCCACCCTATCCCCTTTCTACGAAGAGGAGAAGAGCATCATATTCTTTCTCATCCGCTACGGAAAAATGATCCTATGCGTGGTAGAAAACGAGGAGGAAAAAGAAAAGAAGCGATTGGAGGAAGAGGAGAAACTATTAGACTCCGAGGAAGACGAGGAAGAGACACCGGAAACAGTTGTTTCGGAGAAGGCAATGACCGTCATCGACTACATTTCCCAATCCTTGGAAACGGACAAAATCGAGTTTGAAACTCCGGTTTTCAAACAAATCCTACAAGAAGCCAAAGAGCAACAAAAAAGCAATCCAAGCTTCCAACCCGACCGTTACTTCTCGCAACACGTCAATCCCGAAATAAGCAAGATTGCGACAGACTTGCTTTCCGAACGGTACCAAATAAGCAAAATCCACAACAAGATGAAAAAGGTGGAAGACGACAGCGAGCGTCTGCTGGAATTTGTTCCCCATGTGGTGATGGACTTGAAATTCAAAATCATAGAAAAGAAAATCAAAGAACTGATGGGAGAATTGAGCGTCATCACAAACGACATGGAGGCAGCCATGAAGATCATGGCCGACCTAAAGAGATACAACAACGTAAAGATGATTTTGGGCAAAAAAATAGGCGAAATCGTACTCACGCCCAATTTTCGCACGTAAGGAGAGAAAAAGGATTCACAACGACAAAAAAATTAGATTATATTTGCAACGCAAAGATTCAAGAAGGGGCGAAAGGCAACGGAACCCCTGAGATAGGATCCGCAAAAAAGGACAAAAGGGAAACCTTTTCTCAATAACATAAAAAACACACTTCACGTAAAAAACAGACCAATATGCACAGACTTTTGTTGGCTATCTTAGCAGTTTTCTGCACGGCAAGCATCTGCACAGCCCAAGAATTCACAGACACGAAATCCAATGACCTGATAAAAAAGATCAAGACAAGATTCGTTCGGGAAGGCGGCCGCAGTCCGTTTCTCTCAAAATACCACGAAGCTAACGCAAAGTTCAAGAAAGGGATAAAAAAAGTCCGTATCAAGAGGGACGAGTATTACGAAAAGGAAATCCTGCTGGAGAAAGGATACATCATATCCCAAACAGAAAGCAGTCCGTTCGAGAAAACGATTGAGACCTTCAACATCGACCTCGACGGCAAACTATCCCGTACCAGCAAAAGGACAACCAGAGTGAATGGAGAGAAAGTCCTGAAAGAAGAGACAGACATCACCTCCTTTGCCTACGGTGACACGTTGCACGAATTGCACAATTTCCACGCCAACCCGACCTCGGCCCGCTGCGACTTCAACTTCGCCTACGTCCAAGACTCCACAGGGTTGACCACCAAGAAAATAGCAAACACCTACGTAGATCGGCTCGACACGACCTACTACGAATACGATGCATACCAACGCATCAAAAAAGAGATTTTGGGCAACAAGGCCATCCTCTTCTACGACTATACGCCAGCTGGGGAAATCTCCTCCATCAAGAGGGAGAACCAGGAGCAAGACGACGTACACCTCACCACCTTCTCCTACGACCAAAAGAACAGGTTGGTCGGCATCAGCCAACAGGAGACCCTCACGCACACGGAACTACGTCTCCGCTACGACGACAAAGGTCGGCTCGTCGGGTTTACCTGCAAGACAAATGACGGAGAGGAAGTCCTGAACGAGGAGTGCTACTTTGAGTACGACGAGAAAGGATACATCATCAAAGATTGTAACGGATTCACCTACAATTACAAATACGACAAAAAGGGGAATTGGATAAAATGCGACATCGCCAAGAACGGCAAACGAGTAGAGCGCATCACCCGCCAATTCACCTATGAGAAAAACGAGACAGAAGAGAATAGGCTGTAGGGGATTTTGAATTTAAGGGGACAAGATTGTTGAGTACGCTATTCGGTTAGTGTTAAATATTGAATTTTAAGGGAGGTGCTTAGGTGCCTCCTTTTCCTGCCAGCCGCAGGAAACTATTTTGGAAGTTCACAGAAAGAAGCCGGATACGGCAGATATTGGTGCGCGTCTGTAGACGAAAGCAACACATTCCGGTCTTGGTGTCTCTGCTTCCACTCAATATCAAAGTATATGAGCAACGGAAGCTACGGACGCTATTTTGGCAGACCAATCCGTCCTGTGACAGATTAATTCAGATTTGATTAAAAGACGCGAGTCATCGCGTCTT
>JAGCWQ010000019.1 GCA_017961765.1 Paludibacteraceae bacterium | reverse complement strand
GACACTTTAAACAGTTTCAAAACACTCTTCCTTAGCTCAGTCGGTTAGAGCATCTGACTGTTAATCAGGGGGTCCTTGGTTCAAGTCCAAGAGGGAGAGCTAAAGTGGGGAAACGACACTTTAAACAGTTTCAAAACACTCTTCCTTAGCTCAGTCGGTTAGAGCATCTGACTGTTAATCAGGGGGTCCTTGGTTCAAGTCCAAGAGGGAGAGCTAAAGCCGAGTCGAGATTCGATTCGGCTTTTTTTTCGTTTAGAGATACTTTCCACCCGAAAAACTGACGAAAAACATGAAGAAAGTACGAATCACCGCCCTACGGCAGACCATCTACCACGACCTTATGGAGAAATACGAAAACCCCATAGAGCATGCGTGCGACGTAAAGGAAGGCGAAGAATGGATTTCCGTCGATGGAGAACGCCCCCAAGGCCTATGTCCTGAGGCATGGAAAAGCATGAGGCCATTCGTCGAATCGTTGGCTCGAGGCGAAGGCAACTTCTACGACGGTTGGATGCGAAACCCAATGAGCGCCCTCATCAGCTGCAACGACGGTTTCCGCCCTTTCAGTTTCTATATCGAAGTTGTGGAATAGGAAACAACACAAAAAAAGCAACATTTCATCTACATACCAGTTATGACACAGAAAAGCACAGAAGAAAATCAACTTACGCTCCTAGTCGATTATTGCGAAAGGAGAATGGCCACCGTGGGCGGCGACGGATACTCTGAAATCGTTCTATACCGAAACGAAGCGGACGGCTCCTGCCAACTACACACCTACGAGAAATACGAATACATGGACAAAGAGATCCACATAGCCTACACGACAGAGGAAGAGACCGTTCAAGAGATATTCGACCTTATCAAGCAAGAGAATATCCAACAATACGTGGGGAAATCGCACGGCGGACTATGCGGCGGCATGGTCATCCTAAAATTCGTGCAGAAGGGAGAAGTCACCCGCATCACGACAGACAACCTCCCCATGGAGAAAATAAACAGCCTCTACAAAATAGGCACATTCATCAAGTCAAAGATAGGAAAAGTAATTCCGCAATAAAAAAGATAGCCCCGCACCGAAATGCAGGGCTACTCTATCATCGTCTCTTTGAGATTGCTTGATCATTTTGAGGCTGTCAAGCCTCGCTTCGTCTCCGCCTCCTTGATAACCGAACAGAGCCAAGAGAGAAACTCTTGCCTAAACTGTCCGTAGTTTTCTGGCGGAAGCGTACCCATGGCCTCCACCCTGCCCTCTTCAAATCCGAAGGCGAATTGGAACCACTCACTATTGTTGGCGTCCGGCGCTGCCTTATCGTAGTTCATCCAACAGACCACCTTGTTCCTCTCCATGATTTCCGTCACCTTATCCCAATGCAAGGCCTCGTCAGGCAATCCTGCATAGTAACGGTAGTAGCCCTTTTCAAAAAACTCACCGCTGCAGGATTTGATTTTCACATCGAAATTATTTTCCCGAACGCCCTGCTTATAGATCAAGAGATGGTATTCGTCCCGTCCCGACTGACCCTGTTGGATGAATGTAGCCAAAATGGATCGGCAGTTTCCCTGCACACCTTGCGCAACTTTAAGTTGACGTTGTTTCTCCAAGAGAGAATCCACAAGAGGTTGGAAAAGGAGATTCAGTTGGCTTTCAAACTCCCGATATCCATCCGGCACGCTATTCATTCCATAAGCCGAGACAGAGCTTCCATCCGAAAATTTTGCAAAGAAGCTAAAGCCAGAACCATCGGAGACTTCCTTATTCGACTTATTGAATCCATCCCATCGCTTCACGTCATACGCTTGGCACAAATTCTTCAATTTCAGCATCCAAGAGTCATCAAGAGGAGCCACCATCTCTCCATAATCTTGATACTGAAAACTGCTATACGTTAGTTGAAAATTGCCACTCTGATCGTTCTTAACCTCATATCTGTAATTATTCCTGCCGATTGTGCCATCATAAGAATAGAGAAACGATTCCAACGGAGCATACTCCTTCGTAGGCTCCGAAGCACGACCAAGCAAGGAAAAGAAAGAGGGTAATTCCATAAGAGCAGAACGCTTTATTAATAACCCAATATCTTGAGCATAGACTTATAACTCTGTTCCTTAGCGAAGAGTTTTGTCGTATATTCGCCATTCTCATCCCGATCGACCACCACCAACTTAGGTGCAGGGATCAAACAGTGTTGGATACCACCGAATCCACTCAAAGACTCCTGGTAAGCTCCCATGTGGAAGAATCCGATATACTGCTCACGACCTGGTTGCATCTTCGGCAAGAAGATGGCATTGGAGTGAACTTCCGCATTATAAAAGTCTTCACTATCACAAGTCAAACCACCTAGATGCACACGTTCATACTCCGATCCCCAGTTGTTGATGGCCAAGAAAGGGAAGCGTTGGTTGATGGCCCATGTGTCCGGCATGGTGGTAATGAAAGAGCTGTCGATCATATTCCACAACTCCCTATCGTTCTGTTGTTTCTGATTGACAATGGAATAAAGGATTGCACCGCTCTCTCCTACCGTATAGGAACCGAACTCCGAAAAGATGTGAGGCTCAGGCACACCCGCTTGCGCACACGCATTCTTTACCTGCGCCACAATCTCCTCAATCATGTACTCATAATCATAAGAGAAATCCATGTGGGTCTGGATTGGAAGTCCTCCTCCGATGTTCAAGCTATCCAACTCGGGGCACTCCTTCTTCAGTTCGCAATACATATTCACGCCCTTATTCAACTCATTCCAATAGTAAGAGGTGTCACGGATTCCCGTATTAATGAAGAAGTGAAGCATCTTCAGTTCCACCTGCTTATTGTTCTTGATCTTCTCACGATAGTAAGGGATGATGTCCTTATAGCGGATACCCAGACGGGAGGTATAGAAATCGAACTTAGGCTCCTCCTCCGAAGCGATACGGATGCCCACCTTAAACTTCTTGCTGTAATCGTTCAAGAAGAGATCCAACTCGAATTTGTTGTCCAAGATAGGAATGACATTCTCGAAGCCCAGATCCATCAGTCGTTTGATATTCTCCACATACTGAGGACGTTTGAAGCCGTTGCACAGCACATAACGGTCTTTTTTCAAAAGACCCTGCTCATACAAAGCCTCCAACAAGTTTATGTCGAAAGCGGAAGAGGTTTCCAGATTCACATCATGTTTCAAGACCTCCTCCATGATAAAAGAGAAATGCGAACTTTTCGTACAATAACAATAATTGTAATCGGCAGCATAATCAACCTTTGCCATCGCCACATTGAAAAGACGCTTTGCCTTTTGAATATTTTGGGCAATCTTCGGCAAATAAGAGATACGCAAAGGCGTTCCGTACTGTTTTATCAAGTCCATCAAAGGCACACCGCACCAGTGAAGTTCTTCATCCACAACGGTAAACTCCTCGTTAGGGAACTCGAACGACTGCTCAATCAAATCAATGTACTTGTTCTTCATTTCTTCTAAAATCAAAAATAAAACACAATCCGACTTAATTAGTTCGCCCCAAAATTGCCAATCCAACTCATTTACTTTATCGAAAAGAAAGGCATCAGAAACGAATGCGCAAAATTAATCAAGAATTGGGAAAAGAGAACCGATTAAGGAAGAAAAGAGAGGGGAATGAAGAAAAAAAGAGGAGAAATGGGTTTCACACTTTCTCTATAATAGGGGAATCGAAGTGCAAAGACACCCTCAACTTAGCAGAAACACAGATTCGACCGTACACCAACTCCCTATCTTATAAATATTTAATTTCTGCTATCAGTACTGACAATAAAATTCCAACAAGGACTTTCGGAAAGCATCAATATTATTTCCTACCTTTGCCACAGCCAAAGATTTTTTTGATTCATTTACTGATATCGATATGACAAAGAGACTACTTTCACTACTACCCCTACTAATGACAAGTTTCTGTTGCTCGGCCCAGACTGTTTCTGGAAAGGTTGCGGGACACGATTACGTAGACCTTGGTTTGCCCAGTGGTATCAAATGGGCCACTTGCAACGTGGGCGCCGACAAACCGACAAAATACGGAGAGATCTTCGCCTGGGGCGAGACATCCCCAAAAACAGAGAAAAAGTACAATTGGCGCGACTACAAATGGGTGAAGGATCTAAATCCATCCTTCACAAAATACGTAACCTCAAGCACATTCGGCTCAGTAGACAACAAGAGCACTCTAGAGGCTGAGGACGACGCCGCTAGCGTAAACTGGGGCAAAACATGGCGCACACCAACCATAGCAGAGCTAAGGGAGTTGAAAGAGGGTTGCGAGTGGAGTTGGACAAAAGACTTCAACGGCTCAGGTGTTGCAGGAGAAATCGGGACTTCCAAGAGTAATGGGAAGACCATCTTTTTACCCGCAGCCGGCTACATGACTTTTTCAGAAGGGCATGACGATGTTGGCGGCGGCGGTTACTATTGGAGTTCATCCCTTTACGAAGATCAATCTTACCAAGCATACCGATTCGATTTCAGAGACAATTTTTTCTTAGACGAAGAAGCCATGCGCTACCACGGCAGAAGCATCCGCGCCGTAACCAAATGATTCGGAAAACATATAACGAAGTAGAGACGATGTGCACATCGTCTCTGCCTTGGCGTGCACATCGCCTCACAGCATGTATTCACATTCATCAACCACCGTTCTCTTCAACATTCTTAAAAAAACATCTTTTAAACACCCATTTACAAAAGAATCTTTTTTATATTTGTATGTTGAATTAACGACGAATAAAAAATAAAGAATGATGAATGTAATTACAAAAACGGTCGCACTACCAGATGGGAGAACCATCACGATCGAAACCGGGAAATTGGCCAAGCAGGCCGACGGTGCAGTGGTGGTACGCATGGGCAACACCATGTTGCTTGCCACAGTTTGTTCCGCCCAAGACGCAGTTCCCGGAACTGACTTCATGCCACTAACAGTAGAGTACAAAGAGAAATTCGGTGCTTATGGCCGCTTCCCTGGTGGTTTCACCAAGAGAGAGGGAAAAGCTTCAGATTATGAAATCTTGACAGCGCGCCTTATTGACCGTGCTCTCCGTCCTCTATTCCCAGATAACTATCACGCAGAGACTTTCGTAAACGTCCTCATGATTTCTGCTGACGGAATCGACCAACCTGACGCTCTCGCCGGATTGGCTGCCTCTTCCGCCCTCGCTGTATCTGACATTCCTTTCAACGGACCTATCTCCGAAGTTCGCGTAGCCCGCATCAACGGTGAGTTCGTCATCAACCCTACTTTCGAGCAACTCGAAAAGGCTGATATGGACTTGATGGTAGGTGCCACCTACGAAAACATCATGATGGTGGAAGGTGAAATGGACGAGGTTTCCGAAGCTGACCTCTTGAACGCCTTGAAGGCCGCTCACGAAGCAATCAAGCCAATGTGTTTGATCCAGAAAGAGTTGATGAAGGAGACTGGCAAGGAGACAAAACGTGAGTACTGCCACGAAGAGAACGACGAAGAACTCGAAAAGGACGTTTGGGCTAAGTGCTACGACAAGGCATACGCATTGGCAACATCTGCCAACACAGATAAGCACGACCGCGAGGCTAAATTCAGCGGCGTGAAGGAAGAGTACATCGCTTCCTTGAACTTGAGCGACGAAGAGTTGGAGGCAAAAGCAGGTATGATCGACCGATACTACCACGCTGTAGAGAAAGAGGCTATGCGCCGTTCCATCTTGGACGAGGGCAAGCGTCTCGACGGACGTACGACAACTGAGATCCGTCCTATCTGGTGCGAGGTCGGCTATTTGCCTGGCCCTCACGGATCATCTATCTTCACCCGTGGTGAAACTCAATCTTTGACCACTTGTACCTTGGGTACGAAGCAAGATGAGAAGTTGGTTGACGAGGTATTGATCCACGGTAAGGAGAGATTCTTACTCCACTACAACTTCCCTCCATTCTCAACAGGTGAGGCAAAGGCTCAACGTGGTGTAGGCCGTCGTGAAATCGGTCACGGTCACTTGGCATGGCGTGCGTTGAAGAGAATGATTCCTGCTGACTATCCATACTGTGTCCGCATCGTGTCAGACATCATGGAGTCAAACGGTTCTTCTTCTATGGCAACTGTCTGCGCAGGAACATTGGCTTTGATGGATGCTGGTGTTAAGATCAAGCGTCCTGTTTCAGGTATTGCCATGGGTCTTATCACAGACAAGGGCAACGTAAAATACTCCGTCCTCTCCGACATCTTGGGTGACGAGGACCACTTGGGTGACATGGACTTCAAGGTAACAGGTACAGTCAACGGTATCACTGCTACTCAAATGGATATCAAGGTGGACGGTTTGTCCTACGAAATCTTGGAGAAGGCATTGAACCAAGCAAAAGAGGGTCGTATGCACATCCTCGGCAAGATCACGGAGACTATCGCAGAGCCTCGTGAAGACTTGAAGCCACACGCTCCACGTATCGTCACAATGGACGTTCCAAAGGAGATGATCGGTGCCATCATCGGCCCTGGAGGAAAGATCATCCAAGATATCCAAGAGAAGTCTGGCGCTACCGTTTCTATCGAAGAGACAGATGGCAAGGGACACGTAGAAATCGCAGCAACGAACAAGGAGTCGTTGGACAGCGCACTTTCTCGTATCAAGGCTATCGTGGCAGTTCCAGAGGTCGGCGAGACTTACGACGCAAAGGTGAAGTCCATCATGCCTTACGGTGCATTCGTAGAATTCATGCCAGGCAAGGAAGGCTTGCTCCACATCTCTGAAATCGAGTGGAGACGTTTCGAAACGATGGAACAAACAGGTTTGAAGGAAGGCGACATCATCTCTGTCAAGTTGCTTGACATTGATCCTAAGTCTGGTAAGTTCAAACTTTCCCACAAGGCTCTTCTTCCTAAGCCTGCAAGGGACGAGAAGAAAGAAGGAAAATAAAAAAACTTCATAAAAACGAAAAGTGGGTGTATCGAATGATATACCCACTTTTTTATTTTCAAAAAAAAATCTTATATTTGCACTCAATATGACCGCTCACGCTTCCCGTAGAACAGCGCACCAGAGCGGTCTTCGAGTATTATAATCATTCTTATCTATTTTATGCAGTACACTAAGCAACCTTTAACCATAAAAGAGCAAATATCAAAACTCAAAAATCAAGGATTGAATTTCGCAGACGAAAACTTGGCAAATCACTATTTACAAAATATAAGCTACTACCGTCTAAAAGCCTTCATGTATCCTTTTCAAAACAAGATTCCGAATCAAGACCACGATTTTTTGAGAAATGACATTGATTTTATGGATATTGTTGACTTATACGTATTTGACAAACACTTGCGGTCGCTAGTATTCAGCGAATTAGAAAAAATCGAGATTTCAGTCAGGACAAAAATCTCTCACACCTACTCACTCTCCTCCAACAATGCGACATGGTATGAAGAGGAAAAAGCATATAGTCCACAAGCCCCATTCGATAAAATATTGGAAGACATAAAGTCCGAAGTAGACAGAAGCAACGAAGAGTTCATAAAACATTACAAACAAAAATATGACGACCCGCAATTGCCACCCTCATGGATGGTCATGGAAGTAATTTCCTTTGGCACACTAAGCCGATTATACAAAAGTCTATCTTCAAAAAAGGAGAAAAGGGAAATTGCCCAACAATTTGGCATTGGGCATGAAAATGTGTTTGCGAATTGGTAACATGCGTTTAGCAACTTACGAAATCATTGTGCACATCATAGCCGCATTTGGAACCGACGATTCACAATAGAACTCCAATTGCCATATAACACAACAAAACCCTTCATCGAGAAAGGCGCAGAGAAAAGAATCCACAAGAACAAACTATTCGCCCTTCTCTCTGCCATCAAATACATTTCCGACACAATCAGCCCAGAAAACTCATTCAAAAAAAACTTGGAAGAATTGCTCCTCCAGCCTCATAAATTATTATCCACAAAAGAAATGGGATTTCCCTCTGATTGGAAGAGCCTTCCTGTATGGTCAAAACACCCATGAACTTTTCGCCATATTAGGACAAAACATTCCACAAAAGGGAGATGCTCCACCAGAAGAAACTCTTCGTTTCCTCAAATGGAGCACCATCATCACGGCTTAGCCACAACCGCACGGACATTCATGCCGAAAAAGCGATTGTCACTGAACCAATCTATAAACGTCTTGTAGAAAAGGAACTCATACGCATAATAAGAAACATTAGTGAGAAGGGAAGAGGACCAATAATAGCCACGAGAGAAAACATATTCAGGCCCTAAGTAATCACGATAACCGCCAGCAGGGAAAAAGACGGCATTCCCATTCACCTTCGAAACACCGATACTACCGGAGACACCGCTGCCATTAAAATTATCCACCCACGTCCAATCGCAACCCTCTTTCAGCTCCATCTGCTCCTCATTAGTAGGCATACGCCAACTTGAGCCCCAGTTTGCCGTAGCCGCATCGTCGGCAGGCACCAAAACCAACAAACTATCTTTCGAGCCGAAGCTATAATCCACACTATATTTTGTCATCACATTGGAACGGCCATTGCTCCACTTATATGTATCAATGGTATAGTCATCCTTGGGCGAAGTCTCCCCCCAGGCAAAGTAATCGCCAAATTCCGTAGGAGAAGAGGCTCCGACATTGTAGGTCGCCCACAATGTGCCGCTTTTCAAACCAAGATCGACATAGGAATATTTATCCACCTCACCACTCACGGCAAGAGTAAGGACGGTATCCTCGCTTCCCGTAAAATCCACCTCCACAACTTTCTCCACATCATATTTTATGATTGACCCGTCTGTAGTTTTCACACGCATATAAGTTGTGGCATCCGCTACAAATGCCAATGAAGCACAAGTTGCTACTAATAGTAAAATCTTTTTCATACGCTTTTCTTTTTAATTATTTACGAATAAGTTTTATAGTCAACTCCCCTACGGAAAGCAGATAGAGACCTTTCTGCCGAGGTAGAACCAACGTAGCCGAACCTGAAGCATCGACAACGGCAGTCGAGGCCACTCCTCCCGTGGCCGTGAACAAAATGGCCTTAGCCGAAGCTGGCGCATTTTGAATCCCAATGGAATTGTCATCAAGACTCACAATGCGGAGTGTTTCCGCCGACACAGAGGATAGACCCGTCTCATTCTTCTCCGTGAAGTGATAATTTTTCACACCGCTAATGGCATAACTCGTCGTAGGACTGCCATTAACCGAAAGGTCGCCATTCGCATAAGTCACAATAGGTTTGTCGGCAAGCAAAAAGCTGAACTTTTCCCCACTCTTTAACTCAACTGTCATGTACTGCACTGCCGCAGTAGCAGACAACGTCCCATACAACAAGACGAAAATCATTAAACATTTCTTTAGCATACTCTATCATTTTTAGTTTGTAGTTCATTTTTCTCGTAGTTGTTCCATATTAGACCTGCTCGAACACTCACCCTTGTTTCCAAAGCCACCTATTCCGACAGCTCCCCAAATCGCAGGAAAGTGACACAGCCTCTTATATTTGATTTTTCACAAACAATCATCTGATTTCCATAGGACAATTATCTGCAAATAAAATAAAACACCAAACATTTTTAGAGTTCGACTTTATGTAGTACAAATATACACAAATCAATCTATTTTCAAAATAATTCCACTTGTTTCTATTAGAAATTATTCAATTTCCATTTTAACACTTTTCTTCCCGTTCGAGACTCGACTCGCTTCATTTGCAAAGCATTCTAACAATTACTAACTTTGCAGTGTTCAGAAGTGTACACAAAACAGCAACAAATGGGCTTACTTATCGCATATTTACTATTCACCATAGGCACCTCCTTCCTCTGTTCCATCATGGAATCGGTCATGCTCTCCTCCTCCGCCTCCTACATCGAGACGATCGCAGAAAAAAGCAGGGGCGGACGAATCATGAAAAAACTGAAGGCTGACATGGACCGCTCCATCGCCGCCATCCTATCCCTCAACACGTTGGCCAACACCATGGGTGCTGCCGGCGTAGGTGCCCAAGCCGTCAAAGTCTTTGGAAACGAATATTTTGGATTGGCCTCCCTGACCTTGACCCTCCTCGTCTTGGTCTTCTCCGAAATCATCCCTAAAACCATCGGAACAAACTACTGGCGATCCTTGGCCTCGCCTTTGGCTTGGTTCATCCAAGGTGCCATCTACATTGCCTACCCTTTCGTCGTCATATCCGAACTCCTCACCAAACTCATCTCCAGAAAGCAGATGCAGACCGTCAGCCGCGAAGAGATTGTCGTACTGACCAACATCGGAGAGAAAGAGGGCGTCTTTGAATCGCACGAGAGCAAAATCATCACAAACCTGATTCGCCTCAAATCGACCAAGATACGTACCATCATGACCCCAAGAACGGTGGTTCTTGCCGCACAAGAGGACATCACCTTGGAGGAGTTCTTCAACAACAAGGAGTTTCTCCGCTACTCACGAATCCCGATCTATAAAGATACCATCGACAACATTACAGGGTTCGTACTGAAATCGGATATCCTGCTTCATCTTGCGAACGACAAGAAAGGCATCAAACTGAAAGACATCAAACGCCACATCATCGTCTGCTACGAGAACACCACCATCCCGAAGTTCTACGACCTGATGATTTCCAAGAAAGAGTTGATCGCCCTTGTCATCGACGAATACGGAGGTTTGGAAGGCATCGCCACCATGGAGGATGTCTTGGAGACCATTCTCGGACTCGAAATCACGGACGAGAGCGATGTGCTGATCGACATGCAACTCTATGCAAAGGAACGTTGGAAAAAGAAGGCAGAAAACCTCGACTACTCACCTGAAAACTAAACCCTGTGGAAGCATTCTCAATGAGACCGCAAAACAAGCAGTCCCATGCTTCTGCTTGGGCAAGGAAAGTTTATAGGGAAAGCCCACTCCATCGACAAAACGCACGCAGGAAAACACCGTTTTTTTAGACCTCGCCTTTATTCTTCTAAATTATTTATATATTTTTGCAACAGGATGAAGGTTCGTCCACGACAAGCAGTTGGACGGACTCCATGGTGAAGAGCAGAACGACTACACAGATATCCATGAAAACAACTGTTTTGACCCATTCAGCCTTTGAAATAATTAAAATTTAGAATTAAGAAGTTAAGTATTAGAAGAATGATGAAAAGATTATTTTCGTTTCTCCTTTTAGGATTCCTTTCCATCAATGCATTTGGGCAAGTTCAATTTCTCGTAGAGGGTGGCGTCAGCTACACGACCATGACCATAAACGGAAGCGAATATAGATTCGGAGGCAGAATAGCGGGCGGTATTGACATGCCGTTAGGTGACTACCTGACTTTTCAACCCATGCTGGAATTGGCGATGAAGGGACACAAAGAGTCCAACACGGGCGTTTCCACCAACCCTATCTATGCTGAGATTCCTTTGAAAATCAGCTTGTCCTTCCCTCTGGAATCGGAAATGGATTGGCGAATCAATGCAGGCCCCTACGTGGGCTACGGATTTGCAGGAAAATATAAAATTGAGCAAGATGGGAAAGAGGAGAGCTACGACCTCTTCGGCTCGGACGGACGATTCAACAACTTGGATATAGGATTGACAGCCGGCACCAAATTCGTCTTCATGCCGTTCTACATCACCATCGATGCCGAATGGGGACTCCTGAACCTGAACAAAGAGTCGGATCAACGCTCTCTCAAAAACGTTGCCTACTCCGCTGGTATCGGTTTCATTTTCTAAAGATAAAAAGACCCATAGAAAGCCATTCCTTCAAGCATGATGCTGTCGGAATGGCTTTTTTATAATTCACAACGTTTAATTCCTCCATCGTTGAACAGAGATAATTTGCAAATAGACGAGGCGAAGGTCATTCATTTACCAGCCTACTCCATAGCCGACGAGGTCAATCGGAAATTAAAGGAGCACAACCGTTTAATCATCACGGCAGAGCCTGGAGCCGGCAAATCGACGTTGCTCCCCCTCACCCTGCTCAAAGGATTTCCCAACGAGGGGAAAATCATTCTGTTAGAACCCCGCCGAATCGCCGCCAAGCAGATAGCCGAAAGAATGGCTGAACTCCTCCACGAAAAGGTGGGCGAGACCGTAGGCTACCAAGTCCGCTTTGAGAATTGCACCTCCGCCCGAACCCGCATAGTGGTCATGACCGAAGGCATCCTTCCCCGAATGCTGGTCGGCGACCCCTTCCTTGACGGTGTCTCCACCGTCCTATTCGATGAATTCCACGAACGGAGCCTCGCCACAGACGAAGCCCTAGCCCTTGTCCGAGAGACGCAGGAGATGGTCCGGCCCGACCTGCGGATCGTCATCATGTCAGCAACCATCGACACGAACGCCATCAGCAACGCATTAGACGCCCCCATCGTAGAGAGCAAGGGGCGGATGTTCCCTGTCAAAATCAGCCATAGCGAAGAGGATGCCAACACGGAACAAGTGGCAGAACAAGTGGCTCAAGCCATACTGAAAGCCAGCAAGCAAGAGGAGGGAGACATTCTCGCCTTCCTTCCCGGAGAGGCGGAAATCCTGCGTTGCCGCGACCTATTGGAAGGCAGTTTACCCGAGACGGAAATCCTCCCTCTCTACGGACAACTATCTCCACAAGAGCAAAGGAAGGCCATCCTACCCTCGCCACAAGGCCGTCGGAAGGTGGTCTTGGCCACCTCCATCGCAGAGACCTCCCTTACTATTGAGGGCGTGCGCATCGTCGTCGATTCAGGGCTCTGTCGGAAAATGGACTACGATCCAAGGACCGGGCTCAGCCACCTCGTCACGACACGCATCAGCAAAGACGTAGCCACCCAACGAAGCGGTCGCGCTGGACGAATCTGCGAAGGCTCCTGCCACCGACTATGGACACTCGCCACCGAACACCGCATGGAAGAGTTTAGGAAGCCTGAAATCGAGACGGCCGACCTTGCCTCCACCCTGCTCGACATCGTCTCTTGGGGCGGGAACGACTTCAACCGTCTTCCGTGGCTAACACCCCCTCCCGCAAGCAACGTGAGACAAGCAGCTCACCTCTTGCAGCTACTCGGCGCCACTGACGAACAAGGGAAAGTGACGGAGATGGGAACTCGAATGGCCCACCTGCCCTGCCATCCCCGCATAGCCAGAATGCTGATCAACGAGACAAATGAGATAGGGAAAGCCTTGGCAAGCGACATCGCCGCCTTGATAGAAGAGAAAGACCCACTGGGCGAAACGGTGGAGGATGCAGACATCAACACCCGAATAGTCCTGCTCAGAGAGGCAAGGAAACGAGGGAACGAAGGCAAATGGAAACGAATCATCCGAATCGCCAGCGAATATAGGAAGCTTGTCCGCACAAAGGAGGAGAACACACCTGCCGACTACGAGAAAGTCGGACTCCTCATCGCCAACGCCTACCCCGAACGAATAGCCAAGGCGGAAGACCATTGCGGACATTTCCGATTGGCAAGCGGAGAGAAAGCCTTTATCAACAAAGAGGACCAGTTATCCGCCTACGACTGGATTGCCGTTGCCGCACTCAACGCAAGCAGCGGAAGAGTTTTCTTGGCCTCCCCCTTAAATCCGAAATCAGTCCAAGGGCTATCCAGAACCAAGCGGAACGTCTCATGGGACAACAAGCGAGGATGCCTCGTCGCAACTCAAGAAGAACGCATCGGGAACCTCATCCTCGGGTCGAAAGCACTTTCCGACCTCACCAGAGAGGAGATTACGGAGACCCTCTGCATAGCCGTCGCCAAGAACGGACTAAGCCTATTGGACTTTTCTGAAGAGGTGGAACGGATGCAAAGGAGAATCGAATGCGTAGCCGATTGGCATCCCGATTTGGAACTTCCCGACTTGGGGACAGAATCCGTCCTATCCCGAGCCAAAGAGTGGCTACCTCTCTATCTTGAGAACAACGGACAATTGGCAACGACCGCCAACGAGACGAAAAAAATCGACATGACCGCTGTCTTATGGGGCATGCTGACCTACGAACAACAGCAAACTGTGGAACGACTGACACCCAGCCACATCACCGTGCCGACAGGAAGCCGCATACGAGTGGACTATCGCAAAGGAGCGGAAGCCCCCGTTGTCAGCGTCCGCCTTCAAGAGTGCTTCGGCATGACGGACACTCCCCGCATAGATGACGGCAAACGACCCGTTTTAATGGAGCTTCTCTCCCCAGGATTCAAGCCAGTCCAACTCACCCAAGACCTCCGCAGTTTTTGGGAGAACACCTATTTCGAAGTTCGGAAGGAACTCCGCCGTCGTTACCCCAAGCACTACTGGCCCGACAATCCGTTGGAAGCAGAGGCCACACGGGGGGTCAATAGGAAGAGGTAAAATAACTCTGAATGGCCCAAAGACTAAAGGCTCCGTAGTCCGCACCCGCATCTATGACGAATCAGGCAAGGTATGGAGCGAGACCGCCTACAAGGGCAACACAGGTCTGATGAGTCTCGCCTACGACTACATTTTTGAAAATTGAGTGGGGGCGAAAGGAAAGTTTTCGTCCCCATTTCTGTGACCCGACAGCACCTGCGGTGCAATCGGTTACTAATAGGAAAGGTTTTCAGCCTAAGCGTTGATGAGGAATGTCACTGACATTATTAAACTAAAATAGTACTGATTTGCCCTAAAAATCAGACGAAGGATTTGCCCCTCGATTTCCTTGGAAGAAAGCGGGAGATTCACTATATTTACGACGGAAAT